>JAFEFZ010000301.1 GCA_018240325.1 Pseudomonadota bacterium
CGTGCACGTAGCCGCGCACGGCGATGCCGGCGTTGGCGAACACGTGCCGGTCGTACTTGATGTTCTGGCCGAGCTTGGGCGCGGCCGCGTCCTCGAGCCAGGGCCGCAGCTTGGCCAGCACCGCGTCGCGCGGCAACTGCTCGGGCGCCCCCGGATAGTCATGTGCCAGCGGCACGTAGGCGGCCACGCCCGGCTCGACGGCGAAGGACAGGCCGACGATGCGCGCGTGCAGCGCGTCGAGCGAATCGGTCTCGGTATCGATCGCCGCGAGCGCCGCCGCGCGCAGCCGGGCCAGCCAGTGCTCGAGGCGCTCCCAGTCGAGCACCGTCTCGTAGCTGCGCGCCGGCGCATCCCCGGGCGCCGCCGGGGCCGCGGCAGCCGCCGACGCTGCCGGCGCCATCGATTCCTCCAATTCCTTGCGCAGCGTGCGCAAGCCGTAGCGGTCGCAGAAGTCGAGCAGGCCGGCGCGGTCGATGTCGCGCAGGGCCAGCGCGTCGATCCCCGGCCAGCCCGGCACGGCCCCCGCCAGGTCGCAGTCGGTGCGCACCGTCACCAGCCGGCGGCCGGTGGGCAGCCAGTCGAGCACGCGCCGCAGGTTGTCGCCGACGGCGCCCTTGATCCGCGCCGCCGCGGCGATCACGCCGTCGAGGCTGCCGTATTCGGCGATCCACTTCGCCGCCGTCTTCGGGCCCACCTTGTCGACGCCGGGCACGTTGTCGACCGCGTCGCCCATCAGCGTCAGGTAGTCGATGATCGCTTCGGGCGGCACGCCGAACTTGGCCTTCACGCCCTCGGCGTCGAGCGTCTCGGGCGGCCTGGCCATCGTGTTGATCAGGGTCACCCGGTCGGTGACGAGCTGCGCCAGGTCCTTGTCGCCGGTGGAGATCACGACGCGGTGGCCGCTGCCGGCGCCGATGCGCGCCAGCGTGCCGATCGCGTCGTCGGCCTCGATGCCGGGCACTTCCAGCACCGGCCAGCCGAGCAGGCGCACCACCTCGTGGATCGGCGCGATCTGGGCGCGCAGGTCGTCGGGCATCGGCGCGCGGTTGGCCTTGTACTCGGGGTACCAGTCGTCGCGGAAGGTGGGCCCGGGCGCGTCGAACACGCAGGCCGCGTGGCCGGCGCCGACCTGGCCGCGCAGCCACTTCATCATCGCGACGAAGCCGTGGATCGCGCCGGTCGGGAAGCCGTCGGGCGAGCGCAGGTCCGGCAGCGCGTGGTAGGCGCGGTACAGGTAGCTCGAGCCGTCGACCAGCAGCAAGGTGTCGTCGTCCATTGCCGCATTGTCCGGCAGCCGCTGCCGGCGGCGCAGCGGCCGGCCGCACGCCGCGAGGCCGGCCGTCGGCACGCCCGAATTCGGGATAAACCCCGATTTCCAGCCGGTGCCGATTCATCCGTAATCGGGATCCTGCGGCATTCGGCCGGCACGCACGGCAGCCGGCGCTGCGGCCGGCCGCCGGCCGCCGGCTGCGGCTGCTGGCCGGCCCGGGCCTCAGCGATCCTTCACCCCACGGCAGGAGACATCATGCGCATCGGAGTCCCCAACGAGATCAAGGTCCACGAATACCGAATCGGGCTCGTCCCGGCCGCCGTGCGCGAGCTGACGGAGGGCGGCCACGAGGTGCTGGTGGAGTCCAAGGCCGCCGACGGCATCGGCCTGACCGACGACGACTACCGGCGCGTCGGCGCGAAGATCATCACCTCGACCGAAGAGTTGTTCGCGACGAGCGACATGATCATCAAGGTCAAGGAGCCGCAGCTCGAGGAATGCGCGATGCTGCGCCCCGGCCAGATCCTGTTCACCTACCTGCACCTGGCCGCCGACATGGCGCAGACCGAGGCGCTGATCCGCTCGGGCGCCACCTGCATCGCCTACGAGACGGTGACCGCACCGGACGGCTCGTTGCCGCTGCTGATCCCGATGAGCGAGGTCGCCGGGCGCATGTCGGTGCAGGTCGGCGCCGTCTGCCTGCAAAAGGCCAACGGCGGCAGCGGCATCCTGCTGGGCGGCGTCCCGGGGGTCGCGCCGGCCAAGGTCGTGGTGCTCGGCGGCGGCGTGTCGGGCACGAGCGCGATCGAAATGGCCGTGGGGCTGCGCGCCGACGTCACCGTGATCGACCGCTCGGTCAAGCGCCTGCGCGAACTCGCGACGATCTTCGGCCCGTCGCTGCGCACCGAATCCGCGACCCGCGAGCACATCGAGGAGCAGGTCGTCGCCGCCGACCTGGTGATCGGCGCGGTGCTGATCGCCGGCGCCGCGGCGCCGAAGATCGTCAACCGCGACATGGTGCGCCGGATGAAGGCCGGATCGGTGCTGGTGGACATCTCGATCGACCAGGGCGGCTGCTTCGAGACCAGCCGGCCGACCACGCATGCCGACCCGACCTACGTGGTCGACGGCGTGATCCATTACTGCGTGACCAACATGCCCGGCGCGGTGCCGCGCACCTCGACCTTTGCGCTGAGCAACGTCACCTTGCCGTTCGTGCGCCGCATCGCCGACCTCGGCTGGAAGGCTGCGCTCGCGGCCGACCCGCACCTGGCAAACGGGCTGAACGTGCACGCCGGCCACATCACGAACGAGCCGGTGGCGCAGGATCTCGGGCTGCCGTACGTGCCGGTCGCGCAGTTCCTGGGCTGATCGCCTGGCGCCGGCGCGCCGGTGCTGCCGCCCTGCGGCGTGCCGGCCGCGCCTCGGCACCCGCAGCGCTGCGGCGCAGGCCGCCGCAGGGTCGGCAGGCGGTCGGCCGGCCGCCGCCGCGGCGGCCTCCTAGAATGCCGGCATGAAGTTCCTGGCCGCTGCTGCCGCCGCCTGCCTGGCATGGCCCTGTGCGGCGCAGAGCCCGCAGCCGCGCGCCGACGTGCCGCCGAAGCCGGTGGCCGTGGCGGCATCCGGCGCCGCGTCCGGTGCGGGATCGGGCGCTGCGCCGTCGGGCGTGCCCGAGCCGCAGGTGCAGCGCATCGTGGTCGAGGACGACCGCGTGCGCATCGACGAGCTGCGCATCCGCGGCCAGACCCGGCGCATCGTGGTGCAGCCCAAGCTGCCGGGCGCGCCGGCCTACCAGATCGGCACCAACACCGACGCCCGCGACCCGGCGATGGACCCGCGCTCCGAGGGCCGCACGCTGTGGCAGCTCTTCAGCTGGTGACGGCCCGGGCATGGCCGTCTACACCGAAGTCCGCTTCGACGATGCCGATGCGCTGTGCCAGCGGCTCGGGCTCGGGCCGCTCGCCCTGCTGCAGCCGATTCGTGCCGGCATCGAGAACACCAACTACTACGCAACCACGGCCCGCGGCCAGTGGGTGCTGACGCTGTTCGAGCGCCTCGGCGGCGAGCAGCTGCCCTACTACCTGCGGCTGATGCAGCACCTGGCGGCGCACGGCATCCCGGTGCCGGCGCCGCAATCCGATGCCGGCGGCGCGCTGGTGCACGAGCTGGCCGGCAAGCCGGCCGCGGTGGTGACGCGGCTGCCCGGCAGCCATCGCCTGGCGCCCGATGCCGACCACTGCGCGCAGGTGGGCGCGATGCTCGGCCACCTGCACGTGGCCGCGCGCAGCTTCGCGCTGCAACAGCCGCACCTGCGCGGGCTCGACTGGTGGGTGCAGGTCGCGCCCGAAGTGCTGCCGCACCTGGGCCCTGGCGAAGCGGCGCTGCTGCACGACGAGCTGGCGTTCCAGCAGCAGCTGGCGGCGTCGCCCGCCGGCCGTGCGCTGCCGCGTGGGCCGATCCACGCCGACCTGTTCCGCGACAACGCGATGTTCGACGACACCGCCGGCGAAGACCGGCTGTGCGGCATCTTCGACTTCTACTTCGCCGGCACCGATGCGCTGCTGTTCGACGTGGCGGTGTGCCTGAACGACTGGTGCACCGATCCCGACAGCGGCCGGCTCGCCGACGGGCGCGCGCAGGCCTTCGTCGCCGCCTACGACCGCGTGCGGCCGCTGGACGGCACCGAGCGGCGGCTGCTGCCGGCGCTGCTGCGCGCCGCCGCCCTGCGCTTCTGGCTGTCGCGGCTGTGGGATCGGCACCTGCCGCGCAGCGCTGCGCTGCTGCAGCCCAAGGACCCGGCGCACTTCGAGCGGCTGCTGCGCGAGCGCATCGCCGCCGCCTGGCACCCGCTGGCCTGAAGTGCACCGATGGCATTGATCCTGCGCCACGCCCAACCCGCCGAAGGCCTGCGCTGGGTGCGCGGCGCCTTCGCGCTGTACGCGCGCCGGCCGATGGGCTTCACCGCGATGTTCGCGGCCTTCCTGATGCTGGTGCTGCTGGCGGCGGTGCTGCCGCTGCTGGGCCCCGTGCTGATGCTGATGTCGCTGCCGCTGCTCGGGCTGGGCTTCATGATCGCCGCGCGCGCGGCGCGCGGCGGCGAGCCGGTGCACCCGGGCTGCTTCGTCGAGCCGCTGCGCGCAGCAGCGCCGCGGCGCAACGCGCTGCTGCTGCTGTGCGGGCTGTACGCGCTGGGCACGGCGCTGGTGATGTGGCTCAGCGACTGGGTCGACGCCGGCAGCTTCGAGCGGCTGCAGGAAATGCTGGCCAAGGGCGAGGCGGCACAGGCCGAGGTGGATGCGCTGCTGGCCGACCCGCGGCTGACCTGGGGGTTGATCGTGCGCTTCGGCCTGGCGGCCTGCCTGTCGGTGCCCTTCTGGCATGCGCCGCCGCTGGTCTACTGGCAGGGGCAGGGTGTCGGCCAGTCGCTGTTCTCGAGCACGCTGGCGCTGTGGCGCTGCCGCGGCGCCTTCGTCGTCTATGCGCTGGCCTGGGCCGGCGTCGTGCTGGCCTTCGGCGCGGTCGCGGCGCTGCTGTTCAGCCTGCTCGGCGCGCGCCAGCTCGCCGGCATGGCGGCGATGCCGGCGGCGCTGATCTTCTCGACCGTGTTCTACGTGTCGCTGCTGTTTACCTACGAAGGCTGCTTCAGCGATTCGGCCGCGGCGCCCGCGGCGGGCTGAACGCGCTATCCGGCGACGCGCGCCCAGGCGAACAGCACGGACACGGCCACCACCACGATCGCGGTGGCGGCGACGAGGCGGTCGGCGAGCAGGCGTCTCATGGCGGCCTCCTAGACGAAGTTGTAGCGCTCGGAGTGATAGCGCGCCATCGGCACGCCCAGCTCGGCCAGCGCCTTCTCGACGGCATCCATCATCACGTCGGGGCCGCAGATGAAGTACTCGTGCTCGGCATAGGGCGGCGGCACGCAGCGGCGAAAGACGTCGGCATCGATGTAGCCCTTCTCGCCCTGCCATCCGGCATCGGGTTTCTCGAGCACGTGCACGACCTTCAGGTTCAGCCGCGGCGCGATCGCCTCGATCTCTTCGCGGAACGTGATCGACTCCCAGTCGCGGCTGCCGTACAGCAGGACCACGGGCCGCTTGTCGCCGGCATCGGCGAGCGTGCGGATCATGCTCATCATCGGCGTGATGCCCACGCCGCCGGCGATCAGCACATGCATGTCCGACGGGCAGCCGCTGGTGAAGGCGCCGTAGGGACCGTCCATGTACATGCGCGAGCCCACGGCAACCGTGCCGATGCGGCTGGTGTGGTCGCCCAGTTCGCGGATCGTGATCTCGACCTGCCCGCCGGGGGCGAGCGCGCTGCCCGAGAACGAGAACGGGTGCTGCGTCAGCTTGAATGCGCCGCCCCACAGGCTCAGCCACGCGAACTGCCCGGGGCGAAAGTGCATGCCCTCGTGGCCCTCGGGCTTGAAGACGAGCGTCCACGACTTGCCGCGCTCGCGCCGCACCTCGGTCACCCGGTAGGGGCGCCGATGCACGAACAGCGGCCGAAACACGCGCACGTACACGAACAACGCGGTCCAGAACAACGCCAGCCCGATCCACATGGCGCGCTTGACCGGATCGGACAGGTAGAAGCCCCACAACACCATGTGCACCACGCCGGCCGCCACCGCCAGCACCGCGAGCAGGATGTGCGTGCCGTGCCACCACTCGTAGCTGAGCCGGAACTTCAGGCGCCACAGCGACATCACGACCAGTGCGATCAGCGAATAGGTCGACAGCGCCGCCCAGCGCGCAGCCGGCGGCGCGTCGAAGAAGTTGAGCAGCGCCAGCCGATCCGGCTGGACCGCGAAGATCATGACCGGGTGCGCGATCACCAGCGCCAGCGCCACCAGCGAGATGTTGCGGTGGAAGTGGTAGATGACGTCCTCGCCCCAGGGAGCGGTCACGAAGCGAAAGCGCGCCGTCAGCCCGAACTGCAATCCCATCAGGGCCAGGCCCGCGTAGCCGAGCGCCGCGGACAGCTCGATCCAGAAATCGCGCGGCCGCGGCAGATCGCCCAGCAGCATCGCCAACAGCGGCCCCAGCACGAAGAACAGATAGATGCCGAGCCAGACGGCCCCGCGCACGATGCTTGACTGCATGAATCCAGACCTACGCAGTTCCTCCAGCGACAGCGGCGCCGCTGCCGGGCAAGCGGCTCGCCCGGGCGGCGGCCGCATCATCCTTGTCGCCCCGCCGGTCGGCGTGCCGACTCACTTCAGCGTCAACATCCATTGGATGATCTCGCGGGTCTGCGCTTCGTTGCCGCGGATCGGCGGATGGTTGGTCGAGCCGTCTTTCAGCTGCTTGACGAGTTGGTCCTCGCCGAGGCTGCCGTACTTCCTGGCCAACTCGGGAAAGGACATCGAACTGCCGCGGCCTCCCTCCTGGGCCGCGTGGCAGTTGGTGCAGCCGTTGCGCTGTACCGCACGCGGCTGCGCGTCGGCGACCGCGGGCAGCAGCACCGCCAGGGCGGCGGCGGCGGTACCGATCATCGTCTTCATGAGTCGCTCCTTTCGAGGTGCCGGGCCGCTTCACCAGCCCGAATAGGTCAACGCAACCGCGATCACGTTGGCCCGGTAGTTGGGGGAAGACTGGCCCGACAGCAGCACGTTGTTGCTCGACACCGGGGTGGCGCCGTCGTACGACCAGTTGTCGGTGCTCAGATTCTGATACCAGTAGTTCAGGCGCAGCGCCAGATTCTTCGAATATTGCCACTTGCCGTACAGCTGCAGCGAGTTCAGCCGTGCCCGCACGTCGGGCAGCGGTCCCGGTGCCGCCAGTGCCGCGCCTGCGAAGCTGTCGATGGCGGTCCGGCCCTGGTTGTAGAGGTACTGGGCGCCCAGGTCGAAAGTCTTGCCGAAGGGCGTCCACTTGAGGCCGATGCCGGCGGTGCCGTCGGTCGTCTTCGAATTCACGGCCCAGTTGCGCGCCGGGTCTGCAGCGAGATCGGGGCTCGTTGCGACCGACGCGAAGGCGCGGCCCGCCTGATCCTGCGTGGCGCGCGACCAGGTGTAGAACGCGTTGAAGCGCAGGTCCTCGGCGAAGGTGTACTGGCCGTCGAGCGTGTAGGTCTGGCCGGTGGCCTTGGTCAGGCCCTGGCACTGCGCCGGCAACTGCACCGGCGGCACCGCGTTGAGCAGCAGTTGATCGTTGGGGCCGCCGCAGTTCGGCCCTTGATAGTCGCGGCTCCACCAATCGGCCTGCAGCTGCAGCGCCACCGGCGCGAACGGCGTGTAGCCGAGCGTGGCCTTCACCTGATCCTGCGTGTAGTCGGCGTCGGAGTAGTAGCGCAGCGTCGGCAGTTGCACGAAGGGCACGTCGGCCAGCCTGGGCGGCGTGACCGTCGCCGCGTACGACGCGTTCATCGTGTAGTCGGCGCCCCGCCGGCGCGCCCAGACGTACTTGAGGTCGCCGTTCAGGGCTTCGTTGGCGCGCGAGCTGATCTCGGCGCCCAGGCGGTTGATGTTGCTGTCGGCACGCGACCGTTGTGCCGCCACCTCGTAGTCGGTGCCGATGTACTGATACCAGCCGCGCAGCTTCCAGCCGCGCGCCAAGCGGTAGTCGCCGTCGACCAGGAACTTGTTGTTCGTCTGGCCGATGGGCAGGTTGTTCACGATCTGGCCGGAATTGACATCGTTGGGCGTCTGGCCGGGCGGCACCGCGGGCTGGTTCAGCACGTCGCCGGCGGCATACAGATACTGGTTGGATGCCGTCTTGTTGTCGCGCTTGTCGTAGCTGTACTTCAACTTCAGGAAGGCCCGATCCAGCGGCCGCGTCGTGAACGTCAGGTCCAGCAGTGTCGTGTCGACCCTGCCGCGCAACGACGTCTGCGGCAGTCCGATGGGCACGTCCAGGCCCGGCGAAACCAGCGGCGCCATGTTGACCGAATAGGGCAGGAAGGCCTGATCCTGTTCGGCGCGGCCGAACTGCAGGCTCGACACCAGTCGTGTGCCGGCCGAGAAGTTGTAGGCGAAATCGGCCTTGAGCAGATGGAAGTCGTTGTTCGGATCCAGCGAGCTTCGCCCATAGCCGGTCGGGAACCCGACGTTCGACCCGGCACTCCAGCCGTTGACGAAGTTGTACGGGTTCTGCCAGGTCAACGCGTCGTAGGCGTTCGAATACCGGGAATACAGGTAACCCGCCTTGAACTGCATCTGCTCGGTCGCGTACTGCAGCCCGACCTCGAACTCGTTCGTCTTGTCGTCGATCGGCTCGGGGACGGCCGCCGCGCGCGCATTGCCGAAGCCGCTGCCCATCACGGCAGCACCGACGCGCGTGCCGTCGCGCCCCTGGTAGCCGTAGCGGCCGGTGAGTTCCCAGCCGCCGCCCAGCGCGCCGCCGCCGGTCAAGGTCAGGAAGTCGTGGTTCAGCCGCACGCCGTAGCCCTGCTCGAAGGGCAGCACGGCGGCGGCGTCCGCAGGCGGCTGCCCCGTGATGCCGCCGAAGCCGGCGGGCAGGGTCAGGTTGTTGCTGCCCAGGCCGCCGAAGATGAAGCGCGCGGAGTCGGTCTGCGCGGCCGGGAGCTGGTCGAACTCGACGGCGAGGCCCCATTTGCCCTGCAGGCCGTAGGTGCCGCCGAGCTGCCGCGAAGGCAGGCCCAGGTTGATGCCCCAGACACTGTAGTAGCTGCCGTCGTCTTTCAGGGCGGCCTTGCGGCCGTTGATCTCGGCAAACGGGCCCGGGCGGTACAGGCCGGTGTACTGGCCGAACTTGTAGCTGTCGCCGCTGACGCCGTTGTAGCCGATCCCGGCTTCGAAGTAGTCGGTCGACCAGCGTGCCATGTCGATGTCGCCGCTGTACAGCGGCACCTGGAAGAGCGGCTGCGAGGGCAGGCCATCCGCCTCGGCGCATGCGCCCGCAGCCGCCAGCATCAGGGCCAGGCCGGCGGCGCCGGCACGCCGGGGTGCCGCCGCGGGCCGGCGGCGGCGCAGGACGCGAATCTTCGTCATCGTGAAACCTCCGCTGCCCGATGCGCCGACGCGTGCCGGTGTTCCGACCGCATCAGCGCGTCAATGTCGCGCCCGACGGGTGGTTGCTGCCGTGGACCTTCATGTGGCAATTCGCGCAACTGGCTCCCAGCATCGACGCGCCGCCGACGGCCGGCGGCAGGTTGCTGCCGCTTTGCAGGTTGCTGCCGTGCTGCGGCGTGAGGTGGCATTGCGAGCACAGGTAGGGCATCCGGCTGACCAGCAGCGGCGCGTTGTTGGTGCCGTGCGGGTCGTGGCAGTTCGAGCAGTTCTCGGACGACGGCTGATGCGGCCACAGGAACGGCCCGCGCTTCTCGGCGTGGCAGGCGTAGCAGGTCTGGTTGACCGAGGCCCGCACGAGCTCCGCCTCGCCGACGGACCCGTGCGCGTTGTGGCACGACGAGCACGGCATCCAGCCGCTGCGCATCGGATGGGTGGACAACCGAAGCGTTGCCGCGCGGACGTCCTTGTGGCAGTCGAAGCACACGCCGGCCTGGGTGGACGCGACCTTGACCGGATCGGCGGGGCGGTGCGACTTGTGGCAGCTGTCGCAGGCCACGTCGTTGCGGGCATGTGCGGCTCCCGCCCAGTGCATCGTCTTGGCGCCTTGATGGCAGCTCAGGCAGGCCTGCGAGCGCTTCTCGGCCGGTGCCGTGCGGTTGAAGACGACGGCAGGCTTGATGCGGGCGTTCTGGGCATGCTCCTGCGAAGGCCCGTGGCACGACTGACAGGCACCTCCATGGGCCACCGGCCCGCGCGGGTCGCCGATCACGCCGTGCCGCGTGACCTTGATCGCCTCGGCCTCCTTGAAGTGGCAGGCGACGCATTTGGCATCGGCATTGTCCGGGGGCACCGGCTCCTTGGCGCCTTGGGCGAAGGCCGAGACCGCCGTCAGCAACAGCAGCACGCACAGGCCGTGCAGCACGGCACGCAGCGTGCCCACCGGCACGAGCCGCCGGGCGGCGCACACATCCGGCATCAGCAACAACTCGGCCATGATCCCCTTGCGCCGTGAGGACGATCGAAGCTCCCGCAGCCTGCCGGCAGAGTCGGGATCCAGCGGCGCATTATCCCGTTTGAGATAAGCCTCGGGCCTACGGGAAAATCCGCAGTGGCCGGGGCGCGACGGCGGCGGCCGCCCGGTGCCCGCCGGGTCGCAGCGCCGGGCGCTCACCACGCTCGGGCCGGCTCAATCGATCGGCGTCAGCTTGGCCACGCCCAGCGCCAGCCACTTGGCGCCGTGGCGGCCGAAGTTGACCTGCGCGCGCGCGTCGGCGCCGCGGCCTTCGAGCGTCAGCACCACGCCTTCGCCGAACTTGGTGTGGAACACCCGCTGGCCGTTGCGCAGCCCGTGGCCGGTCGGGTCGGCCGTGACAGTCGGCCGCTGCGGCGGCGGTGCGCTCACGCGGCCCATGCCGACGATCGAGCCGAGCCCGCTGCCGCGCGCCCAGGCCTGCTGGTAGGCCTGCGCGTGGCCCGAGCCGAAGCCCGCCTGGCGCGGCGTCAACCACTTCAGCGATTCGTCGGGCAGCTCGTCGAAGAAGCGGCTGCGCACGTTGTAGCGCGTCTGGCCGTGCAGCAGCCGCGTCTGGCTGAAGCTCAGGTACAGCCGGCGGCGCGCGCGCGTGATCGCCACGTACATCAGCCGGCGCTCTTCCTCGAGCCCGTCGGCGTCGGCGAGCGCGTTCTCGTGCGGGAACAGGCCCTCCTCGATGCCGCTGATGAACACCGCGTCGAACTCCAGCCCCTTGGCGGCGTGCACCGTCATCAGCTGCACCGCATCGGCACCCGCCTGCGCCTGGTTGTCGCCGGCCTCGAGCGCCGCATGCGTGAGGAACGCGGCCAGCGGCGACACGATCTCGCCGGTGTCGGCGTCGGGCGCCTGCTGCCCCGGGCCGTGCTCGTCGGCCGGCAGCGCGACCGCATCGCGGCCGAAACCCTCCTGCGTGACGAAGGACTCGGCCGCGTTGATCAGCTCGTCGAGGTTCTCGATGCGGTCGGCGCCTTCCTTGTCGGTGCGATAGAAGTCCAGCAGGCCGCTGGCGTCGAGCACGTGGCCGATGATGTCGCGCAGCGTCTTGCCGGCGGTGGCGGCGCGCATCGCATCGACCAGCGCGACGAAGGCGGCGAGGTTGGCGCCGCCCTTGCCCGGCACCGCGCCGATGCATTGCGCGAGGCTGCGGCCGCGCGCGCGCTCGGGCGTGCCCGAAGCTGCCGCGCGCGCCGCATCCTGCAGCAGCTCGAGCGTGCGCGCACCGATGCCGCGCGCCGGGAAGTTGACCACGCGCAGGAAGCTGGTGTCGTCGTTCGGGTTCTCGAGCAGCCGCAGGTAGGCCAGCGCGTGCTTGACCTCGGCGCGCTCGAAGAAGCGCAGGCCGCCATAGACGCGGTAGGGCACGCCGGCGTTGAACAGCACGCTTTCCAGCACGCGCGACTGCGCGTTGCTGCGGTACAGCCAGGCGATCTCGCTGCGCGGCGTGCCGGCGCGGTGCAGCGCCTGGGTTTCGTCCAGCAGCCACTGCGCCTCGGCGTAGTCGCTGGCGGCCTCGAACACGCGCAGCGGCTCGCCGGCGCCGGCGTCGGTGCGCAGCTCCTTGCCCAGGCGCTTGGCGTTGTGCGCGATCAGCGCGTTGGCGCTGTCGAGGATGTGGCCGAAGGAGCGGTAGTTCTGCTCGAGCTTGATCACGCGCCGCACCCGGTACTCGCGCTCGAAGTCGGCCATGTTGCCGACCTTGGCGCCGCGGAACGCATAGATGCTCTGGTCGTCGTCGCCGACCGCGAACACGCCCTGCGGCGGGTCCCGATCGGGCCGGCCCGGGTCGTCGGCGGACCCCGCGCGCGCGGGCGGCGGCGCGAACATCTTCAGCCACGCGTACTGCAGGCGGTTGGTGTCCTGGAACTCGTCGACGAGCACGTGGCGGAAGCGCCGCCGGTAGTGCTCGCGCAGCGCGTCGTGGTCGCGCAGCAGCTCCCAGCTGCGCAGCATCAGCTCGGCGAAGTCGACCACGCCTTCGCGCGCGCACTGGTCTTCGTAGGCCTGGTAGATCGCCACCAGCTGGCGACTGTGCGCATCGCGGATGTCGACGTCGCGCGGCCGGCGGCCTTCTTCCTTCTCGTGCGCGATGAACCAGGCCACCTGCTTGGGCGCATAGCGCTCGTCGTCCAGGTCCATCGCCTTGACGATGCGCTTGACCGCGCTGACCTGGTCCTGCGCATCCAGGATCTGGAAGCCCTGCGGCAGCCCGGCCAGCTTCCAGTGCACGCGCAGGAAGCGGTTGCACAGCCCGTGGAAGGTGCCGATCCACATGCCGCGCACGTTCACCGGCAGCATCGCCGCGAGCCGCGCCAGCATCTCCTTGGCCGCCTTGTTGGTGAAGGTGACCGCGAGCACGCCGCCCGGCGACACCTGGCCGCTGGCGAGCAGCCAGGCGATGCGCGTCGTGAGCACGCGCGTCTTGCCCGAGCCGGCGCCGGCGAGGATCAGCGCCGGCTCGGCCGGCAGCGTGACCGCCGCGCGCTGTTCGGGATTCAGGCGCTCGAGCAGCTGGTCCGGGGCGGCGGCGGCGGGATGCACGCGGGCATTCTAGAAGTGCGCGCCGGCGCGCCGGCGCGCCGCATCCCGAAGCGGCCCTGCGTAGAATTCGGCACCGGGCGCCGCTTGCAGGCGCCCGGTTTTGCTTTGGGGGGCCGCGCATGGAAATCTTCGACTACGACAACATCCTGCTGCTGCCGCGCAAGTGCCGGGTCGAAAGCCGCAGCGAGTGCGACCCGTCGCTGCCCTTCGGCCCGCGGCGCTTCCAGCTGCCGGTGGTGCCCGCCAACATGAAGACGGTGGTCGACGAGACGATCACCGAGTTCCTGGCGGCCAACGGCTACTTCTACGTGATGCACCGCTTCGACATCGACAGCGTCGCCTACGCGAAGCAGATGCGCGCGAAGGGGCTGTACGTGTCGCTGAGCGTCGGCGTGAAGGCGGCCGACCGCGCGACCATCGACCGCCTCGCGGCCGAAGGCGTGGGCGCCGACTACCTGACGATCGACATCGCGCACGGCCACGCCGACACGGTGCAGCGCATGATCGGCTACATCAAGGGCAAGCTGCCCGACACCTTCGTGATCGCCGGCAACGTGGCCACGCCCGAGGCGGTGATCGACCTCGAGAACTGGGGCGCCGACGCGACCAAGGTGGGCGTGGGGCCCGGCAAGGTGTGCATCACCAAGCTGAAGACCGGCTTCGGCACCGGCGGCTGGCAGCTCAGCGCGCTCAAGTGGTGCGCGCGCGTGGCCACCAAGCCGATCGTCGCCGACGGCGGCATCCGCGACCACGGCGACATCGCCAAGAGCATCCGCTTCGGCGCGAGCCTGGTGATGATCGGCTCGCTGTTCGCCGGGCACGAGGAGTCGCCCGGGCGCACGGTCGAGGTCGACGGCAAGCTGTTCAAGGAGTACTACGGCTCCGCCAGCGACTACAACAAGGGCGAGTACAAGCACGTCGAGGGCAAGCGCATCCTCGAGCCGATCAAGGGCCCGCTGGCCGAGACCCTGCGCGAGATGCGCGAGGACCTGCAGAGCTCGATCTCCTACGCCGGCGGGCGCGTGCTCGCCGACCTGAAGAAGGTCAACTACGTGATCCTGGGCGGCGAGAACGCCGGCGAGCACCTGTTCATGTGAGCGCCGCGATGACCGAACTCGCCAAGTCCTTCGAGCCCGCCGCGATCGAGGCGCGCTGGGTGCCGCGCTGGGAGCAAAGCGGCGCCTTCGCGCCGAGCCTGGACCCGGCCCGGCCGTCGTTCTGCATCCAGCTGCCGCCGCCCAACGTGACCGGCACGCTGCACATGGGGCACGCGTTCAACCACACGATCATGGACGCGCTGGTCCGCTACCACCGGATGCGCGGCTTCAACACGCTGTGGCTGCCGGGCACCGACCACGCCGGCATCGCCACGCAGATCGTCGTCGAACGCCAGCTGCAGGACGAAGGCAAGAGCCGCCACGACATCGGCCGCGCGGAATTCCTCGAACGCGTGTGGCAGTGGAAGGCGGTCAGCGGCAACACCATCACCGGCCAGATGCGCAGGCTGGGCGACACGGTGGACTGGTCGCGCGAGTACTTCACGATGGACGCCACGCAGTCGGCGGTGGTCAACGAGACCTTCGTGCGGCTGTACGAGGAAGGCCTGATCTACCGCGGCAAGCGCATGGTCAGCTGGGATCCGGTGCTGCGCTCGGCGGTGTCGGACCTGGAGGTCGACAGCGAAGAAGAAGACGGCTTCCTCTGGCACATCCGCTATCCGCTGGCCGACGGCTCGGGCTCGCTGGTGGTGGCGACCACGCGGCCGGAGACGATGCTCGGCGACACCGCGGTGATGGTGCACCCAGAGGACGAGCGTTACGCCGCCTTCGTCGGCAAGGAAGTGCTGCTGCCGCTGTGCGAGCGCCGCATCCCGGTGATCGCCGACGCCTACGTGGACCGCGCGTTCGGCACCGGCGTGGTCAAGGTGACGCCGGCGCACGACCACAACGACTATGCGGTGGGCCAGCGCCACGGGCTGCCGATGATCGGCGTGCTGGCGCCCGACGCATCGATCAACGACAACGCGCCCGGACCCTATCGCGGCCTGGACCGCTTCGTCGCACGCAAGAAGGTGGTCGCCGACCTCGACGCATTGGGGTTGCTGGTCGAGACGAAAAAGCACCGCCTGGTGGTGCCGCGCTGCGCGCGCACCGGCCAGATCGTCGAGCCGATGCTCACCGACCAGTGGTTCATGGCGATGACCCGGCCGGGGCGCGACGGCCAGGCTATCGCCGGCCGCGCGATCGCCGCGGTCGAGCGCGGCGAGGTGCGCTTCGTGCCGGCGCAGTGGGTCAATACCTGGAACCAGTGGATGAAGAACATCCAGGACTGGTGCATCAGCCGCCAGCTGTGGTGGGGCCACCAGATCCCGGCCTGGCACGGCAGCGGCGGCGAGCTCTTCGTCGCGCGCAACGAGGACGAGGCGCGCGCCAAGGCCGAAGCCGCCGGCTACCGCGGCACGCTCGTGCGCGATCCGGACGTGCTCGACACCTGGTATTCGGCCTCGCAGTTCCCCTTCTCCACCGTCGGCTGGCCCGGCCAGACCATCGAGCAGCAGTTGTTCCTGCCGTCCAGCGTGCTGGTCACCGGCTTCGACATCATCTTCTTCTGGGTCGCGCGGATGATCATGATGACGCTGCACTTCACCGGCAAGGTGCCGTTCCGCGACGTCTACATCCACGGCCTGGTGCGCGACGCGCACGGCCAGAAGATGAGCAAGAGCGAAGGCAACGTGCTCGACCCGGTGGACCTGATCCAGGGCGTGGGCCTGGACACGCTGATCGCCAAGTCCACCGTCGGCCTGCGCCGGCCCGAGACGGCGCCGAAGATCGCCGCGCGCATCAGGAAGGAGTTCCCCGAGGGCATGCCGGCCTACGGCGCCGACGCGCTGCGCTTCACGATGGCCAGCTACGCGAGCCTGGGCCGCGACATCAACTTCGACACCAAGCGCTGCGAGGGCTACCGCAACTTCTGCAACAAGCTGTGGAACGCGACCCGTTTCGTGTTGATGCAGGTGCAGGGGCTGGATGCACAGGCACGCGGCATCGACGCCGGCGACGACGAACGCGCGCATTCGCCGGCCGATCGCTGGATCGTCGGCGAGCTGCAGCGCGTCGAAGCGGCCGTGGCGGAGGGCTTCGCCGCGTACCGGCTCGACAACGTCGCGCAGGCGATCTACGCCTTCGTGTGGGACGAGTACTGCGACTGGTACCTCGAGATCGCGAAGGTGCAGATCGCCGCCGGCACGCCGGCGCAGCAGCGCGCGACGCGGCGCACGCTGCTGCGCGTGCTCGAAGCCGCGCTGCGGCTGCTGCACCCGCTCACGCCCTTCATCACCGCCGAGCTGTGGGAAGTGGTCGCGCCGCTGGCGGGCCGCCGGGCCGACGGCGATGCGCACGGCATCGTCGCCGCGCCCTACCCGCAGGCCGATCCGGCGCGCATCGACGCCGCGGCCGATGCCTGGGTCGCGCAGCTCAAGGCCGCCGTCGGCGCCTGCCGCCAGTTGCGCGCCGAGATGAACCTGTCGCCGTCCGAGCGCGTGCCGCTGCTGGCCGCCGGCGACGCCGCCTTCGTGGCCGAAGCGGCATCGGTGCTGAAGACGTTGGCGCGGCTGGCCGAGGTGCGCGCGCTCGACGACGCCGCCTTCGACGCCGCCACCCACCACGCGCCCGTGGCCGTGCAGCAGCAGCTGCGGCTGGCGCTGCAGGTGCAGGTCGACGTCGCCGCCGAGCAGGCGCGGCTGGCCAAGGAGATCGCGCGCATCGAAGCCGAGATCGGCAAGGCCCAGGCCAAGCTCGACAACCCGGGCTTCGTGCAGCGCGCGCCGCAGGCGGTGGTCGCGCAGGAGCGCCAGCGCCTGGACGGCTTCAGGCAGACGCTCGACCGGCTGCGCGATCAAGCCGCCCGGCTGCCGCGCCCGGGTTGAACGCCGCCGCGGCGCAGCCGCGGGCGGCGCCGGCGGGGCCGCATGCCAGAATGACCCGGCTCCAGACCGAGGATTCCACAGATGCCGATGACGGTGACGAAGGCGATTTTTCCGGTGGCCGGCCTGGGCACCCGCTTCCTGCCGGCGACCAAGGCGCAGCCCAAGGAGATGCTGCCGGTGGTCGACAAGCCGCTGATCCAGTACGCGGTCGAGGAAGCCTATGCGGCCGGCGTGCGCGAGATGATCTTCGTCACCGGCCGCCACAAGCGCGCGATCGAGGACCATTTCGACATGACCTTCGAGCTCGAGCTGGCGCTCGAGCAGGCGGGCAAGCGCGAGCTGCTCGAGGTGGTGCGCAGCGTCAAGCCCGACGACATGGAGTGCATCTACGTGCGCCAGGCGCAGGCGCTGGGCCTGGGCCACGCGGTGCTGTGCGCGCAGCGCCTGGTGGGCGACGAGCCCTTCGCGGTGCTGCTGGCCGACGACCTGATGGTCGGCGAGCCGCCGGTGCTGCAACAGATGGTGCAGCAGTTCGACGAATGGCAGGCGTCGATCCTGGCGGTGCAGGAGGTGCCGGCCGAACACACGCGGCGCTACGGCATCGTCGCCGGCCGCAGCGTGAACGAGCGGCTGGTCGACGTGGCGCAGATCGTCGAGAAGCCGGCACCCGAAGCGGCGCCGTCGCGGCTGGGCGTGGCCGGCCGCTACATCCTGACTCCCGGCGTGATGCGCGAGATCGCCGCGCAGCCGCGCGGCGTCGGCGGCGAGATCCAGCTGACCGACGGCATCGCGTCGCTGCTGCGCCGCGAGAAGGTGTTCGCCTACCGCTACCAGGGCAAGCGCTACGACTGCGGCAGCAAGGAAGGCTTCCTGCAGGCCAATGTCGAACTGGCGCTGCAGCACCCCGAGCTGGGCGCCGGCTTTCGCGCGTTCCTGAGCAGCCTCGACGCCTGAGCGCCGAGCCCGCGGCAGCCGGTGCTACCGGCGCCGCAGGTAGTGGACGAACTCGTCGCCCTGCGCGGCCTGCTCGACCAGCTCGTTGCCGGTCTGGCGCGCGAAGGCCTGGAAGTCGCGCATCGACCCCGGGTCGGTGGACACCACCTTCAGCACCTGGCCGCTGGCCATGTCGGACAGCGCCTTCTTGGCCTTGAGGATCGGCAGCGGGCAGTTGAGCCCGCGGGTGTCGAGTTCCTTGTGGACGTCCATCGCAGTGCCTTGATCAGCCGCGCCCCGGCGGCTCGAGGAATCGGGGTTCGTGCCCGCGCGCGCGCAGCCAGTCGGCCAGCGCGAAGCCGGTGCCGGCACGCCAGCAGCGCACGTCCTGCGGCGCGAACAGCCGGTACTCGGCCAGCTCGGGCGACAGCCGCACCGGGCCGTGCGCACGCACGTGGTAGGCGATGATCACCTGGTTCATGCGCTGGAAGTCGTAGACGCCGATCAGGCTCGCGTCGTCGATCTGCAGCGAAGTCTCCTCGGCCACCTCGCGGCCGATGCCTTCGGCCGGCGATTCGCCGGCCTCCATGAAGCCGGTGACGAGCGCGTACATCTTGCCGCTCCACGCCGCGTTGCGCGCCAGCAGCAGGCGCCCACCCTGGTCGATGCACTCGATCACCGCGGCCAGCACCGGCGTCGGGTTGTTCCAGTGCGTCCAGCCGCAGGCGCCGCAGCGCAAGCGCTCCTTGTGGCCGCTGTCCTCGAGCGCGCCCAGCCACTCGAGCAGCGTCGCGCAGTTCGGGCAGTAGCGGTATTGGTGCGTCATGCCGGAAACACCCCGGTCGACAGGTAGCGGTCGCCGCGGTCGCAGACGATGAACACGATGGTCGCGTTCTCCAGCGTGCGCGCCAGCTGCAGCGCCACCCAGCAGGCGCCGGCGGCCGAGATGCCGCCGAACAGGCCCTCTTCGCGCGCCAGCCGGCGCGCCATGTCCTCGGCATCGGCCTGGCTGACGAGCACCAGCTCGTCGACCGCGCCCGGGTCGTAGATCTTCGGCAGGTAGGCCTCGGGCCACTTGCGGATGCCGGGGATGCGCGAGCCTTCGCTGGGCTGCGCGCCGACGATGCGCACCGCCGGGTTGTGCTGCTTCAGGCAGCGCGACACGCCGGTGATCGTGCCGGTGGTGCCCATCGCGCTGACGAAGTGCGTGATCCGCCCGCCGGTCTGCTGCCACAGTTCGGGGCCGGTGGTCTCGTAGTGGATGCGCGGGTTGTCGGCGTTGGCGAACTGGTCGAGCACCCGGCCCTTGCCGGCCTGCTGCATCTGCTCGGCCAGGTCGCGCGCGTATTCCATCCCGCCGGAACGCGGCGTCAGGATCAGCTCGGCACCGAAGGCCTTCATCGTCTGCGCGCGCTCGACCGACAGGTCTTCGGGCATCACCAGCACCATGCGGTAGCCGCGGATCGCGGCCGCCATCGCCAGCGCGATGCCGGTGTTGCCGCTGGTGGCCTCGATCAGCGTGTCGCCGGGCTTGATGTCGCCGCGCTCCTCGGCACGGCGGATCATGCTGATCGCCGGCCGGTCCTTCACCGAGCCGGCCGGGTTGTTGCCTTCGAGCTTGGCGAGGATCAGGTTGCCGCGCGCCGCCTGTTCGGCGCCGGGCAGGCGCTGCAGCCGCACCAGCGGCGTCGCGCCGATCGTGTCCTCGAGCGTGGGATAGGCAGCGGTCGCGTCCATCGGCCCGGATTGTGGCAGCCCGCAACCGGCCGCCATCAGGGTGCGTGTGATAATCCGCGCGCGCATTCGTGCGATCCCATGCAGGCCCGCCCGGGTGGCGAAATCGGTAGACGCAGGGGACTCAAAATCCCCCGCCGCAAGGCGTGCCGGTTCGAGTCCGGCCCCGGGCACCACGTCAGGGCCTGCCGCGGTCGGCAGCCGCCCTACCTTCCCCTGAACGGCTTCGGCTCGGCAATCCGGTCGCCGGGCACAGCTCTCCTCGCCGTCGATCCGGTTGTGATTTTCCGGCGCGGCCGCCGCTCTCAGCCCCGTGCCCGGCGCCCCTCGTGCGCGATCAGCAGACCGGCGGCCGCGATGATCGCGCAGCCCAGCAGCATCGGCCCATCGACGGTTTCGCCGAAAGCCACGACGCCGAGCCCGACACCGAACAGCAGCCGCGTGTAGCGAAAGGGCGTGACGGTGGCCACATCACCGGTGCGCATCGCCTTCATCAGGCAGGCGTAGGCCAGCACCCCGATCGCCACCGCGGCGGCGACGGCCGACGCGGCTTCGACGCTCGGCCGCACGAACGCGCGCCCGTCCCAGACGGCATAGGCCGCGCCGGCCACCACGATGGTGAGGAAGCCGTAGAAGCCCAGGTGCCGGGTGCCGAGCACCGGCGGCACCGCGCGGCTGGCGAGGTCGCGGCCGGCGAAGCCGGCCGTGCCGACGACGGTCAGCAGCGACAGCCAGGAGAAATCCGCCGCCGACGGCCGCAGCACGACGAGCACGCCGAGCAGGCCCAACGCGACAGCGCTCCAGCGCAGCCAGCCGACCCTTTCGTGGAAGTAGAAGCTGGCGCCGAGCACGACCAGCACCGGCGTCGTCTGCAGGATCGCGGTGGCCGACGACAGCGGCGTCAGCGCGATCGCCAGCACGTAGAACAGCCGGCCGACGAACTCGAACACCGCGCGCACCCGCATCGGCCTGGACACCGCCGCCGCATGGAACAGGCCCGCGCCGCCACGCCGCGGGAAGGCGGCGAATGCGAGCATGCCGCCGGCGCCGAACAGCATCAGCAACTGGCCGATCGGCAGCTGCCGCGCCGCGGCCTTGACGAGCGCATCCTCGACCGCGAACGCGGCCATCGCCGCGACCATCCAGGCGATGCCCTTCAGGTTTTCGCCGGTGCCGCGGTGCGCGGGGGCCGCTTGCGGCCCGGCCGGATTCATCGGCGGCGGCGGCCGCTGGTGCCGCAAGCCGGGCCCTTCGCCCCTGCGGGCGAAGCGATGGCCGCACGGCGCCGCGCGCCGGTTGCACTATCGAACACGCAGCACCTCCCACGCGGAAACCGGCGCCGCGGCGTTGCCCCACGCCTGGCGGATGAAGCTGGCGACGGCGGCGATGTCGGCATCGCCGAGCAACTGGCCGTAGGGCGGCATGCCGAAGGGCCGGGGGTTGCCGGCCGTCGTCGGCATGAAGCCGCCGTGGCGGATGATCTGCACCAGGTTGGTCGGCGTGGGCAGCGTGACCGCGCGGTTGCCGGCCAGCGCCGGATAGATGCCGGCCACGCCTTCGCCCTGCTCGCCGTGGCAGGACGCGCAATGCTGCGCGTACAGCTTGTCGCCGCGCGCCAGCAGTTCGCCGGATGCCGCCTGGACGCGGCCGGCTGCGTCTCGCGGCTCGGGCTCGCGCCGGGGAATCGACGCCAGGTAGCGCGCCATCGCGTCCAGATCCGCGCCGCTGAGGTACTGCGTGCTGCCGAACACGACATCGGCCATCGGGCCCGAGACCGAGGCCTGCGCCGAGACGCCGTCGCGCAGCAGCTTGACCACCTGCGCGCGCGGCCAGTCCTGCACGCCGGCCTCGGCGGCCGCGGCCAGCGACGGCGCATACCAGGCCCCATCGGGCATCAGGCCGCCGGCGAACTCGGTGTGCGCGCCGATGCCGCCCAGCGCATTGCGGCCCGAATGGCAGGCGGCACAGTGCCCCAGGCCCTGCACCAGGTACTTGCCGCGGTTCCACTCGGCGCCTTGCTGCGGATCGGGCCGGAACTCGGCCGGCCTGAAGTACAGCGCCCGCCACACCGCCAGCGCCGCCTGCGTGCCGTAGGGAAAGCGCAGCGCATGCGGCGCGTTCGGCTGCTCGACCGCCGGCACCGAGCGCAGGTAGGCGTAGATCGCGTCGGCGTCGTCGCGCGTGACGATGCTGAAGCTCGGATAGGGGAAGGCCGGGTACAGCAGCCGGCCGTCCTTCGATCGCCCGTGGTGCAGCGCGCGCCGGAATTCGGCTGCGGACCAGTTGCCGATTCCGGTCCGAGCGTCGGGCGTGAGGTTGGGCGCGACGACGACGCCGAAGGGCGTGTCGATGCCGCGCCCGCCGGCCAGCAGCGCGCCGCCGGTGGGGGTGTGGCAGCCGATGCAGTTGCCGGCGCGCGCCAGGTAGGCGCCGCGCTCGATCTGTTCGGCCGAAGCCGGCACGGACGGCGCCGCCGCGGCCAGCGGCGCCTCGCCGCGCACGTTCAGCCAGGCCACCAGCACGCCGAGCGCCAGCGCGCCAGCGGCCAGCGCCACGGCGAGCCGCCAGGCCAGGCGGCGCGGGCGGCTCACCCGACGAGCCTCCGCGCTGCGCGCGCCGGGATTCGCGCTTGGGAGCGGCCCGGCGGGCTCATCAGGGAACCTGCGGGCTGCGCCCTGCGGTATTCGCCCTTGGGGCGGCCCGGCGGGCTCATGGCTCGCCGCTGCCGCAGCGGATCGGCAGCGGCCGGGTGGCGCCGGCCTCGGGCTTCGTGCCCAGCGGCAGCGTCTGCGCCGACAGCCAGCGGGCGACGGCGCCGATCTCTTCCGGCGTCAGCCGCT
>JAFEFZ010000302.1 GCA_018240325.1 Pseudomonadota bacterium
CTTCGGGCTGTGCCCTGCGGTATTCGCCCTTGGGGCGGCCCGGCGGGCTGATTGGGTCACCTTCGGGCTGTGCCCTGCGGTATTCGCCCTTGGGGCGGCCCGGCGGGCTCATGCCCCTTCCGGGTTGCGCCGGCAGCAGCAGCAGCACCTGGTCGAACTCGGAGCCCTGCGCCTTGTGCACCGTGCCGGCAAATGCCGTCTCGCAGGGCGGCAGGCGGTGCGGGTCGAGCGCACGCCAGCCGCCGCCTGCATCTTCGAAGAACACCTGCGGCCGGCCGCCGGCGCCGGGCAGCACGAAGCCGACATCGCCGTTGGCGAGCCTCAGCAGCGGATCGTTGCGCAGCACCATCACCGCGCGGCCGGCGAGCCAGGGCGTTTGCGGGTCGGCCGCCAGCGCAGCGTGCAGCGGCGCCAGCCGCGCGCGCAGCCGTGCCTCGACGTGGCGGTTGAGCGCGGCCACACCGCGCGGCCCGGCGCGCACCGCGGCGAGCACGCGAAAGCGGCCGAAGGCGGCCGCCGCCGCGGCGGCGTCGCCCGGGTCGCGTGCCAGCGCGCACAGGTACGGCTCGAAGCCGGCGTCGATCGCGTCGAGCGTGGCCGCGGCGGGGCCGGGGCCGGTGTCGTCGATCCAGGCGAGATCGGCGCCGCCGGCTTGCAGCAGCGCGAGCGCCGCGCCGGCGTCGCCGCTGCGCACCGCTGCCGCCAGCCGGCCGATGCCCGAATCGGCGCCGAAGCGCCGGCTGCGCACGAGCCACACCGTGCTGTCGGCGAGCGCGCCGGCGATCGCGCCGCTGCCCGCCGGCGGCGCGATCGCGGCGGCGTCGGTGCCGGTGGCCGCCGCCAGCGCGGCCCGGGTGGCAGCGCTCAGCGACGGGTCGGCGCAGGCCTCGGCGAACACGGCGCCGGCCTCGACCGCGGCCAGTTGGTCCTTGTCGCCGAGCAGCACGATGCGCGCGTCGTCGGGCACCGCTTCGAGCAGGCGCGTCGCCAGCGCCAGGTCGAGCATCGACGCTTCGTCGACCACCAGCAGGTCGATCGCCAGCGGGTGCTGCGCACCGTGCGCGAAGCCCTCGGGCCCGGCGCCGAGCAGCCGGTGCACGGTGGTGGCCTGGCGCGGCAGCGCGGCGCGCACCGCCGCCGGCACCGCATCGGGCAGCAGCGCCGCGCGCTCGGCCAGCGCCTGCGCCAGCCGCGCCGCCGCCTTGCCGGTGGGCGCGGCCAGCGCGACGCGCAACTGCCCCCGCGCGGCCAGCAGGCAGGCCAGCAACTGCGCAACCGTGTGGGTCTTGCCGGTGCCGGGGCCGCCGCTGATCAGCACCAGCCGGCGCTGCAGCGCCAGCGCCACCGCCAGCTGCTGCCAGTCGGCGTCGCCGCCGGCTTCGGGGTCGGGCGGGAACAGCGCACGCAGCAGCGCGCGCGCGGCGGGCGACTCGGCGGCGCCGTCGTCGGCGGCGCGCGCCGCGCGCCGCAGCCGCTGCGCGAGGCGGCGCTCTTCGTCGAACTGGCGCTGCAGGTACAGGCGCCCGGCGTCGTCCAGCAGCAGCGGCTTCGCGCCCGGCGCGGCCGGCGTGGCGCACACGCCGCTGGCCAGCAGCAGCGCGCGCAGCGTGGCGCCGCGGGCGCCGCCGGGCCCGGGCTGCCGCCGGGCCGGCTCCCCCGCAGGGGCAGGGATGGCGACAGCCGCCCGTTTTTCGTGTTGCGCTGCGTTTCGGGTTTCGTCTCGTGCTTCGTCTCGCGCTTCGTCTCGCGCGCCCCCGGCGCCGGGCGGCTGCCCGGCCTGCTCGCCGCGAGCATCCGCGCCAGCGGCGCCCGGATCATCGAACGCAGCGGCGCCGGCCAGCGGCAGGCACACGTGGCCGTCCTGCAGCGCCAGGCTCAGGCGCTGCGCCAGCGCGGCCGCCGCATCGGATACCTCGGCCGGTGCGCCGGCAGCCGCCGACCAGGCGCGCACCTGGCGCGCCAGCGCTTCGGCCAGCCAGGCGGCGGGGTCGGCGGTGGGCTTCACGCCGGGCTTCACGCCGCGCACCCCGCGCCGTCGAACAGCGCCGACAGCTCGTCCAGCAGCGCCTCGTCCGGGCGCTGCGCGTGCACGCCGCAGGGCCGGCCGGCGGCGTCGCGCCAGCCGCTGCGCATGCCGCGCACGAACAGGTACAGCACGCCGCCGAAGTGCCGGGCGTGCGCATAGCCGGGCAGCCGCAGCCGCAGATGGCGGTGCAGCGCGAGCGCGTACAGCAGCGCCTGCAGGTGGTAGTCGTGCGCCGCCATCGCGCGCTCCAGCGCCGGCGGCGCGTAGTCGGCCGCGGCGTGGCCGAGGTGGTTGGATTTCCAGTCGAGCACGAAGAAGCGGCCGTCGTGCTCGAACACCAGGTCGATGAAGCCGCGCAGGTAGCCGTCGAGCCGGCGCTGCGCCAGCCGCGGCGGCGGATGGCCGTGGCGCTGCAGCACGCTGCCCAGCGCCGCCGCGTCGAGTGCGCGCGCCGGCAGGTGGAACTCGAGCTCGACCAGCCGCCGCTGCCACGGCAGTTGCGCCAGCGCGCAGGCGCCGGGCAGCGGCTGCTGCAGCACCTGCGCCAGCAGCCGCCGCAGCGTGCGCGCCCAGGCGGCCCGCGTGCCGGCGTCGGCCGCGTCCGCGCCCAGCGCTGCGCCGTGCCGGCGCAGCACCGCATCGACCACCGCCGGCCAGCCGGCCGGGTCGGTGAAGTCCGCCTGCTCGAACAGCGCGTGCAGGCATTCGCCCGCCGCCGGCCCGCGCGGGAAGGCGAGGATGTCGTCGCCGTCCGTGGCGTCGTCCGTGGCGCCGTCCGTGGCGCCGTCCGTGGCGTCGTCAGTGGCGTCGTCAGTGGCGTCGTCAGTGGCGCCGTCCGTGGCGCCGTCGATCGAGCCGGCGATGGAGGCGGCGGTGCACGCGGCCGCGGCGCCGGCAGGGACGTCGGCAGAGAAGTCGGCAGGGAAGTCGGCCGTGATCTCGGTGGCGAGGTCGTTCGCGATGCCGGCCGCGATGTCGGCCGTGGCGTCGCCGGCAACCGGCGACGCGTCGGCCGGCAAGTCGTCGGCCGCCACGCGCAGGTCGTGGTCGGGTGCCGCGGCTTCGGGCGCGGCGCCGTGCACCAGGCTGCTGTAGCTGCCGATGCTCCAGCTCGGCCGGTGCGGGCCCAGCGCCGGCAGCGCGGCCAGGGTCTGCGGATCGGGCGCCTGCGGCAGCAGCGCAGTGCCGGGCTGCAGCGGCAGCGGCTGCCAGCCGATCGCGTGCGGCTGCGCGGCGGCCAGCGCCTGCCATGCCTGCTCCAGCCCGCAGCCATCCCAGCCCGCACCCTTGGCCGGCATGTCGCCGATGGCCACCAGGTGGTTCAGCACCGCCCGTGCCGCCTCGGCGGTGCTGCCGCTCTTGCCGGCCGCGTAGGGCCCGACCACCAGGTGGCAGCGGTGCGAAGCCCGGGTCAGCGCCACGTAGACGAGCCGCATGCGCTCGGCGCGCTGCTCGAGCGCGAGCCCGACCTTGATCGCGTCGAGTTTCCCGCCGGACAGATCGCGGTAGTCGATCACCGCGTTGCCTTCGGCGTCGTGCCAGGCGATGCCTTCGGGCAGGGATTCGCCGCGCCCCGGGTGGCCGTCCCACAGCATCGGGCAGAACACGACCGGGTACTCGAGCCCCTTGGCGCGGTGGATCGTCACCACCTGCACCAGGTCGCGGTCGGTTTCGAGCCGCAGTTGCAGTTCTTCGTCGGGCGCCGGATCGCGGCACTGCGCCTGCAGCCAGCGCAGCAGCGTCTCGGGCGCCGCGTGGTCGTGCGCGGCTTCGTGCAGCACCTCGGCCAGGTGGCGCAGGTTGGTCAGCCGGCGTTCGCCGTCGCGCCGCGCGAGCATGCGCGCCGCCACGCCCGCTTCGTGCATCCACGCGCGCAGCGTCCACGCGATGCCGCGCGCGAGCCAGGCCTCGCGCAGGCGCGCGAAGCGCGCCATCCAGTCGGCGGTGGCGGCGTCGTCGGCGTCGAGCGCGGCCAGCGCCGCCGCATCCAGGCCCATCAGCTCGGTCGCCAGCGCCGCGCGCAGCAGCGGTGCGCGCGCCGGCTCGACCGCGGCGGCCAGCACCTGCGCCAGCTCGGCGGCGTCGGTGGTGGCGAACAGGCTCGTGCGCGCATGCTCGACGCTGGCGATGCCGCGTGCGGCGAGCGCGTCGCGCATCAGCGCCGCGTGCCGGTGCGCGCGCACCAGCACCGCGACGTCGCCGGCACGCAGCGCGCGCTCGCCCAGGCGGATGCGGCCGGCAAGGCTTTCGCGCAGCAGCCGCGCGATCTCGGCCGCGCAGGCGGCGGCCGCCGCGCGCTCGGCGGCGCGCTTGGGCAGCGGCTCGCCGCCGTCGCCGCCCGGCAGCCGCCACAGCTGCAGCGGTGCGCGCGCGGCGCCGCTGGCGTCGTGCAGCGGCGCGCGCGGCCGGCTGCCGGCGGCAACCGGGCGGTACGCCAGCCCGGGCTGCAAGAAGGCGTCGGCGCGCGCGCCGAAGAGCGCGTTGAGCGCGTCGATCAGCTCGGGCGTCGCGCGCTGGTTGTGGCGCAGCGTGCTGCGCCGCCCGGCCTGCTGCGCGGCGTGCAGGTACGCATGCAGGTCGGCGTGGCGGAAGCGATAGATCGCCTGCTTCGGGTCGCCGACGAAGAAGGCCGGCGCACCGCTGCCGCGGTACAGCGCGGCGAAGATCGCGTACTGCAGCGGGTCGGTGTCCTGGAACTCGTCGATCAGCGCCGCGGGGAAGCGCGCGCGCAGCGTGCGCGCGAGGCTGCCGTCGTCGGCTGCGAGGCGCCGGTGGAGCTCGAGCAGCAGGTCGTTGAAGCCCAGCGTGCGGCGCTCGCGCTTCGAGCGCGCCAGCGCTGCGGCCGCCTCGGCGAGAAAGTCGCGCAGCAGCGCCAGCCGGTGCAGCCGCGCATTCGCGTCGAACGAGGCGCGCGCGGCCAGCCAGTCCTGCGCCTGCACGAAGAACGGGTGCGGCTCGGGCGGTGCCTGCCGGCCGGTGGGCTTGAGCCGCGCCGCGCTCAGCAGCGCGAGCTTCGGCAGATCCTTCAGGCCCGCCGCCGCGTCGGCTTGCGCGCACAGCCGGTCCCACTGCGCGCAGGCCTCGGCCAGCGTTGTCTCGGTGTACTGGCCCTTGTGCAGCCGCGGCAGCGCCTCCTGCACGATCGCGACGATCCGCGCGCGCTCGGCCTGCCACTGCGCACACAGCGCCGCGAAGCCGGCGGCGAGGGCGGCGCCATCCAGCGGCGGCAGCGGCTGCGCCAGCTCGTCCGGCCAGTGCGGGGCCGCCAGCGGCCGCGCGCGGTGCGCCTGCAACTGCTGCGCCAGCCGCGCGGGCGTCCAGCCGGCCGCCACCAGGTGCGCGGCAAGCGCGGGCTCGGCGACGGCGATGCGGCGGCGCCAGAAGTCGGCCGCCGCCTGCAGCCGCAGGTCGGCGTCGTCCTCCACGTACTCGAGCGCCAGCGGCATGCCGGTGGAGATCGGCAGGTCGCCGAGCGCGCGCTGGCAGAAGCCGTGGATCGTGTGGATCGCCGCCTGGTCGAAGCCTTGCAGCGCCAGCTCGATCCGGTCGGCGAGCCCGGCCTCGCCGTGCAGCGCGCGTGCCTGCTCGAGCAGCCGATCGACCAGCCCGTCCGCAGCCGGCACCGGCTGCCCGCGCGCACGTTGCAGCGCTTCGGCCAGGCGCGCACGGATGCGCAGCCGCAGCTCGGCGGTGGCCGCCTTGGTGAAGGTCACGACCAGGATCTGCTCGACCGCGAGCCGCTCTTCGAGCAGCAGCCGCAGGTACAGCGCGCACAGCGTCCAGGTCTTGCCGGTGCCGGCCGACGCCTCGACCAGCTGCATCCCCGGCAGCGGGCACGCGCGCGCGTCGAACTCGGCGTCGGCGTCGGCGCTCATCGTGCATCCTCGAGTGCGTCGCGCAGCGGCCCATAGACCTGGTGCGCGGTCTCGACGAAGGCGGCGTCCAGCGGCTCGGCCACGCCGCGCAGCGCCAGCGCGTAGGCCGGATCGGCCGATTCGCCGCGGCGGTACTCGCTCGATTCCCAGACCCGCTGCGCCTCGTCGGGGCCGCGATCGACGCAGGCCCACGCGCTGTCGGGGAAGAAGCGCAGCGGCTCGGCCAGGCCGCGGCGCACCAGCCGCAGCAGCGCCGCCAGCCGTGCGTGCGCGTCGGCCACCGGCGCGAACACCAGCTCGGCGTCGAGCAGCAGCCAGCGCGTGCGCTGCTGCGTGCCCGCCGGCGGATCGGCGCACAGCACCAGGTGCTGCAGCCACGCGTCGAGCCGGTCGCGCGCGCGCAGCGGCGCGCAGCGCCAGCCGACGTTGCCGTGCACGTGGAGCGAGTCGAGCGGCGCGCGCAGCTCCCAGGCCTGGCCGTCCAGATCGAAGCTCAGCGTGCTCGTGTGCGGCGGCAGCGGTGCATCGGGCGCGGCGGCGCGCACGCGCGCGGCGAACACGCGCAGCGCCGCCAGCTCCGCTGCCAGCAGCTGCTCGCCGACCGCGCCGGCCGGCCATTCGGCGCCGGCGCGCGCCAACTGCTGCAGCGGCTCGCCTTCGCTGCCGCGCAGCAGCGCGGGCAGCAGCCGCTCGGCGAGCGCGCGGCGCTGCGCCCAGCCGGGCACCAGCGGCTCGTCGTCGGCCAGATCGTCGTCGTCGAAAGGCAGATGCAGCCGCAGCCGGCGGCGCAGCAGTTCGCGGCACGGGTTGCGGAAGAAGCGGCGCAGCTCGGCCAGCGTCAGCACGTGCAGCGGCGAAGGCGGCGGCGCCAGCGGCGCGGCAAAGAAGGGCGCTTGCAGGCCGGGCGCGCCGTCGTCCTCGCCTTCGTCATCGCCGCCGGCGCCGGCGTCGGCGTCGGCGGCCAGGGCGGGGCCGCCCGGGGCTGCGGCACGCGCGGCGGCCGCCGCCAGGCCGCTGCGCAGCGCCGCGGCGAGCTCGGCATCGGTGCTGCGGCAGCGCGGGTCGGCGCCGGCGCCGAAGGCCGCCGGCGCGAAGGGCTGCAGCGGGTGCTGCACCACCAGGCGCGCGCGCGCCGCGCGCAGCGAATCGGCGTCCAGCGGGTCGTGCGCGCTCGCGCGCACCAGCGGCTCGATCAGCTCGCTGACCAGCACCGACGGCGGCAGCTCGCTGCCGTCGCGCGCGCTGCGGCCGGTGAAGCTCAGGTGCAGGTGGCTGCGCGCCGCCAGCACCAGGTCCAGAAAGGCGGCGCGGTCGTCGTCGCGCGGCAGGCGGTCGCCGCGGCGCGGCGCGCGCGCGATCAGGTCGAACTCGTCGGGCCGCGCCGGGCGCGGGAACGCGCCGTCGTTCAAGCCGATCACGCACACCACGCGGTGCGGCAGGCCGCGCAGCGCGCCGGTGTCGGCAAAGGTCACGCCGCCGCCGGCCGCGCCGCCGCGCGCCGGATCGTCGAGCGTGTGCGCGAGCGCGTCGCGCAGCACCGCCAGCGGCAGCGGCTCGTCGGGCACGGCCGCGCGCATCGGCTCGAGCGCGGCCGCGATCGCCGCGTGCAGCGCGCGCTGCTCGTCGAGCGCGTCGTCGCCGGCATCGACGAAATCGGCCAGCAGCGCGTGCAGCCGCTCGCCCCATTGCGCGGGCGGGCAGGGCGCGGCCAGGCGCGCGGCCCAGTGCGCAAGGCGCTGCCCGAAGTGCGCCAGCGCGCCGAGCGCGTCGGCGTCGCTGCCCCAGGCGCCGCCCGCCGGCAGCAGGCCCGCGAAGGGCTCGGCGACCGCGTCGGGCAACGCATGGCCCAGCAGCAGCCGCGCCAGCGCCGCGGCCAGCGTGTGGCGCTGCGGCGGCAGGCCGAGCGCGGCCACGTGCGCGTCGTCGAAGCCCCAATGGAAGCCGGCTTCGACCAGCCAGCCGCGCAGCCGCGTGAGCGCGTCGTCGTCCAGGCCGAAGCGGCGCGCGACCAGCGGCTCTTGCAGCAGCGCGAAGCAGTCGCTTGCATGGCCGCGCGACGCCGCCAGCGCGAGCACGCCGAGCAGCGCGCGCGCGGCGCGGTTGGCGCTGCTTTCGGGCCGCGCGGCGATGGTGTAGGCGATGCGGCGCGCGCGGGTCGCGGTGCCGAACACCGCGTCGATCAGCGGCGCGGCCGCCGCCAGGTCGGGCAGCGCGACCAGGATGTCGCCGGCGCGCAGCGTCGGGTCGGCGGCGAGCAGCCCGAGCAGCCGGTCTTGCAGCACCTCGAGCTCGCGTGCGAGCGAGTGGCACTGGTGCAGCTCGACGCTGCGGTCGCCGGCTGCCGGCGCTGCGCTGCCCGGCTCCAGCTCGTGCAGGCCGAGCACCGCGTCCTGCACGCGCGCCAGCAAGGTGGTGCCGCCGGCCGGGCGGAAGTCGGTGGTGTCGGTGGTGCCGTCGTCGTCGATCGCCACCAGCGCTTCGAGCTGCGCCTGCGTCTGCCGGCCCCAGGCCGCGAGCCACGGGTTGCCGGTCTCGTGCGCCTGCGCGCGCCCTTGCAGCCGCAGCGCGCTCAGGCGGCGCGGCGACACGATCTCGAACCAGTATTCGGCGCACGGGTTCAGTGCGTACACATGCAGCTCGATGCAGCCGGCCAGCCGGCGCAGCATCTGCAGGTGCTGCGGCGCGATCGCCGGCAGCGCCACCACGTGCGCGCGCGCGGGCAGCACGCCGCGCGCCACCAGGCCGGCGCCGTCGCGCTGCAGCGCGTCTTCGAAGGCCTGGCGCGGGTGCAGCCCGGGCGCGCCCAGCTCGGCCGCCAGGCGGCGCCACAGTGCCGCCTGCCAGGCTTCGTCGGGGCCGAGGCCGATCAGCCCGCCTTCTTCCCAGGCCCGCAGCCAGTCGGCGCGCCAGGTCACGCAGCGCTCGAGCAGCGCGGCGGCGCGCCGCGCCAGCTCGTGGCGGCCGCGTGCATCGCTGCCGCGCAGGTAGGCGGCCAGGCGCACGTACGCGTCGATGAAGCCGGCATCGCCGAAGGCACGCCACACCGGCCAGGTCATCGCGTCGGCGGCGAAGGGCGACTGCGCGCCGACCCCGGGCACCACCCGCGCCACCTGCTGCCACAGCCATTGCGCGAGGTAGGCGAAGCCGACGTTGGCGCAGATGCCCGATGCGTCGGCGACGGCGAGTGCGATCGCGCGCCGGTGCGCGGCGTTGGGCACGATCACCGGCTCACGCACGAAGGGGCCGTGCACCGCGGCGAGCTCGCCGATCAGGCGATCACGCAGGGCTTCGTGGCGATTGGCGTGGTGCAGGTGCAGCATCGGCGAGGTGCAGCGCCCAGTCTAGCCGCGGGCCCCGCGGCGAAGGCTCCGCGGCGGCCTGCGCCGCGTCCGCCGGGCGGCGGCCCGCGCCGGCGAAGGCATGCAGCGAGCAGGGCTCAGTGACGGCTAAGCCGCCGCGCGCACGCTTCGGACTGCGCGAATCCCGCGCGTTCACCGGAGTCCCGACATGATCCGCAAGACCACGCTCTCCATCCTGGCCGCGACGCTGGCAACGGCCGGCGCCGTCGCCTTTGCCGCCCGGGGCGCCGCCGAGAACGACGCGCTCGCCGTGCTGCAGGCCAAGGTGTCGCTGACGCAGGCGATCGCCGCTGCCGAGCAGCACGCCGGCGGCAAGGCGGCCAAGGCCGAGTTCGAGCCTTCGAGGCAGGGCCCCGTCTACGAGGTCGAAGTCGTCGCCGGCACCAAGGTGTTCGACATCAAGGTCGACGCCGACAAAGGCAGCGTGATCTCGTCGGTGGAAGACAAGATCGACTGAACGGCCGCAGCGGCCCGCGCCGGCACCGCCGGGCTGCGCGGCCTGCCGGCCCGAGCGGCGGCCCGGATCGCGCCCTATGCCGAGGCCAAGTCAAGCCCCACAGCGTACGGCCGCCACGATGCCCGAACCGAAGGAGAACACGATGAACCCCCTGCACGAAGGCCGGGCCGGCGCCTGGCTCGTCAAGGTGCCGCAGATCACGCTGGCGTTCTGGATCGTCAAGATCCTGTGCACCACGGTCGGCGAGACCGGCGCCGACTTCCTGGCGGTGGACGCCGGCCTGGGCCAGGGCCCGACGCGGGCGATCATGGCGGCGCTGCTGGCTGCCGCACTCGCGGCGCAGATGCGCAGCCGCTCCTACACGCCCTGGCTGTACTGGCTGACGGTGGTGCTGGTCAGCATCGTGGGCACGCAGATCACCGACCTGATGACCGACGGCCTGGGCATCAGCCTGTACGCCAGCACCTCGGCCTTCGCGCTGCTGCTGGCGCTGATCTTCGCGGTCTGGTGGCAGGTGGAGCGCACGCTGTCGATCCACGACATCAAGACGCCGCGGCGCGAGGCCTTCTACTGGGCCGCGATCCTGTGCACCTTCGCGATGGGCACCGCCGCCGGCGACCTTGCCACCGAAGCGCTGCACCTCGGGTTCACGCGCGGCGCGCTGGTGTTCGGCGGGCTGATCGCGCTGACCTGGCTGGCCTGGCGCATGGGCGCCGACGCGGTGCTGACCTTCTGGATCGCCTACATCCTGACGCGCCCCTTCGGCGCCGCGCTGGGCGACCTGCTGACGCAGGCCAAGACCTACGGCGGCCTGGGCATGGGCGCGATGTGGACCAGCGCGCTGTTCCTGAGCGTGATCGTGCTGCTGGTCGGCGTCGAGCAATACGGCCATGCCGGCCACGCCGGCCGCGACGCCGCGCATCCGGCGCACTGAACCCCGCCACCCTCGAGGAGAACACCATGTCGCCATCCATCCGCAACCGCAACCGCTGCGCCGCCGCGCTCGCGTCGATGCTGCTGCTGGCAGCGGCAGGCTGCTCCCGGCCCGAGACGACAGCCGCCGCCGCGCCGGCCGGCACGGCAGCGGCGCCGGCCAGGGCCGCTTCGGCGCTGGGCGACCTGTCGCCGTTCCGCGCCATCGCCGCCGATGTGGCGGCCCGCGTCGACCAGGGCGACCTGGCCGGCGCCAAGGTGCGCATCAAGGATCTGGAAGTGGCGTGGGACCAGGCCGAGGCCGGGCTCAAACCCCGCGCCGCCGATGATTGGCACACTGTGGACCGCGCGATCGACCGCGCGCTGCAGGCCGTGCGCACCGATCCGCCGAACGCCGCCGACTGCAAGGCCGCGCTGGCCGACCTGCTCGCGCGCATCGATTCGATGCGCGCAGCGGGCTGAATACGGCCGGCGGCGCACCGGTTGCGGGTTGCGTCGGGCTGTGCGGGAGGATGCTCGGGTGGACATCGGCGCACTGATCCAGTCCTACGGCTACGCAGCCGTGGGCATGGGCGCCTTTCTGGAAGGCGAGTCGGTGTTGCTGCTCGCCGGTGCCGCGGCAGCGCGCGGGCACCTGTCGCTGCCGGCGGTGATCGCGGTGGCCGCGGCCGCCAGTTTCGTCGGCGACCAGCTGTTCTTCCAGGTCGGGCGGCGCCACGGCAGCGCGCTGCTGGCGCGCTTCCCGGCGCTGGCGCCCGGCGCCGCACGTGCGTCCACGCTGCTCGAGCGCCACCACGTGCTGCTCATCCTGGCGGTGCGCTTTCTCTACGGGTTGCGCATCGCCGGGCCGATCGCCATCGGCATGAGCCGGGTGCCGTGGCCGCGCTTCCTGGTGCTGAACTTCATCGGCGCGGCCGCCTGGGCGGTGTTGATCGCCGGCCTCGGCTGGGGCGGCGGGCACGCGCTGGGCCGCCTGATGCAAGGCGTCGACGCCGACGAACTGTGGGGCCTGGCCGCGCTGGCGCTGGCGCTCGTCGCCTGGCGGATGGCCCGGCGCGGCGTGCGCCGGGCCATCGGGCCGCGATCGCGCGAGCCCTGACGCATTGCCGCGACCCTGCACGCCCGAAATCCGCAACGCCCATCGGACCCATGAACCCGAACACCCCCACACCCAACGACGCGGCCGCACTGGCCAAGGTGCCCGAAGTCACGCTCGGCTTCTGGGTCATCAAGATCGCCGCCACCACGCTGGGCGAGACCGGCGGCGACGCGGTCTCGATGTCGATGCAGCTCGGTTACCTCGAGGCCACCGCGATCTTCGCGCTGCTGTTCGCGCTGTGCGTGAGCGCGCAGATCCGCGCGCGGCGCTTCCGGCCGTTCCTGTACTGGGCCACGATCATCGCCACCACCACGGTCGGCACCACGCTGGCCGACTTCGCCGACCGCTCGCTGGGCATCGGCTACGCGGACGGCTCGGCCTTGCTGCTGGGGCTGCTGCTGGGCACGCTGTGGGCCTGGCACCGCACGCTGGGCACGGTGTCGATCCGCACCGTCGACTCGCCGCGGGTCGAGGCCTTCTACTGGGTCACGATCCTGTTCTCGCAGACGCTGGGCACGGCGCTGGGCGACTGGACGGCGAGCACGGCCGGGCTCGGCTACACCGGCGCGGCGCTGGTCTTTGCCGCGCTGCTGGCCGTGGTGGCGGCCGCGTACTTCTGGACCGGCGTGTCGCGCACCGTGCTGTTCTGGGCGGCCTTCATCCTGACCCGGCCACTGGGCGCCACCGTCGGCGACTTCCTGGACAAGCCGCTGAACGCCGGCGGTCTGGCGCTGAGCCGCTACAGTGCGTCGGCCGTGCTGCTGGTGTTCATCGCCGCCTGCATCCTGCTGCTGCCGCAGCGGGCGGCGCGCAGCGCGCATTGAACCCACCGGAGCACGGCATGCGGGTGCTGCTGGTCGAAGACGACCCGATGATCGGCGAGGCGATGCACGCCGCGCTGAAGGACGCCGCCTACGCCGCCGATTGGGTGCGCGACGGGCAGACCGCGCTCGACGCGCTGGTCGGCCAGCATTACGACCTGGTGCTGCTCGACCTGGGCCTGCCGGGCAAGGACGGGCTCGAGGTGCTCGCCGCGATCCGCGCGCGCGCCGACCCGGTGCCGCTGCTGATCGTGACTGCGCGCGACGGCCTGGACGACCGCCTGCGCGGCCTGGACGGCGGCGCCGACGACTACCTGCTCAAGCCCTTCGAGATGGCCGAGCTGCTGGCGCGCATGCGCGCGGTGCTGCGCCGCAAGGGCGGGCAGGCGGCGCCGCTGCTGGGCAACGGCGTGCTCGCGCTCGACCCGGCGACGCGCGAGGCGACGGTGAACGGCGGGCCGGCGGTGCGGCTGTCGCAGCGCGAATTCGCGCTGCTGCGCGCGCTGCTGCTGCGGCCGGGCGCGATCCTGTCGCGCAGCGAGCTCGAAGACCGCCTCTATGGCTGGGGCGAGGAGGTGGAGAGCAACGCGGTCGAGTTCCTGATCCACGCGCTGCGGCGCAAGCTCGGCGCCGATGCGATCCGCAACGTGCGGGGGGTGGGATGGATGGTGGCCCGGGGCGGCTGAACGCGTCGCTGCAGCGCCGGCTCGCGCTGGCGCTCGTGCTGTGCATCGGCGTGGTGGCGCTGGTGGCGGGCGCGTTCTCGTTCGCCACGGCCTACGACGAGGCGCGCGAGCTGCAGGACGACGTGCTGCTGCAGGTGGCGCTGCTGGTGGACCGCCAGCGCCTCGATCCGGTGCCTGCCGCGCCGGATGCGCACTTCAAGGCGCACGACGACGGCACGCGCGTGATCGTGCAGCGGCTGGGCGCGGTCGACCCGGCCGGCCGCCACGTCGACGACGGCGGCGTGCTGCCGATCCCGCCGACGCTGGCCGACGGGCTGCACACGCTCGAGCTGGGCGGCGAATCGTTTCGCGTGCTGGTGCGCACCACTGCCGCGGGCACGCGCATCGCCGTCGCGCAGGAATCGGACCTGCGCGACGAGCTGGCGCAAGGCAGCGCGCTGCGCACGCTGCTGCCCTTCTTGGTGCTGGTGCCGGTGCTGCTGCTGCTGGTGGCGCGCCTGGTGCGCACGATGTTCGGGCCGATCACCGCGCTCGCGCAGCAGGTCGATGCGCGCGCCGAGCACGATCTGCAGCCGATGGCCACGCACGGGTTGCCGGCCGAGGTACGGCCCTTCGTCGGCGCGATCAACCGGCTGCTGGCGCGCGTGGCGCAGGCGATGGCCGCGCAGCAGCGCTTCGTTGCCGACGCTGCGCACGAGTTGCGCTCGCCGCTGGCGGCGCTGTCGCTGCAGGCCGAGCGGCTGGCGCAGGCCGACATGTCCGCCGGCGCGCGCGAGCGCCTGGGTGCACTGCGCCAGGGCATCGAGCGCGGCCGCCGGCTGGTCGACCAGCTGCTGGCGCTGGCGCGTGCGCAGTCGGCGCCGCCGGCGCCGGCGCCGGCGCAGGCGCCGGTGTCGGTGCAGCGGGTCTTCCGCGAGGTGCTGGAAGACCTGATGCCGTTGGCGCAGGCGCGCGCCATCGACATCGGCGTCGAGGGCGCGCAGGACGTGCAGCTGCGCGTGGCCGAGCGCGACCTGCACACGCTGCTGCGCAACCTGGTCGACAACGCGATCCGCCACACGCCCGAGGGCGGGCGCGTCGACCTGGGCGTGCGCACCACCGCCGGCGCCGTCGTGCTGAGCGTGCGCGACACCGGAGCCGGCATTGCGCCCGAAGAGCGCGAGCGCGTGTTCGACCCGTTCTACCGCGTGCCCGGCAGCGGCCCGATCGGCTCCGGGCTGGGCTTGTCGATCGTGCGCGCCGTCGCCGAGCGCATCGGCGCAAGCGTCCGGCTGGACTACAGCGATGCTGCGCAGCGCACCGGGCTGGTGGTCGAGGTCAGCCTCGCACGTGGCGACGGGCCGTGATCGCACCTTTGCGCGCCGGCCCGCGGCCGTGCGCCCGAGGGCCGGCGGCGCGCAGCGGGCGCGCCGAAACGGGCCCGCCGGTTCACAATTCTTTACGCCGCACCGGGGCTGCGCGCAAAGCATCGCCGGCACGATGCGAGCCATCCCAACCCGACAGGAAGCCCTGTGATGAAGACCCCGACCCTTTCCTTCGCGCGCCCGCTGGTGATCGCGCTCGCGCTGGCCGCCCCCTTCGTCGCCGGCGCGCAACCGGGCCCGGCTGCGGGCGGCGGCTCCGGCTGGAGCCACGGCGGGCATGGCGGCTATGGCATGGGCCCGGGCGGCATGATGGGCGGCATGATGTTCCGCATGCTCGACCGCGTGAACGCCACGCCCGAGCAGCGCACCCAGATCCAGCAGATCATGGAGCGCGCCCGCACCGAGATGCGCGCGCAGTTCCAGGCCGGCCAGAGCCTGCGCGACGAGGCGCAGACGCTGTTCGCGCAGCCCACCATCGACGCCAACGCGGTCGAGGCGCTGCGCCAGAAGATGCTGGCCCGGCAGGACGCGGCCAGCAAGCTGATGACGCAGGCGATGGTCGACGCCGCCCGCGTGCTGACGCCCGACCAGCGCAAGCAGATGGTCGAGCAGATGCAGCAGCGGCGCGAGATGATGCAGCGCCATCAGCGTGAGCGCCGCAGCCTCGACGGCGGCCCGCGCAGCTGAGCCGATGCGCAGCCGTCGCATGCGCGGGCTCCACGGCGGCGCGGCGATGTGCAGCCGTCGGCGGTCCATGCGCGCCGCGGTGCTGCCGGCGTCGCGGCCGCGGTCGCTTGCACTCGCCCGCGGCGGCTGACGCGATGGCCCGCGAACGCGTGCTGCTGATCGACGACGACGCCCGCCTGGCGGCGATGGTCGGCGACTACCTGCGCGGCCACGGCTATGCGGTCGACGCCGCGCCCACGCTGGCCGCGGGCCGCGAGCGGCTGCACGCCGGCAGCTACGACGCGCTGCTGCTGGACCTGATGCTGCCCGACGGCGACGGCCTGGAGCTGACGCGCGAGCTGCGCGCGGCCGAGCCGACGCGGCGCCTGCCGCTGCTGATGCTCACCGCGCGCGGCGAGCCGATGGACCGCGTGGTCGGCCTGGAGATCGGCGCCGACGACTACCTGCCCAAGCCCTTCGAGCCGCGCGAGCTGCTGGCGCGGCTGAAGGCGCTGCTGCGGCGCGCGCTGCCCGACACGGGCGCGGCCGAGCTGCTGCGCTTCGGCCGCCTCGAGATCGACCTGGGCGCGCGCCAGGTGCGGCTCGACGGCCAGGCCCGCGAGCTCACCGGCCACCAGTTCGAGCTGCTGGTGGTGCTGGCGCGCAGCGCCGGGCGCGTGCTCAGCCGCGACCAGATCATGGATGCGCTGCGCGGCCACCCGATGGAGGCCTTCGACCGCAGCATCGACGTGCACGTCTCGCGCATCCGCGCGGCGATCGAAGACGACCCGAAGTCGCCGCAGCGCGTGCTCACGGTGCGCGGCAGCGGCTACCTGTTCGCGAAGTCGCAGCAGTAGGGGCGGCGGACATGCGCTCGCTCACCCTGCGCATCTACCTGACGGTACTGGCCGCGCTGGCGCTGTTTGCGCTGGCCTCGGGCTGGCTGATGCAGCGCCACCTGGCGGCCGAACGCGCGGGCTGGGCCCAGGCCGCGCAGGAGCGCAGCGCCGCCTGGGCCGATCTGCTGCAGAACTCGCTGCCGCCCGACGACGCGCCGGCAGCCGAGCAGGCGGCGGCGCTGGCCGAATGGTCGGCGCGGCTGCGGCTGCCGCTGGCGCTGGACGACGCCCAGGGCCGGCGCATCGGCGCGTCGGCGTCGTACCTGCGGCGCGAGGCCGAAGCCGGCGCGCGCCCGGCCCAGGCGATTGCGCTGAGCGACGGGCGCACGCTGTGGCTGCTGCGGTCGTGGCCGCCGCGCGGCATGGGGCCGGGCGGGCCGGGCGGCGGGCCCGCGGGCGTGCACGCGATGCGCCGGCCGCCGCCGGGCGCGGGCTGGCCGGGGCTGCTGCTGCCGGGCGGCCTGGGGCTGGCGGCGCTGCTGCTGGTGCTGTTCGCCGCGGTCGCGCTCGGTGCGTGGCCGGTCGCGCGCCGGCTGACGCGGCGGCTGCAGGCGCTGAAGCAGGGTGTCGAAGCCTTTGGCGAAGGCGCGCTGCACCAGCGCGTGGCCGACGACGGCGCAGACGAGGTGGCCGCGGTGGCGGCGAGCTTCAACCGCGCCGCCGCGCGCATCGAGGCGCTGCTGCAGTCGCACCGCAGCCTGCTGGCCAACGCCAGCCACGAGCTGCGCTCGCCGCTGGCGCGGCTGAAGATGGCGGTGGCGATGCTCGACGACGCGCCCGCGGCGCAGCGCGGCGCGCTGCAGCGCGAGATCCGGGCCAACATCGCCGAACTCGACGCACTGGTCGAGGAGGTGCTGCTCGCCAGCCGGCTCGACGCCGGCACCGCGGCGATCGCGCGCGAGCCGGTGGAGCTGCTGGCCCTGGCCGCCGAGGAGGCGGCGCGCTTCGGCGTCGAAGCGGGCGGCGAGACGGTCGAGCTGCACGGCGACGAGCGTCTGCTGCGCCGCGCGCTGCGCAACCTGCTGGAGAACGCGCGCCGCTACGGCGGCGGCGAGGTCCAGGTGACGGTCGGGCGCAGCGGCAGCGGCGCCGGCGCCGAACTCAGCGTGTGCGACCGCGGCCCCGGCGTGCCCGAGCCGTACCGCGAGCGCATCTTCGAAGCCTTCTTCCGCCTGCCCGGCCATGCCGAGCGCGAAGGCGGCATCGGCCTGGGGCTGGCGCTGGTGCGCCAGATCGCCGAGCGCCACGGCGGCAGCGTGCGCTGCGAGCCGCGCGCCGGTGGCGGCAGCTGCTTTCGCCTGATCCTGCCCGCCGCGCCGCCGGCCGCGTCGTCCGGTGCGGCGCGCAGCGGTTAAGCTCGGCGCATGGCGACACGCACCTCCACCTCCACCTCGGCCCCCGCAAGCTCCCGCACCCGCGCCGCATCACCCAGCGCCGCATCACGCAGCGCCCCATTACGCAACGCCCCATCACCCAGCGCCGCCGCGGGCGCCAGCCGCAGCCCCGGGCCCGCCGCGCGCCGGCGCTTCGACCTCGTCGTGCTCGGCGCCACCGGCTACACCGGCCGGCAGGCGGTGCGCGCCGTCTTGCGCCAGCGCCCCGACGCGCACTGGGCGGTCGCCGGCCGCGATGTCGAGCGGCTGAACCGCGTGATCGACGAATTCCTGCCCGCCGGCGCGCGCCGGCCGGCGGTGCTGCAGGCCGACACCGGCGACGCCGCGTCGCTGCAGGCGACGGCGCGCCGGGCGAAGGTGCTGCTCAACCTGGCCGGGCCCTACCACGCCAGCGGCGACGCGGTGGTCGCGGCCTGCATCGGCGCCGGCACGCACTACCTGGACCTGACCGGCGAGACCTTCTGGATCCGCCGGCTGGTCGAGCAGCAGCACGCGGCCGCGCAGCGCGCCGGCGTGAAGATCATGCCCTGCGCCGGCTACGAGGCGCTGCCCTTCGACCTGGCCACGCTGTGGGCCGCGCGCCAGCTGCAGGCGCTGGGCGGCGCGCCGTGCCGCGAGGTGTTCATCGTCGTCGGCTTCACCGGGCGCGGGCTGCTCGACCCGCGCGACGCAGTCAGCGGCGGCACCGCGGCGACGATGCTCGAGCTGCTCGCGCACGACCGCAGCGACAGCCTGCGCAACATGGGCTGCCTGCTGCCGCCGGACACGCCCGACGCCGCCGGCATCGCCGCGCGCAACGCGCTGCAGTGGCTGCCGCAGCCGGTGCCCGAGCTCGACACCGTGGTCGCGCCGGCGCTGCCCGGGCCCTTCATCAACCCGCCGGTGGTGCTGCGCGGCGTGGCGCTGATCGACGACCCGACGCTGTTCGCGCCCGACTTCCGCTACCGCGAAGGCACCGACCTCGGCGCCTCGGTGCCGGGGCTGGCGCTGCTGCCCACGCGCGCGCGCCAGGCGCTGCTGTGGGGCGCGGCTGCCGCGGTGGCGGCGCCGATGGCCAACCTCGCGGCCGCCGTCGGCGGGCCGCTGCAGATGCAGCGCCAGGCCTTGCGGGCGCTGCTGCAGCGGGTGGTGCCGCGATCGGGGCAGGGGCCGCGCGAGGCCGCGCTCGACAGCACCGGCTGGCGCTTCGAGGTGCTGGCGCGCGCCGCCAACGGCGCGCGCTTTCGCGGCCAGGTGCTGGCCGAAGGCCACCCCGGCTACCGCAGCACGCCCGAGATGGCGGTGGCCTGCGCGCTCGGCCTGGCCGACGGCACGCTCGGGCGCACGCCGCATTGCGGCGTGGTGTCGCCCGCGGCCGGGCTCGGGATCGAGGCGGTGGCGGCGCTGCAGGCGGCCGGCGTGCGCTTCAGCCCGCAGCCCGCCGCTGCACCCGCCACAGCAGCGCGCTCAGCGCCAGGCCGGTCAGCGTCAGCCCCGCCGTCGCCGCGGCCCAGAAGCCGCGCGCGCCGTGCAGCGCCGGCGGCGTGAAGCCGGCCACGCCGAAGGCCAGCGCCCAGCCGCCCCCCAGCCCCACGCCCCACAGGCACACCGCGAAGATCAGCATCGGCACGGTGGCCACGCGCCAGCCGCGCAGCACGAAGCCGGCCACGCCCTGCACCGCGTCCATCGCGTGGAACAGTGCCACCCACGCCAGCAGCGGCAGCGCGGCGGCCAGCACCGCGGCGTCGCTGGTGTACAGGCGCAGCACCGGCTCGCGCGCCAGGTACACCGCGGCGCCGACGAGCAGGCCGAGCCCGGCGCCGAATTCCAGCCCGTGCCAGCCGATGCGGCGCGCGCCGGCTGCGTCGAGCGCACCCACGCGCTGCGCCACCAGCACGCCGGTGGCCTGCCCCAGCGCCAGCGGCAGCATGAACAGCACCGACACCAGGTTGGCGGCCAACTGGTGGCCGGCCACCGCGACCGCACCGAAGCGCACGATGAAGATCGCCATGAACGCGAAGGACGTGACCTCGATCAGGATCGACAGCCCCATCGGGATGCCGAGCTCGAGCTGGGTCAGGATCGCGCGCCGGTCGGGCGGGTGCAGGCCGCGGCCGCGCAGCGCGAAGGGCGCGTAGAAGCGGTCGTGGCGCATCACGGCCCAGGCCGCCAGCGTCTGCGCCCACATCGCGACCGCGGTGGCGATGCCGCAGCCCAGCACGCCCAGGCTCGGGATGCCGAGCGCCGGCACGCCGAAGACCAGCGCCGCCGACAGCGGCACCTTCAGCCCCAGCGCGCCCAGCTGCAGCACCATCACCGCCTTGGGCCGCGACACCGCGTTGTTGAAGCCGCGGTAGGCGGCGAACAGCAGCGCCGCCGGCAGCGCGACCGCCAGCGCGCTCAGGTACGGCCGCACGCGCGCCTCGACCTCGGGGCTGGCCTGCGCCAGCGCCAGGAAGGGCCACGGGAAGGCCAGCAGCAGGCTGCCGCCCACCGCCAGGCCGAGCGCGATCCACAGCGCCTGGTGCAGCTGGTGGCCGGCTTCGGGCAGGTGGCCGGCGCCGAACAGCTGGCCGGCGATCGGCCCCACCGCGACCACCACCCCCATGAAGCCGATGAACACCGTGATGTAGGCCGACATGCCCACCGCCAGCGCCGCCAGGTCGAGCGCCGAATGGCGCGCGACCAGCAGCGTGTCGACGGTGCCGAAGCCGATCACTGCGAGCTGCGCGATGAACAGCGGCCAGGCCAGCGGCACGATCTGCCGCACCGAGCCGAACCAGCCGTGGCCGGCGGCGGCCGGCGGCGTGGATGCCGGCGCGCTCACGCTGCGCGGCGGCGGCTGCGCGCGCCTGCGTGTTGGCGTGGGTGCTGCGCGGCACTGCGGCGCGCGCAGCCGGCGCATCCGGCATGCCCGCCGCAGGGCCGGGCCGGGCGTGCGCGGCTTCGCGCCGGGGCCGCTTCGAGGGTCATGATCGGGGTCGCGGCCATCGGGCAAAGGCGGCGAGCATAGCCGCTGCGCCGACCAGCGCGCGGCCGTCCAGAAGGGCGCTGCGGCCGTGCGCCGTGCAGCCGCCGGGGCCGGACGAACGCAGGGCTCGGCACGCGGCTGCCGCCGGCGGCGCGCGCCGCCCCGAGAATGCAGCCCGATGACCGCACACCCGACGCAAGGCGAGCGAGCGCCCGGCCCCTGGGCGATCGCATTCGCCGGCGCGGTGGCGCTGGCCGCGGCGATGGGCATCGGCCGCTTCGCGTTCACGCCGCTGCTGCCGATGATGCTGGCCGAGCGGCTGCTCGACCTGGACGCCGCGAGCTGGCTCGCCAGCGCCAATTACCTCGGCTACCTGGCGGGCGCGCTGCTGTGCACGCTGCAGCCGCAGATCTGGGCGCGCGCCCGATGGCTGCCGGCCATCGACCCGGCGGCGATGGTGCGCGGCGGCCTGGTGGCCACCGGGCTGCTGACGCTGGCGATGGCCGCGCCGCTGCCCGCCGCCTGGGCGACGCTGCGCTTCCTGGCCGGCGTGGCGAGCGCGATCGTGTTCGTCTACACCTCGGGCTGGTGCCTCGCGCGGCTGGCGCGCTTGGGGGCGAGCGCGGTCGGCGGCGCGATCTACGCGGGGCCGGGCGCGGGCATCGTGGTCACCGGGCTGGCGGTGGCGGCGATGGTGGCGGCGCACTGGGCGGCGGCCGCCGGCTGGGCGGTGTTCGGCGCGCTCGCCTTCGGGTTGACCGCGCTGGTGTGGCGCACCTTCAGCGGGCCGGCGGTGCAGGCCGGCGGCGCGGCAGCGCCGGGCGCTGCGGCGCCGCCGCCGGCTGCGCCGGCGCATGGCGCCGCCGAGGTGGCCTGGCTGGTGGGGGCCTACGGGCTGTCGGGCTTCGGCTACATCATCACCGCGACCTTCCTGCCGGTGATCGCGCGCGGCGCGCTGCCGCCGTCGCCATGGCTGGACGGCTTCTGGCCGATCTTCGGCCTGGGCGTGGTGATGGGCGCGCTGGGCGCGACGCGGCTGCGCATCCACGGCGACCTGCGCCGGCTGCTGGCCGGCGCGTACCTGGTGCAGGCCGCCGGCATCGGCGTCGGCCTGGTCAGCCCGACGCTGGCCGGCTTCGCGCTCGGCAGCTGGCTGCTGGGCCTGCCGTTCACCGCGATCACCTTCTTCGCGATGCAGGAGCTGCGCCGCCTGCGGCCGGCGAACGCGGCGCCGATGATGGGGCTGGCGACGGCGCTGTTCGGCATCGGCCAGGCCGCAGGCCCGCCGCTGGCGGCGTGGATCCTGCGGCGCGCCGGCAGCCAGCAGGCGGGCTTCACGCTGGCGCTGGGCGTGGCGGCGGGATCGCTGCTGTTCGGCGCGGCCGTGTACCTGGCGATGACGCGCTGGTTTGCGTTCGCGGCCGCCGGCCCGCGGCAGCCGCTGCGATGAGCGCCGCGGCGCCGCTGCCGACGGCACCGGGTGCACCGGCCGGCGCCAGGCCATCTGCGGCCGGCACGCGTGGCGTCGGCGGCGGTGCGGGCGCATGAAGGGGCCGGTGCCGATCGCCACCGCTTGCGGGCTGCTCGCGGCCGTTGCGCTCGCCGCCGCGGCGGCGGCGGTGACGCTCGCGTACCGGCGCGACATGGCGCGTGCCTATGCGCGCATCGGCGCCGGCAGCGAACGGCTCGCGACACCGTGGGGCGACATCGAGTACACGCTGGCCGGCAGCGGCGCACCGGTGCTGGTGGTGCACGGCAGCGGCGGCGGCTTCGACCAGGGCGAGTTCCTCGGCCGCCTGGTGCTCGGCGACGGCGTGCGGCGCATCACGCCGTCGCGCTTCGGCTACCTGCGCTCGAGCTTGCCCGCCGGCGCCGGCTTTGCCGACCAGGCGCACGCCTACGCCGCCTTGCTGGACCGGCTGGGCATCGACCGGGTCGCGGTGGTCGCGTTCTCGCACGGCGGGCCATCGGCGCTGTGGCTGGCCATGCTGCACCCGCAGCGGGTGGCGTCGCTGACGCTGCTGTCGGCGGGGGTCACGGCGTCCGCCGATGCCGCCCAGCAGCAGGCCGACCGCCAGGGCGCGGCGCTGATGTGGATCTTCCAGCGCGACTACCGCTGCTGGGCGCTGACCCGGGCGCTGCGCGGCCGGTTCCTCGCGCTGATGGGGGCCGACGCGCAGGTGGTGGCCGCGCTCGGCCCCGAGCAGCGGCGCCTCGTCGACGAACTCATCGAGATCATGAACCCGGTCGAGCCGCGCGCCGCCGGCACCGCCTTCGACCATCGCGCGGCGCTGCCCGACGCGCGCATCGCCGCGATCCGGGCGCCCACGCTCGTCATCCACGCGCGCGACGACAGCCTGCAACGCTTTGCCAACGCCGAGGCCGCGGTGCGCCTGATCCCGGGCGCGCGCCTGGCCGCCTTCGAGCGCGGCGGCCACCTGCTCGCGGCGGTCGAGCGCGACGCGGTGCGTGCGCTGGTGATGCAGCACGTGCGCGCGCACTCGAGGCCCTGACGCCCGGCCGCCGGCGCGCCGGCCCTTGGCGCGCCGCCCGGGGAACGCAGGTCCGCCGCCGGGCGGCGTGAGCCTCGGGTGCCGGCGGCGGCCGCTCAGGCCGGCGGCAGTTGCAGCCGCGCGGCGAGTTCGCGCAGCCGCTCGAGGCCCGGCTCCTTGCGCGGCCACACCAGCTCGACGCCGTCGCCGGCGTGGCGCGGCAGCACGTGCAGGTGCAGGTGCGGCACCGTCTGCCAGCCGGCCGGCTTGTTGGCCTGCAGCACGGTGATGCCCTCGGGCGCGAAGGCCGCCTGCACCGCGATCGCGACGCGGCGCGCGGTGCGCATCAGCGCGGCCGCTTCGGCGTCGGTGCAGTCGAGCAGCGTCGCGCGCGGCGCCCGGGTGGCGACGATCACGTGGCCGTCGTTGACCTGGCCGGCGTCCATGAACGCGAACACGAGCTCGTCCTCGTAGACCTTGGCGCAGGGCAGTTCGCCGGACAGCAGTTTCTCGAAGATGGTGGGCATGGCGGGGAGTGGCAATGGTGGTGGCCGTGAGGCCGCGGCGCGCGTGCCGCCGGATTTTGCGCGCAGCGACGATTCACCCGGTTTGTCCCCACACGGGTGGGGAACACCCAGACAACAGCGCCGCGCTGACGACACTCGGCGGTTCATCCCCACACGGATGAGTGAAGATCATCGCGGCCATCCTCGAACGGCCGGTGATCGAGAAGATCCCCAGCCACCTGGGGCCGGATCCGCAGCCGCCACCCAGAGGGCGGGCGCGCGAGGCGGCGCACGACTGAAGCCGCCTGGGCCGCGCCGGTCGGCCCAGACACCCGACACATCAACACCCGCTGAGCAGCCAAGCCGCAGCCCGGGTGGCGCCGCGCGACTTGCCCGCCCAATGCCGCAAGCCTTGGGACGAGAAACTTCATGCGATCACCGCTTGACGCCCAAACAACCCCCTGCGAACGCCCACTGGCTTGCCGAGCCGGGTCAGCATGAGGGCGCCAGCACCGAATCCAAGCACTTCAAGCCGCTGCCGCCGGGCGCTCAGACCACAGTCGGGTCTTGACGAGGGCGGTCAAAAAATCCTGTGCCCGGTGCTTTTCGGCCTCGAAGCCGAAAGCCTGCAGCAGCTCGGCGGCGCGCTCGGCATGCGGCGCGTTGTTTCCCGGCGGCGTGTCGGTGCGCACGCGCACCCGCTCTTGCAGGAAGCGGACCTGCTCTGCGAAATGGGCGTCGATCCAGCCAAGATGCGCGCGCGCACTGCGGCCGGCGTCGCGCCGAAGATCGAATCCGCCGCCGACGCGCCTGCGCCGGACCCGGCGCCGCGCACAGGCTGACACCCGCCCGCGGCCGCCCGATCGGGCCGCGGCACAATCCGTCGGCGAGGCCGGGTCGCGCTGTCGGACCCCGTCGATGGAGTGAGCGATTGCCCAGTGCGATCCCCAGACCGTGGGTGCGCGGCGTCCGGCGTCTGATCGGGTGGCTCGACACGCCCTGGCGCAGCTTGGCGGTCGCGATCGTCGTGGGCGCGCTCGGCGCGCTCGCGGTCGAGGCCTTCCGCGCGCTGCTGTTCACGGCCGAATACTTCTTCGTCGACGCGCAGGGCGGACACCTGGTGGCCGCGGCGCGCCACCTCCATCCCGCGCGGCGCGTCCTCGCGCCGGCGCTCGGCGGCTTGGCCGCCGGGACGCTGCTGTGGCTGGCCGAGCGCCGCCGGCCGGCGGCACCGGCGCCGCAGCACGGCGGCGACTACATCGAGGCGGTGGTGATCGGCAACGGGCGGCTCGACCTGCGCACCGGCGTGCTGAAGGTGGCCGCGTCGGCGCTGGTCGTCTCCACCGGCGGCGCGGTCGGCCGCGAGGGCGCGATGGTGCTCGCCGCGGCGATGCTCGCTTCGGCGGTGGGCCGGCGGCTCGGGCGCCTGGTCGACCTGCGGCTGGTGGTCAGCTGCGGCGCGGCGGCGGGGCTCGCGGTGGCGTACCACGCGCCGCTCGCGAGCGCGATGTTCGTTGCCGAGATCCTGCTCGGCTCGCTCGCGCTGTCGCAGTCGGGGCCGGTGATGGTGGCGTCGGTGGTGGCGTACGGCCTGAGCGCGGCGCTGCACGGCCCGGCACTGCAGTCCCCGCAGCTGCCGCTGCCCGCGCCGCCCTGGGAGCAGTCGGTGTGGCTGCTGCCGCTGGCGCTGATCGGCGGGGTCGCAGGCGCCGGTTTGCTGCACTGGCTCGCGCTCGCGCGGCACTTGTTCGTGCGTGCGAAGCTGCCGCTGCCGCTCGCGTTCGGCCTGGGCGGGTTGATCGTCGGGCTGCTGTCGCTGTGGCGGCCCGAGGTCTGGGGCAACGGCTACAGCACGATCGAGCAATGGCTCACCGCTCCCGGACCGTGGCCGGCGATCGCGCTCGTGCTCGCGCTCAAGCTGGTCGCGGTCGCGGCGACCACCGGATCGGGTGCGCCCGGCGGCGTGTTCACGCCGACGCTGTTCGTCGGCGCATCGCTGGGTGCGCTGTTCGCCTCGACGCTGGCCGCGCTCGGCGCCGAGCCGGCCGGCGGGCCGACGGTGGCGCTGATCGGCATGGCGACGCTGCTCGCGGCGACGACCCACGCGCCGGTGATGGCGGCGTTGATGGTGTTCGAGATGAGCGGCCAGTACCATCTGCTCGCGCTGATGCTGCCGGCGTGCGTGGTGGCGACGCTGATCTCGCAGCGGCTGCATCCCGAATCGGTCTACGGTCTCGCCGGCGCGCACGTGCCGTCGCGCCGGGCGCGCAACGCGCGCGTTGGCCGCCGCCCCGCCGGCGACCACGATCGGCCCCGAGCCGAAGGCTCCGACGACCGCGCTGCCGGGCATTGACCGCACGCTCGCCTGACCTCGGCGCGCAATGCATGCGCACGCCCGATCGACCAAGCCCCTGCGTTGACCGCCCGTGCCGACGCGCCTGGGCGGGCGCCGCGGGCGTGTTCATCGGGCAGAACACGCTCGCCGACACTGCGGTGCCCGGCGCATGACGCAGACCGCGGCACTAGTGGACCACGTCATCCCCCACGTGCCGGTGCGCCAGTGGGTCTTGTCGTTGCCGATCCCGCTGCTTCTCCGGGGTGATCAAGTTCCGGCCTCATCGGACGGCGCCTCGAGGTCGTCCACGCCGATGTCGCGTGCACTGTGCATGACGCGCTCGATGCGCACGGACCGCTGGGTCCGGCGATAGAAGATCAGATGGCGGCCGTGCGGCAGCATCAGGACGCCGTCGCCAAGTTCCGGCCTTGCCGTTCCGATGCCCGGCGCATGGCCGAGGGCGGTGCACCGGTCCTCCAATTCGTCGGCGAAGGTCAGCGCCCGCGTTGGGTTGTCTTGCGCGATGTAGAGCGCGATCTCCAGCAGGTCGTCACGGGCGGCGGGTGAGAAAGTGACCTTCACCGGCGGCGCGGCCGCGCTGAAGCCGCCTGGCCGATGCGCTTTCGCACCTCGGAGAAGACGGCCCCCGCGTCGATGCCGGCACCGCTGTCCGCGCCACGCTGGATGTCGGCCCGCAGTGCCTGCAGTTTGGCCGCGCGCAGCCGCTCACGATCTTCGAGCACCCGCAACCCGTCACGCACGACTTCGCTGGCGCTGGCGTAGCGGCCTTGTTGAATCTGTTCCTTGATGAAGGCTTCGAAGTGGTCGCCGACGACGTAGCTGGAAGGCATGCCAAAACTCCGGCAGGATCAGGGTGTGATCGCCAGATTATCGAAGATTGATAGCACCCGGGCAAGCACGGCCGGCGTCCCCTGTCTGGGGCGGCTGCAGGCTGGGAAACACAGGTCGTCGTTGCGTCTGGAAGCGCGCCTGCCGGGAGAAGCGGCCCCGCTTGCCTGAACAGCTTTCCCCGATTCGCAAGTGGACTGCGAGCGGGTTGGTGACGGTGCAGCTTCGATTCGACACGCAGCGTGCGACAGAACCTTCATCGTTCGCCGGTGCCCTCGGTGCCTGCGAGATCGATCACGCGCTCGGCTTCGCCCTGCTCGAGCGCCGTGCGCGGCGAGCGGCCGTCGAGCGACTCGTGCGGCGTCTCGAGGAACAGCAGCATCGCCCAGCCCTCGGTGGTGCCGAGCGCGCGCGCGACGGCCGGCAGGTGCCGGTGGATTGCGGGCTCGAATTGCCGGCGCGGCAGGCGCCAGCCGCGCACCGTGCGGTCCAGGCCGATGCAGCGGCCGGCCCTGATCCAGCCTTTGATCGCTTCGCGGTTCGTGTCGGCCAGCGCGGCGGCTGCGGCTGCCGCGGCATCCGGCCTGCGGCTGCCGCCGCGCGGAACTGACGCGGCGCGCGCGGCGCCACGGCGCCTCAAGCGCGCATCAGCGTGCTCTTGCCGAACAGGCTCTCGATCAGGTCCACCGCCAGCGCGGCGGTCTTGTTGCGCTCGTCGAAGGCGGGGTTCAGCTCCATCACGTCCAGGCTCGCCAAGCGGCCGGTGTCGGCGATCATCTCCATGCACAGCTGCGCCTCGCGGTACGTGGGGCCGCCGGGCACGGTGGTGCCCACGCCGGGGGCGATGCCGGGATCGAGGAAGTCGACATCGAAGCTCAGGTGCAGGTGGGTGTCGGCGTCGAGGGTGGCCAGCGCGAGCTCCATCGTGTGGCGCATGCCCATCTCGTCGATGTAGCGCATGTCGAAGACCTCGAGCCCGGCATCGTGCACGAAGCGCTTCTCGCCGGGGTCGACGCTGCGGATGCCGATCTGGCGGATCACCTTCGGGTCGAGCGCCGGCGCCTGGGCGCCGATCGCCAGCAGCGCCGCCGGCCCGTGGCCGCACAGGCAGGCCACCGGCATGCCGTGCAGGTTGCCGCTGGGGGTCAGCGTGCGGGTGTTGAAGTCGGCATGCGCGTCGAGCCACAGCACGCGCAGCTTGCGGCCGGCTTCGCGGCAATGGCGCGCCACCGCCGCGATCGAGCCGAAGGCCAGCGCGTGGTCGCCGCCCATCAGCAGCGGCAGCCGGCCCAGGCGCAGTTCGGCCAGCACGGCGTCGTGCACCGCGCGGTTCCAGGCGACGACTTCGTCCAGGTGCCGGTAACCGTCAACGGCCGGGCGCCACGGGTTGCCGGGGCCGCTGAGGTTGCCGCGATCGGCGACTTCGGCCCCCTGGCGTTGCAGCGCATCGTGCAGGCCGGCCACGCGCAGCGCCTCCGGCCCCATGCCGGCGCCGCGGTGGGCGGCGCCGACGTCGGTGGGCGCGCCGATCAGGCTCAGGCGGTGGGCGGCGGCCATGCTGCGGCCTTCAGATGTCGACGGCGAAGTCGCCGGTCTGCGTCGGCGGCAGGTCGAAGCCGTACTCGGCCTCGAGCAGCGCCCAGGCTTCTTCGGCCGATTCGACGTAGTGGAACAGCCGCAGGTCGGCGGCGGCGATCATGCCGGTGTCCACCAGCAGCTCGAAGTCGATCAGCCGCGACCAGAACTCGCGCCCGAACAGCAGGATCGGCCGGCGCCGCGACTTGCCGGTCTGCACCAGCGTCAGCACCTCGAACAGCTCGTCGAGCGTGCCGAAGCCGCCGGGGAAGCACACCAGCGCGATGCTGCGCATCAGCAGGTGCATCTTGCGCAGCCCGAAGTAGTGGAACTGGAAGCACAGCTCCGGCGTGATGTACGGGTTGGGCACCTGCTCGTGCGGCAGCACGATGTTCATGCCCAGGCTGCGGCCGCCGGCGTCGAAGGCGCCGCGGTTGCCGGCTTCCATGATGCCGGGGCCGCCGCCGGTGACCACGTAGATCGGCGTGTCGAGCCGGCGCGAGCGCGTCGTGACCAGCCGCGCGAACTCGCGCGCCGCGTCGTAGTAGCGGCTCATCTCGACCTGGGTGCGCGCGCGCCGCAGCGCCGCGGCGTCGGCGCCGCCGGCCTCGGCCGCTTCGAGCCGCTGCAGCGCGACATCGGGCGGCAGCACGCGCGCGCTGCCGTACATCACGATCGTCGATTCGATGCCCAGGCGCTGCTGCACCATCTCGGGCTTGAGCAGCTCGAGCTGCATGCGCACCGGGCGCAGCTCGTCCTGCAGCAGGAAGTCCACGTCGGTGAAGGCCAGCCGGTACGAGCTGCCGCGGCCGCCGTAGCGGCCTTCGGGGGCGGCGCACTCGGCCGATTCCTCCGCGCTGGGGAAGTTGCGGGCGGTCAGGTCGCTGCGCTTGGTGTCCATCGGCGGCGGCTCTAGTGCAGTGTTCCACTCTGTGCAGCACTGAAGAAAACCGATGGATTTGTCGTCCTGGCTAGGCGCAAACCGCAGCGATGC
>JAFEFZ010000303.1 GCA_018240325.1 Pseudomonadota bacterium
TCACCCCCCATCCACCCGCAGCGCCTTGTACACCGCCACCAGCGCCAGCCCCTGCTGCGCGTGGCTCGCGATGGCCTCGCGCTCGGCTTCGAGGCGCGTGCGCTCGGTCTCGAGCAGCGGCGTCTCGTCGCTCAGGCCGCGTTCGTAGCGCACGCGCGCCAGCGTGACGGCCTCGTCGCTGGCCGCGAGCTTGCGCTGCAGTTCGTCGTTGCGCCGGCGCTCGGCCTCGTAGCGCGCCACCGCGGCGTCGACGTCGTGCCAGGCGCCGACGACGGTCTGGCGGAAGGCGACCGCGGCCTGCTGCATCTGCAGCTCGCGCTGCGTGACGGCGGCGCGGCGTCGGCCGCCGTCGAACAGCGGCAGGTCGACCGCGGCGCCGAACCACCATTGCTGGCTCGCGCCAGTGGCGAAGTTGGACGAGCCGACCGACACGCTGCCGTAGCCGGCGCCGAGCATCACGCGCGGGTACAGGTCGGCCACGGCGATGCCCACCGACGCGGTGGCCGCATGCAGTTGCGCCGCGGCCGCGGCGATGTCGGGCCGGCGCGCGGCCAGCGTCGACGGCAGGCCCAGCGCAAGCGCCGGCCAGGGCGCGGCGGCTGTGCTGCCGCCGGGCGCGCCGAGCTGCGCCGCCAGGCTGCCCGGCATGTCGCCGCACAGCAGCTCGATGCGGCGCCAGGCGCCGGCCTCGGCCTCCAGCAGCGGCGGCAGCCTCGCCGCCAAGTCGTCGGCCACGCCGCGCTGGCGCAGCGCGGCGCTGGCGTCGGCCAGGCCGTGGCGCTGCCGCGCCTGCAGCAGCGCCAGCAGCTCGGCGGCGCTCGCCTGCTGGCGCTGCAGCACGTCGATCTGCTGGCGCGCCGCGGCCAGGTCGAGCCAGGCGCGCGCCACCTCGGCGTCGATGCTGCTGCGCAGGTCGGCCAGCAGCGCCGCGGCCGCGGCGTCGTCGGCCTCGGCGGCTTCGACGCTGCGGCGCACGCGGCCCCACAGGTCCAGCTCCCACGAGGCGTCGAAGCCGGCCTGGTACAGCGTGTAGGGCGTGCCGATGATGTCCAGCGCCTCCTGCTGCGTGGCCGGCGGGAAGATCTGGAAGAGGCGCGTCGACGCGTCGGTCTGACTCTGGCGCTGGCGTGCGGCCGAGCCGCTGAAGGCCAGCGTGGGGCCGGCCTGGCTGGCCACGTAGTCGCGCTGCGTGCGTGCCTGCGCCAGGTGCAGCGCGGCGCCGGCGATGTCGGCGTTGCGCTCGCGCGCGCGCTGCTGCAGCGCCTTCAGCGCGTCGCCGCCCAGCGCGCCCCAGGGGTCGGCGGGCAGCGCGGCGGCATCGGCGCTGCTGGGTGCGGCCAGCAGCGGCGAGCCGGCGTGGCGTTCAGCATACGTTGCCGGCGCGTCCCCAGCTACCGGCGGCGTCACGTAGTCGGGGCCGACGGTGGTGCAGGCCGCGCACAGCGCGGCGGCGGCCAGCGCCACAGTGGCGGGAATGGGGAGCTTCATTGCCCTCTCCTTGCAAGCCCTCATACCAATCGGTTGCGGAACAGCCACGCCGCCAGCGGCAGCGTCAGCGCGGCCATCAGCAGCAGCGGCACCAGGTCGGGCCACAGCGTCGCCAGGCCCACGCCTTCCAGGTAGACGCGGCGCACGTAGTCGATGCCGAAGCGCAGCGGGTTGGCATAGGTGCCCAGCTGCAGCCAGGCCGGCATGTTGGCCACCGGCGTGGCCAGGCCCGACAGCAGCATCATCGGCATCAGCACCACGAAGGCCGCGAACATCGCCTGCTGCATCGTCGCCGCCAGCGCGCTGATCGCCAGCCCCAGGCCCACGCCGGCCAGCGTGAAGCACAGCAGGCCGAGGTAGAGCGTGCCCAGGCCGCCGGCCATCGGGATCTGGAACCAGGCGCGCGCGACGATCAGCACCAGCGTGGCCTGCACCAGGCCGATCAGCATCGGCGGCAGCGCCTTGCCGACCATGATCTCGGCCGGCGACAGCGGCGTCACCAGCAGCTGGTCGAAGGTGCCCTGCTCGCGCTCGCGCGCCACCGACAGCGCGGTCAGCATCAGCGTCTGCAGCATGCTCAAGCCGGCGATCAGCGCCGGCACGAAGTTCCAGCGCGTCTGCAGCTGCGGGTTGAACCAGGCGCGCGACTCGATGCGCAGCGGCGGCGCCGCGCTCGAGCCCGCGCGCGCGCGCTGCTCGGCGTTGAAGCGCTCGACGATCGTGCCCAGGTAGGCGGCGGCGGTGCCGGCGGTGGTGGAGTTGCGCGCGTCCAGGATCAGCTGCAGCGGCACCGTCTCGCCGGCCGCGAGGCCGGCCTCCAGCCGCTGCGGGATGTGCAGCACCAGCAGCACCTCGCCGCGCTCGACCAGCGGCGCGATCTGCGGCACCGCGTCGAGGTTGGCGACGCGCCGGAACAGCGCCGCGCCGTCGATGTGCGCCAGCAGCTCGGCCGAGGCGCGGCTGCGGCTGGCGTCGAGCACCGCATAGGGCACGTGGCTCAGGTCGAAAGTGGCGGCGTAGCCGAAGATCAGCGTCTGCATGATCGCCGGCATCACCAGCACGATGCGTGTCGCGCGGTCGTTGAGCACGGCCAGCAGCTCCTTGCGCACGAGCGCGGCGATGCGGCGCAGGGCGGCGAGCATGTCAGTCGAGCCGCTTGCGCGTGACGGCGAGCGCGGCGGCGAAGAAGCCGAGCGCGTACAGCACCAGCAGCGCGGCCTGCGGCAGCACCACCGCGGGCACGTTGCCGGCGAGGAACAGCGTCTTCACCGCGATCAAGTAGTGCGTCGCCGGCAGCGCCTGGCCGATCCACTGCACCAGCAGCGGCACGTTGCGCAGGTCGAACAGGAACCCCGACAGCAGCATCGACGGCAGGAAGCTCGTGATCAGCGCCACCTGGCTGGCCAGGAACTGGCTGCGCGTGAGCGACGAGATCACCAGGCCCATGCCCAGCGCCACCAGCAGGTACAGCACCGACACCCCCACCAGCAGCGCGAGCGAGCCCTGCAGCGGCACGCCGAACAGCCCCCTTGCGGCGGCCAGGCACATCAGGAAGCCGAACATGCCGACGGCGAAGTACGGCACCAGCTTGGCGAACAGGATCTCGGCCGGGCGCACCGGCGTGACGAACAGCGCCTCGAGCGTGCCGCGCTCCCATTCGCGCGCGACCACCAGCGAGGTGAGGAAGGCGCCGACCAGCGTGATGATGATGACGATCAGCCCCGGCACCAAATACCAGGTGCTGGTGTTGGCGCTGTTGAACCACATGCGCGGCTGCAGCGCCACGGCGCCGACGGCGGCCGGCGGCGCGCGGCTGCCGAGCTGCGCCAGCGCATCGGCGCGGCGCACGGCCACCTGCGCCAGCGCGCCGCTGACGTAGGACTCCACCGCGCGCGCGGTGGCGGCGTCGCTGCCGTGCAGGATCAGCTGCACCGCGGCGCTGCCGCCGGCCAGGCGCGCGCTGAAGTCGCCGGGGATGCGCACGATCGCCATCACCTCGCCCTTGCGCATCAGCGCCTCGGCGTCGGGCATCGTCGGCACGTAGCGCGGCGCCAGGTAGCGCGACAGCGTCAGCCCCGACGTGGCCTCGCGCGCGGCGGGCGACAGGTCCTGCAGCACCACCGCGACCGGCGCCTGCTGCACGTCCATCGACAGCCCGTAGCCGAAGAGCAGCGTCAGCAGCCCCGGCAGCACGATGCCCAGCGCCAGGTTGCTGCGGTCGCGCAGCAGTTGGCGCATCTCCTTGCGCACCAGGGCCAGCACGCGGCGCAGGTTCATTCACCCTCCGTCATGCAGCCGCCTGCAGTCCGCGCCGCGCGGCCTCGACCACGCCGATGAAGGCCTGCTCCATGTTCGCCGCCGCACCGGCCTGCGCGCGCACCTCGGCCGGCGTACCCAGCGCGAGCACGCGGCCGGCGTCCTGGATGACGATGCGGTCGCAGTACTCCGCCTCCTCCATGAAATGCGTGGTCACGACGACCGTCGTGCCGGCCGCGGCGAGCAGCGTGATGCGGCGCCAGAAGGCGCGGCGCGCATGCGGGTCGGCGCCGCTGGTGGGCTCGTCAAGGAAGAGGATCTGCGGCTCGTGCAGCAGCGCCGCGGCCATCGCCAGCCGCTGGCGGTAGCCGCCGGGCAACTGGCCGCTGGGCATGCGCTTCACGTCCTGCAGGCCGAACTCGGCATAGGCGCGCTGCAGTTGCCGCTGCAGCGCCGCGCCCGTCAAGCCATAGGCACCGGCGAAGAAGCGCAGGTTGTCGTCGACCGACAGGTTGGCGTAGAGCGCGAACTTCTGCGCCACGTAGCCGATGTGCCGGCGCGCGGCCGCGCGCGCGCGGCGCATGTCGACGCCGGCCACGCGCAACTGGCCGCTGCTGGCCGGCAGCAGCCCGCACAGCATGCGAAAGGTGGTGGTCTTGCCCGCACCGTTGGGGCCGAGCAGGCCGAAGACCTCGCCGCGCCGAACCTCGAAGCTGGTGTCGTCTACCGCGACGAAGTCGCCGAAGCGGCGTGTCAGGTGCTGGACCGTGATGACCGGCTCGCTGCCCTGCGCCGCTGCAGCGGCGATCGGCGCAGCCGGCTGCGGCTGCTGAGCGCCGGCGGTGGCGGCGGTGGCGGCGGTGGCGGCATCGGCGGCACCAGCGGCACCAGCGGCATCGGCCGCATCGAGCAGCAGCATGAAGCCGTCCTCCAGCCGCGGCTCGACGCTGCGCGCCTGCGGCTGCGGCGACGTGCCCGCGGCGCCGGCGCGGCGGATGAAGCGCACCGCGCCGGCTTCGGGCACGGCATCGACCACCCGCGCGCGGTCGGCCAGCAGCTGCGACTGCAGCAGGCGCGGCGCCTGGCCGGGCGGCGGCTCGGCCACGTGCACGCGGCCGCGCGCGGGCTCGCGCAGCGCCGCCGGCGTGCCGCCGGCCAGCAGCCGGCCCTCGCGCAGCAGGTAGACGCGCGCGCAGCGCTCGGCCTCGTCCAGGTAGGCGGTGGCGACGAGCACCGTGACCCCGTCGCTCGCGCGCAGGTCTTCGACGATCTGCCACAGCTCGCGCCGCGACAGCGGATCGACGCCGACGGTGGGCTCGTCGAGCAGCAGCAGTTCGGGCGATCGCACCAGCGTGCAGGCCAGGCCGAGCTTTTGCTTCATGCCGCCGGACAGCTTGCCGGCCAGGCGCGAGCGGAACGGCCCGAGGTCGGTCATCTCCATCAGTCGCGCGTAGCGCTGCCGGCGCAGCGCCGACGGCACGCCGTGCAGGTCGGCGTACAGATCCAGGTTCTCCTGCACCGACAGGTCCTCGTACAGGCCGAAGCGCTGCGGCATGTAGCCGATGCGGTCCTGCACCGCCTGCGGCTGGCGCGCGACGTCCAGGCCCAGCACCTGCAGCGCGCCGCGGTCGGGCCGCAACAGGCCGGCGGCGAGGCGGATGAAGGTGCTCTTGCCCGCGCCGTCGGGGCCGACCAGCGCGGTGATCGACGCCGCCGGCACCTCGAGCGACAACGCCGCCAGCGCCGCGACCTTGGCCTGCGAGCCGGCGGCGGCGAAGTCCTTGCCCAGGCCCTGGGCGACGATGGCGGCTTCGGTCACTGCACTGCCCGCCACGCTGCGCGCTCCGGGCAGAACGCCTGGCCGCGCCCGGCGCGCCCATTCATGGCCGGGCCGCGGCGTTGTCCAGCGCGATCTGCACCGTCGCCGGCATGCCCAGGCGCAGGCGGTCGTCGGGGTCGTCGACCTCGACGCGCACTTCGTAGACCAGGCTCGTGCGCAGCTCCTCGGTCTGCACCGTCTTCGGTGTGAACTCGGCCACCGACGCGATGAAGCCGACGCGCGCCGGCAGCGACATTGCGGGCACGCTGTCGATACTGACGCGCGCCGCCATGCCCGGGCGCACCTGCGCCAGCCGCGGCTCGGGAACGTAGGCCCGCACCCATTTGGGCTGCATGATCGCCAGCGTGAACACCGGCCGCTGCGGCGACGCCAGGTCGCCCGGCTCGAGCAGACGCGAGCGGACCACGGCGGCGATCGGCGCCTTCAACTCCGATTCCTCGATCTGGCGCTCGGCCAGCGCCTTGTCGGCGCGCGCGGCGGCGAGCTGCGCCTCGGCCTGCGCGATGTCCTCGCGGCGCGGCCCGGCGACGGCCAGCGCCAGCGCCTTGTCGGCGCGGTCGCGCTGCGCCAGCGCCACCTTGCGCTTGGCCGCGGCGCTGTCCAGATCCTGCTGCGCGACGCCGCGCCCGGCGGTGTCGTCGCGCGCCGCCTGCAGCCGCGCCAGTTGCTGCGCCGCGAACTCGGCGTCGGCGGCGGCCGCCGCCGCCGTGGCGCGCGCCTGCGCGATCTCCTCGGGCCGGGTGCCGGCCTTCAGCCGCGCCAGCGCCTGCGCGGCGACGCCGATCTGCGCGTCGGCCAGCGCCACGCGCAGGCGCGGCGTGCGCTGGTCCAGCCGGCCCAGCACCTGGCCGGGGCTGACGTGGTCGCCCTCGCGCGCCGCCAGCTCGATGATGCGCTCGGCGGTGTTGAAGGCGAGCGACACCTGGCGCTGGTCGACGTTGCCGTACAGCACCAGCATGCGCGGGTCTTCGCCGGCTGCTTCGTGCTGCCACCAGCCCCAGGCCAACGCGGCGGCGCCCAGCAGCACCAGCGCGGCGACGGCGATGCGGCGCCAGCGTGGCGGCGGCCCGGAAGGAGCGGGAGTGGTGTTCATGTCGGCCGGGTCGCGTGCACTCGAGGGCGCCGGACGGCCCGGCAGCGCGATCGATCATACTCTAGTTGAAATTCAAATTTCAACTCGCGCCGAATCCGCCGACTGCCGTCGGGCAGCCGTTCGCGCCTGCCGCGGCCGGCACCTTCCAGACCCTGCACGGCCGGCTGCGCCGGCAGTGGCGCGGGTGAACGGGCGAATGGGTGAACGGGTGAATGGGCGAAGTACCCGAGCCCGCCACCCTCGGCTCGCAGAGCATCCCCGCCGCAGCCCGGGGCGGCAGCACCGGATCCGGGCCGGGCAACACGAGCCGCCCGAGTAGGTTGCCAACAGATTCGGCGTGCAGGCCAGGCGCCGGGCCGACGCAGGCACGCACGCCGCGAACCGACATCGCCGCCGCTGGATCGCGGACCGCGATCGCCCCGAACGGCCCGAACGGCCCGAAGGGCTCGCGTCGGCAGCGATCCGACCCCGCCGCAGCGCGCATCGGCGCCATCAGCCTGACGGCGCACGAAACTGCGCCGATGGTCTCGCGAGCAAATGCGGTTCCGCCGCCTTGCTCGTTCCCCTGCGGGGGGCGGCCGGCGAGGCCGGCCCGAGAGACTGAGGGCGCGCTCGAGGAACGAAGAGGCCACGGTCGCGTGCCTTGGCGCCAGCGGCGGGCGGGCTGCGCGCGGCCCGGCCCTGGCGCGCTCAGAACATCCCGCTGACGCGGCCGCCGTCGTCGATGTCGATGCGCTGCGCCGCGGGTGCGCGCGGCAGGCCGGGCATGGTCAGGATGTCGCCGCAGATCATGACCACGAAGCCGGCGCCGGCCGCCAGCCGCACTTCGCGCACGCTGACCACGTGGCCCGTGGGCGCGCCGCGCAACGACGGGTCGCTGGCGAACGAATACGGCGTCTTCGCGACGCACACCGGCAGCCGGCCGAAGCCGTCGCGCTGCAATGCCTCGACCTGCGCGCGCACCGCCGGTGCGGCGTCCACATCGGCCGCGCCGTAGACGCTGCGCGCGACCGCGCGCATCTTCTCCCACAGCGGCTCGTCGTCGCGCCAGCTCGAGCGCAGCGCCGCGCGCCCCGATTCGGCGAGCGCGACGACCGCGCGCGCCAGATCCTCGGCGCCGGCCGAACCCTCGGCCCAGTGGCGGCTGGACACCAGCACGGCGCCGGCGGCGCGCAGTGCGCGCTCGACGACGGCGACCTCGGCTTCGCTGTCGCCGGGGAAGCGGTTCAGCGCGACCAGCGCCGGCACGCCGAAGTGCTCGCGCAGGTTGCGCAGGTGCCGTTCGAGGTTGGGCAGGCCGCGCTCGACCGCCGCGGGGTCGGGCCGCTGCAGCGCGTCGCCTTCGGCGCCGCCCTGGTGGCGCAGCGCGCGCAGCGTGGCCACCAGCACCGCCGCGTCGGGGCGCAGCCCGGCGATGCGGCACTTGATGTCGAAGAACTTCTGCGCGCCCAGGTCGGAGCCGAACCCGGCCTCGGTGACCGCGTAGTCGCCGAGCTTCAGCGCGGCGCGGGTCGCGATCACCGAGCTGCAGCCGTGCGCGATGTTGGCGAACGGGCCGCCGTGGATCAGCGCCGGGTTGTGCTCCAGCGTGCGCACCAGGTTCGGGTGGATCGCGTCCTTCAGCAGCACCGCCATCGCGCCGTGCGCGCGCAGGTCGGCGGCGGTGATGGCCGTGCCGTCGCGGCGGCGGCCGACGACGATGCGCGCCAGCCGCGCCTTCAGGTCGGCACGCGATTCGGCCAGGCACAGGATCGCCATCACCTCGGAGGCGACGACGATGTCGAAGCCGTCCTCGCGCGCGAAGCCGTTGGCGCTGCCGCCCAGGCCGACGACGATGCGGCGCAGCGCGCGGTCGTTCATGTCCAGCACCCGCTTCCACGCGATCCGCCGGGTGTCGATGCCGAGCGCGTTGCCGTGGTGGACGTGGTTGTCGACGAGCGCCGCGAGCAGGTTGTGCGCGGCCGCGACCGCGGCGAAGTCGCCGGTGAAGTGCAGGTTGATGTCTTCCATCGGCACCACCTGCGCACGCCCGCCGCCGGCGGCGCCGCCCTTCATGCCGAACACCGGCCCGAGCGAGGGCTCGCGCAGCGCGATCACCGCGCGTCGGCCGATGCGGTTGAGCGCGTCGCCCAGGCCGATGACGACCGTCGTCTTGCCCTCGCCCGCCGGCGTGGGCGTCATGCCGGTCACGAGCACCAGCCGGCCGTCGGGCCGGCCGGCCAGGCCGCGCAGCCAGCCGAGGTCGATCTTCGCCTTGTCGCGCCCGTACGGGATCAATGCGTCGTCAGGGACGCCGAGCCGCGCGCGCGCCAGCGCGGTGATCGGCTGCAGCGCGGCGGCCTGGGCGATTGCGGCGTCGGGCGGGGTCACGGTTCTCACCTCCTTGCAGCGCCGATGGTGCCCGAAGGCCGCGCCGCGGCCCGCCAGGCGACGGTCCGCGCGGCCCTGCGCCGCGGCTGCGGCTGCACCACGCGGCGCGGCCGCCGCCGCCGGCGCACGGACACGCGCTCAGGGCACCGCGCGGCTCAGCGTCATCGCGCCGCGGATGTCGCCGACCTGGTAGCCGGTGGCCCGGTCGTCGGGGTACAGCGCCTTCAGCTGCGCGACCACCGCAGGGCTGAGCTTGTCGGCCGGGCCGTGGCACTGGGTACACAGCGCGGCAGTCGGCAGCGCGCGCAGGTAGCGCTGGGTCGGCTTGCCGTCGACGACGACGACGGCCGCAACCTCGAGTGTGCCCGGCGGCTCGCCGGCGGCGGCGCGGCGGTCGAAATCCTCGAGGCCGGCACGCTCCCACGCGTCGGGCACCGCCTTCGGGTTGCGGTTGCGCAGGCTCACGCGGCGTACCGTCCAGCCGCTTTCCAGCGACGCGGCGCGTGCCAGTTGCGGCGCCTGGTCGCGGCAGACGAGGATCGCGCCCTCGGGACCGCCGCGCGCGATCTCCTCCTGCAGCACCGCCAGCAGCTTCGGCGGAACCGACATCGACACCTTGCGCGCGTCGGCGACCCAGGGCGCTTCGGCCTGCGATGCCGGGGCCGGAGCCGGGGCCGGGGCCGGGGCCTGCGCCTGCGCCTGCGCCTGCGCCTGCGCCATGCCCAGGCCCTGCGCCAGCAGCGCGGCGACGATGAACTTCTGCATTGCCCGTCCCTCCTCGATGATCAACTCCGCTCGGCCTGCCGCAGCATCCACTTCAGCGTCGCGACCGAGCCGGCGATGATGCCGCCGACCGCGACGAACGAACCGATCGCCAGCGTCGACAGCCCCGACAGTCCCTGGCCGATGGTGCAGCCCAGCGCCGTGACGCCGCCGAATCCCATCAGCACCGCCCCGGCCAGCTGGGTACGCAGGTCGGCCACCGACGCGAAGCCTTCCCAGCGGAACTGGCCGGCCGCGAGCGCATAGGCGAGCGAGCCGGCAGCCACGCCGAGCACGCTGGCGATGCCGAAGGTCAGGCGCAGCGACGCGTCGGTCCACAGCATCATCAGCTCGAGCGCATAGGCCAGCGGCGCGACGAAGCTCAGGCTCTCGAGCGTGCGCGTGTTGGTCGCGAAGAACATGTTCTCGAGCGTGTCCGGGTTCTCGCCGAAGCCCAGGCGGCCGGTCACGTACCAGCCGGCCACGACCAGCAGCCCGAGCACGATGGCGCTGCCCACCTGCACGCCGTTGGCGCGGAAGCGCCGGTCCTTGAACACGAAGGCCGCCAGCGCGAGTGCGATCGCCGCGGCCACGCCGAGCAGCGCGGCCTTCGGATCGATGCCCGTCGCCCGCGCGAGCGCGGTGTCGAGCCCCTGGTCGGCCCAGCCGCGCGCGCCCAGGTCGATGCGCAGCGGGTCGAGCCAGCGCGCGCGCCACTGGCCGAACAGGCCCTTGAGCGTCATGTACGACGCGATCGCGACGAAGGTCAGCACCACCAGCGAGCGCACGCTGCCGCCGCCGGCGCGCACCAGGTTCTTGTTGGCGCAGCCGCCGGCCAGCGTCATGCCCACGCCGAACAGCAGCCCGCCGAGCGCCAGCGACAGCCAGGGCAGCGACGGCCGCTGCGCAACCGACTTGGACAGGTCCACCTGCCCGCTGTACGACAGCAGCGCGGTGCCGGCGATCGCCACCGCCGCCGCCAGCAGCCACATCCGCATGCGGCCCCAGTGGCCCATGTTGACGATGTCGGCGAGCGCGCCCATCGTGCAGAAGTTCGACTTCGCGGCCACCAGCCCGAAGACGAAGGCGATCACGAAGCCGCTGCCGACGACCAGCGCCGCGATCTGCTCCGGGTTCGATTCCACCGGCCGCGCCGCGGAGCCTGGGATCTCAGACGAACAGGCACACGTCGGTCCCGCCGGCGAACTGCAGGAAGGTCGCCGCGCCGCCGAACTCGATGCCGTCGATGAAATCGGTCTTGTCGAACTCGAACAGGTCCACCGTCATCTGGCAGGCGATGAACTTGACCTCGGCCTCGAGGCACAGGCTGCGCAGCTCCTCGAGCGAGGCCACGCCCTTCTTCTTCATCTTCGCCTTCATCATCGAAGTGGCCATCGCCTCCATGCCGGGCAGCATCGACACCACCACCGGCATCGGCACCGGCATCGGCATCGCCGGGTTGGCCAGCGGGCTGATCGCGATGCCCGACAGATCCTTGCGCAGCAGCTGCAGCCCGTAGAAGGTGAAGAAGACCTGCACCTCCCAGCCGAGCGCGGCAGCGGTCGACGACAGGATCAGCGGCGGGTACGCCATGTCGAGCGCACCCTTGGTGGCGATGATGGCCATCTTCTTGGCAGCCATCGCGCTCAGCCCTTCTTGCGGATCTGGAACACGTACTTGCCGCCTTCCTGGCCCGACGACAGCAGCTCGTGGCCGGTCTGCTCGGTGAAGGCCGACATGTCGGCCACCGAGCCCGGGTCGGTGGCGACGACGCGCAGCACCTGGCCCGCGGCCATGTCGCCCAGCGCCTTCTTGGTCTTGATGATCGGCAGCGGGCACGACAGCCCGGACGCGTCGAACTCCTTGTCGAAATGCATGAATTCTCCCGTGCGCGCGGTGCGCGTGCGCTGACCTGTACAGTGCCGATTAGCGTTGCTGGCCGCCGATCGCGTCTATTCCCGCGACGGGGGATGAGCGATAGCCCATCAGGGTAGTACGGGCTTGGCCCGCTTCGACGCAAGATGCCCGCGCCGGCCGCAAGGCCGGCGCACACCGCCCTACCGCAGACCCACCGATGCCCGACCGCCGCGAATGCCTGGCCCGCAGCGCCGCACTGGCCGCTGCGCTGGCGGGCTTCGGGCTGCTGCCCGTGAAGACGCGCGCCGCCTGGCAACAGGCCGCCTTCGAGGCCAAGGGCCTGGCCGAGGTGGTGAAGGCGCTGGGCGGCTCGGCACCCGCGCCGAGCAAGGAGGTGTCGATCACCGGGCCCGACATCGCCGAGAACGGCGCCGCGGTGCAGGTGGGCTTCGGCAGCAGCCTCGCGGGGGTGAAGCGGCTCGCGCTGCTGGTCGACAAGAACCCCTTCAACCTGGTCGCAGTGTTCGACCTCGGCGAAGCCGTGGCGGCGGCCGGCCTGTCGACGCGCATCAAGATGGCCGAATCGTCGAACGTCTACGCGGTCGCCTTCACCGGCGACGGCCGCGTGCTGTACGCGGTCCGGGAGATCCGGGTCACCCTGGGCGGCTGCGGCTGACGCGCGCCGCGATCGGAAGGCAGCACGACATGACCGAAGCCAGCCGCATCCGCGCCCAGGCCGGCGCCGAGACGACCACGGTGCGCATCCTGATGAGCCACGAGATGGAGAACGGCCTGCGCAAGGACGCAGCCGGCAAGGTGGTGCCCGCCTGGTTCATCCAGCAGGTGAGCGTGCAGCACAACGGCCGCCAGGTGCTCGGCGCGATGTTCGGGCCTTCGATGTCGAAGAACCCGTTCCTGCAGTTCGCGCTCAAGGGCGCGAAGCCGGGCGACAAGATCGCGGTGCAGTGGGTCGACAACCGCGGCGAGCGGCGCGCCGACGAAGCCACCGTGACCTGAAGCGCGCACGGCCCGCCGCATGGCCAGGCTCGGCAGACGCAGGCTCGCCGCCGCGGCGTTCGCGCTGGCGGCACCGGCGGCGGCGCAGGCTGCCGACGATGCGCGCGCGGCCGAGATCGTGCAAGGCCGGTGCTTCATCTGCCACGGCGTCGACGGCGAAAGCTCGAGCCCGGCCTTCCCGCGGCTGGCCGGGCAGCACGCGCGCTACATCGAGCGCCAGCTCGCCGACTACAAGGCCGGCCGGCGCAAGAGCAGCGCGATGCAGCCGATGGTCGAGGAGCTGTCGCCGGCCGACTTCCTGCTGCTCGGCCGGTACTTCGAAGCGCGCAGGCCGAGGGCGCACGCGGTCGACGATGTCGAACTCGCGCAGGCCGGCCGCCACGTCTACCAGCGCAGCGACCCCGATGCCGGCGGCGCCGCCTGCGCCACCTGCCACGGCGCCGACGGCGCCGGCAGCGAGACGCTGCCGCGGCTCGCAGGCCAGCACGCGCAATACACCGAGAACCAGCTGCTGGCCTTCAGCCGGCGCGAGCGCCGCAGCGACAACGCGCTGATGCACACGATCGCGTCCAGGCTGAGCGAGCACGACCGCCGCGCCGTGGCCGCCTACCTCAGCGGCCTGCCGTAGCGCCGCCGCCGCCCGCCGCAGCGCCGCAGCACCGGCACGCGCGCCACGGCGTCGATACCCCCGGGCACCGGGCGCAGCCCCCCGGGGCCGCGCCCCCGGACGCCCCGGCCGCTACGGCAGCGCCAGCGTGTCGGCCCAGATGTTGGCGGCCCAGCCCAGCGCGATGCGCGCCTCGACCTGGTTGATGCCGGCCGACACGCCGCCCGATCCGGGCACCGTCTTGAAAGTCTTCTCGGCCGCGTCGTACTGGTGCACCGAAGCCACGTGCACCGCCTCGCGCGCGCTCACGAAGCTGTAGCAGGCGTTGGTCACCACCGGGGTCGGGTTGACCGGCTCGCCCTTGAGCAACTGGATGATCGCCGCGGCAGCCACCTTCGCGTGCTGGTTGGCCATGTGCCCCGACTTGGGCATCAGCGGCGCCGAGAAGGTGGCGTCGCCGAGCACGTGGATGCGCGGCACCGCGGTCGATTCCATCGTCAGCCAATCGACGCCGGCCCAGCGCGCGTTCACGTTCAGCAGCCCGGCCGTGCGCGCCAGGTCGCCGGCGCGCTGCGGCGGCACCACGTTGATCACGTCGGCCTTGATGTCGTCGAACTCCGTCTTGCCTACGTTGCCGGCGACCTCCTTCAGCTCGGCGTTCGGCCGGTATTCGATGATGCCGCCGTACAAGTCCTTGAAGGCCTTCTCGAACAAGCCCTTCTTCGAGATGATCTCGGCGTTGCCGTCGGAGATGATCAGCTTCGACTTCGGCTTGGCCGCCTTCAGGTAGCTCGCCACCACGCAGGCGCGCTCGTAGGGCCCCGGCGGGCAGCGGAACGGCGCCTTCGGGATGAACAGCGCGAACACGCCGCCGTCGGGCATCGCCTCGATCGCGCGGCGCAGCGCCACCGTCTGCGGCCCCGCCTTCCAGCTGTGGAACACGCGGCCGCCGTCGATCGCCGCCTGCAGCCCGCCGACCTGCTCGGTCATGAAGTCGATGCCCGGCGACAGCACCAGGCGGTCGTAGGCCAGCGTGCGGCCGTCGGCCAGGCGCACGCTGCGCGCGGCCGCATCGACGGCGACCACCTCGCCCTGCACCCGGTTGACGCCGGCGGCCTTCAGGCCGCCGTAGCCGTTGGTGATGTCGGCCATCGTCTTGTAGCCGCCGAGCACCAGGTTGCTGATCGGGCACGAGATGAACTCGGCCTGGCGCTCGACCAGCGTGACCTCGACGTTGCCGCCCCACAGCTTCAGGTAGCGCGCCGCGGTCGCGCCGCCGTAGCCGCCGCCGACCACCACCACCCGGCCGATCGAAGGCCCGCCCGCGGGCGTGCCCGCACACCCGGCCAGCGACGCGGCCGCGAGCGCGGCGCCGGCGCCGAGCAGTTGCCGGCGGTTGAAGTGCAGCGAATCGTTCATCGTGCTGCCCTCACTTGCCGGCCGGCTGCGCGGCGAAGAAGCCGGCGATCAGCTGCAGTTGCGCATCGGTGTAGCCCTTGACGAGCTGGCCCATGACCGTGGACGGCTGCGCGCCGCTCTTGTAGTCGGCCAGCAGCGCGAGCATCTTGCCCGACGACATGTTGGCCAGCGGCTTCATGTCGCCGCGCGCGTGGCCATTGGTGCCGTGGCAGTTGGCGCAGGTGGCCGCCAGGTTGCGCGCGAGGTTCGCGTCCTGCGCCGCACATAGGCCGGCCGAACCCAGCAGCAGCGCCGGGACCACGAGAAGACGGAGCGTTCGATGCATGGTTCCTCCACGATGGGCGCCCGGTGGCGGGCGGGGCTGGCGAGACCGGGGGACGGCCACGATTGTCCGGCGCGGGCACCACGCCCGGCCTCTTGAAAACCCTCGCTTCGGCGGCCCGCGCGCCGCCCGGAAGGGCTACTCTTTCGGGGTAGGCGGCCAGCCTGCGTGCGGCCTGCGCAGGCGCACCGCAGCCGCAGCGCTCCCTACAATGCCGGGCCCACCGATGCGCACCATGACCCGCAAGCTCTTCGTCACCACCGCGCTGCCCTACGCGAACGCGCCCTTCCACATCGGCCACATGATGGAGTACATCCAGGCCGACATCTGGGTGCGCTTCCAGCGGCTGCGCGGCCACGAGGTGAACTTCGTGTGCGCCGACGACGCGCACGGCGCGCCGATCATGATCGCCGCCGACAAGGCCGGCCTGAGCCCGCAGGCCTTCGTCGGCCGCATCGCCGCGGGGCGCCGGCAGTATCTGGACGGCTTCCACATCGGCTTCGACAACTGGCACTCGACCGACGCCCCCGAGAACCACGCGCTCGCGCAGAGCATCTACCTCGCGCTGCGCCGCAACGACCTGATCGCCACGCGCACGATCGAGCAGTTCTTCGACCCGGTCAAGGGCATGTTCCTGGCCGATCGGTACATCCTGGGCGAATGCCCGAAGTGCGGCGCGAAAGACCAGTACGGCGACAACTGCGAGGTCTGCGGCGCGGTCTACACGCCCACCGAGCTGAAGAACCCGACCTCCGCGCTCAGCGGCGCCACGCCCGAACTGCGCAGCAGCGAGCACTTCTTCTTCAGGCTGTCGGACCCGCGCTGCGTCGAGTTCCTGCGCGGCTGGACGCAGGACGGCCGGCTGCAGCCCGAAGTCGCCAACAAGGTGCGCGAATGGTTCAGCGGCGACGGCAGCGAAGACGCCGGCGCGCCGGGCGGCCTCGACGACTGGGACATCAGCCGCGACGCGCCCTACTTCGGCATCGAGATCCCCGACGCGCCGGGCAAGTATTTCTACGTGTGGCTGGACGCGCCGATCGGCTACCTGGCGTCGCTGAAGAACCTGCTCGACCGCCGCGGGCAGGATTTCGACGCCTACCTGGCCGACCCGGCGCTGGAACAGGTGCACTTCATCGGCAAGGACATCGTCACCTTCCACACGCTGTTCTGGCCGGCGATGCTCAAGTTCAGCGGCCGCAAGGTGCCCGACCGCATCTTCGTACACGGCCACCTCACCGTCGGCGGCGAGAAGATGAGCAAGAGCCGCGGCACGGGTTTGAGCCCGCTGCGCTACCTCGAGCTCGGCATGGACGCCGAGTGGCTGCGCTACTACATCGCCGCCAAGCTGAACGCGCGCGTCGAGGACATCGACTTCAACACCGAGGACTTCGTCGCCCGCGTCAACGCCGACCTGGTCGGCAAGTACATCAACATCGCCAGCCGCGCCGCCGGCTTCATCGCCAAGCGCTTCGGCGGGCGGCTCGCGGCCGACCCGGGCGTCGAGGGCCGCGCGCTGCTCGACGGCCTGCGCGCGCACCAGGACGCGGTGGCCGAGTTGTACGAGACGCGCGAGACCGGCAAGGCGTTGCGCGAGATCATGATGCTGGCCGACCGCGTGAACGAATACGTCGACCGCCACAAGCCCTGGGAGCTGGCGAAGCACCCCGAGCAGGCCGTGCTGCTGCACGACGCGTGCAGCGTGTGCATCGAGGCCTTCCGCGTGCTCACCGTCTACCTGAAGCCGGTGCTGCCGGCACTCGCCGCCAAGGTCGAGGCCTTCTTGCAGATCGAGCCGCTGCAGTGGCATGACGCGGCGCGCTCGCTGGGCGGCCACACGATCGGCGCCTACCGGCACCTGATGCAGCGCGTCGACACGAAGCTGCTCGACGCGCTGTTCGAGCCGCCGGCCGCGCCGGCACCGCCGGCACCAGGCGGCGAGCCGCTGGCCGCCGAGATCGGCATCGGCGACTTCGCCCGGGTGGATCTGCGCATCGTGAAGATCGTCGCCGCCGAGCGCGTCGAAGGCAGCACCAAGCTGCTGCGGCTGACGCTGGATGCGGGCGAGGGGCCCGACCCGCAGGGGCAGCCGCGCCTGCGCACCGTGTTCAGCGGCATCGCCGGCGCATACGCGCCCGAGCAGCTGGTGGGCAAGCTCACCGTGTGGGTGGCCAACCTGGCGCCGCGGCAGATGAAGTTCGGCCGCAGCGAAGGCATGGTGCTGGCCGCGGGCCACGCCGACGAGAAGGCGCATCCCGGGCTGTACCTGCTCGAACCCTGGCCGGGCGCGGTGCCGGGCCTGCGCGTGCGCTGAGGCCTGCCGGATGCGCTGCCGGCAGCAGCCCCCTGCAACACGGCGCGAGCCGCCGGCACGGCCCGCCCGCTGACGCCTGCAGCCGCCATGCAACTGCACGCATTCCGTCCGCGCCTGGTCGATGCGCTGCGCGACTACGACGCCGGGAAGTTCGCGCGCGACCTCGGCGCCGGCCTCACGGTGGGCATCGTCGCGCTGCCGCTGGCGATGGCCTTCGCGATCGCCAGCGGCGTCAAGCCCGAGGCCGGGATCTTCACCGCGATCATCGCCGGCTTCCTGATCAGCGCGCTCGGCGGCTCGAGCGTGCAGATCGGCGGGCCGGCCGGCGCCTTCATCGTGATCGTCTACGGCATCGTCGAGCAGTACGGGCTGGCGAACCTGCTGATTTCGACGATCCTGGCCGGCGCGCTGCTGTTCGCGATGGGGTTGTTCAAGCTCGGCGTGCTCGTGCGCTACGTGCCGGTGCCGATCATCATCGGCTTCACCAACGGCATCGCGGTGCTGATCGCGCTGTCGCAGGTGAAGGACCTGCTCGGGCTGCACATCGAGAAGATGCCGTCGGACTTCTTCGCGCAGATCGAATCGCTGAGCACGCACCTGGGCAGCTTCAAACCCACCGCATTGGCGATCGGGCTGGCCTGCCTGGCGATCGTCGTGCTGTGGCCGAAGTCGTACACGATGCCCACGGCACCGGCCGGGTGGTGGGGCCGGCTGCGGCGCCTGGCCGCGCACCTGCCGGGCACGGTGGTCGCGCTCGCGCTGGCCACCGCCGCCACCGCGCTGCTGCGGCTGCCGGTGGAAACCATCGGCTCGCGCTTCGGCGGCATCCCGCAGTCGCTGCCGGACTTCGCGCTGCCGGCCTTCAGCTGGGCCACCGCCAAGCTGCTGGTGTTCCCGACGCTGACGATCGCGATGCTCGGCGCGATCGAATCGCTGCTGTGCGCGCGCGTGGCCGACAACGCCACCGATCTGCCGCGCCACGACCCGAACCAGGAGCTGATGGCGCAGGGCATCGCCAACTTCGTCGCGCCCTTCTTCGGCGGCATCCCGGCCACCGGCACCATCGCGCGCACGATCACCAACGTGCGCGCCGGCGCCGCGTCGCCGGTGGCCGGCATCGTGCATTCGCTGGCGCTGCTGGCGATCGTGCTGCTGGCCGCGCCGCTGGCGGTGCACGTGCCGCTGGCGGCGCTGGCCGGCATCCTGCTGTTCGTCGCCTGGAACATGGGCGAGTGGCACGAGTTCGCGCGGCTCCATCGCTTCAGCCCGCAGTACCGCACGATCCTGGTCGGCACCTTCACGCTGACCGTGGTCTTCGATTTGACGGTGGCGGTCGAGGTCGGGCTGGTGCTGGCCTGCGTGTTCTTCATCTGGCGCATGGGCCAGTTGTTCAGCGTGCGCCCGCACGGCACCGGCGATCTGCCGCCGGGCGTGTTCGTGTTCGAGCTGTACGGCTCGCTGTTCTTCGGCGCGGTCGGCAAGGTGGAGGCGCTGGCCGAGCAGTTGCCCGACGGCACGCGCGCGGTGGTGCTCGAGATGCACCGGCTGGTCCTGCTCGACACCTCCGGCCTCGAGGCGCTGCAGCAGCTGCACCGCACGCTGAAGCGGCGCGAGATCGGGCTGGTGCTGGCCAACGTCAACGAGCAGCCGCTGTCGCTGATGCGCCGCTCGGGCTTCGAGGACGCGATCGGCGCCGACGCGATCGTGCCCAACGTGGCCGAGGCGGTGGAGCAGTTCGGCTGAGGCGCAGCCCGGCGCTTCGCCGTCGGCTTGCGGCCCGTTGCGGTCCTTCGCCGCTGCGCCGAAAGCAGTCCTCGTTCGGGTGCGAAAACGTGGTGCACGGGGCCGCCGACGGGGTGGCCAACTCCGTTCAGCCAAATTCTTATTCACTCCGTTGGCCACCCCGCCGTCGGCCCGAGCGGTGGTACGCCGAGACCACTGTTCGCGCGCTGCTCGACGCAGTGGGGGTTTGCTGAAGAAGCGCGCCGGCGGTGCCGGCAAAGCCGACGAGGGGGTAGTCGGCGGAGTGAATAAGAATTTGGCTGAACGCAGCCGGCTACCC
>JAFEFZ010000304.1 GCA_018240325.1 Pseudomonadota bacterium
GCGATGGTACGGCCGGGCGGCGCCGCATCCGGCCCGGGCGGGCTCTCGGCCTCTCAGCCCAGCTCGCGCACCGCCGCGATCGCCTCGTCGATGCGCCGCACCGCATGGATCGCCAGGCCGGCGATCGGCTTCTTCGGCGCGTTGGCCTGGGGCACCACCGCCACGCCGAAGCCCAGCTTGGCGGCTTCCTTCAGGCGCTCCTGCCCGCGCGGCGCCGGCCGCACCTCGCCGGCCAGCCCGACTTCGCCGAAGGCGACGAAGCCGCGCGGCAGCGCGCGCCCGCGCAGGCTGCTCTGGATCGCCAGCAGCACCGCCAGGTCGGCGGCGGGCTCGGCGATGCGCACGCCGCCGACCGCGTTGACGAACACGTCCTGGTCCATGCACGACACGCCCGCGTGGCGGTGCAGCACCGCCAGCAGCATCGCCAGCCGGTCGCGGTCCAGCCCCACCGACAGCCGCCGCGGGCTCGGCCCGCCGGCATCGACCAGCGCCTGCACCTCGACCAGCAGCGGCCGCGTGCCTTCGAGCGTGACCAGCACGCAACTGCCCGGCACCGGATCGCCGTGCGTGGACAGGAAGATCGCGCTCGGGTTGGCGACGCCCTTCAGGCCGCGGTCGGTCATCGCGAACACGCCGATCTCGTTGACCGCGCCGAAGCGGTTCTTGATCGCGCGCACCAGCCGGAAGCTGGAATGGGTGTCGCCCTCGAAGTACAGCACGGTGTCGACGATGTGCTCGAGCACGCGCGGGCCGGCGAGCGTGCCGTCCTTGGTCACGTGGCCGACCAGCACCAGCGCGGTGCCGCTGGCCTTGGCGTGGCGCGTCAGCTGCGCCGCGCATTCGCGCACCTGCGCCACCGATCCCGGCGCCGAGCTCAGTGCGTCGGAGTACAGCGTCTGGATCGAGTCGATCACGCAGAAGGCCGGCGCCTCGGTGCGCAGCGCATGCACGATCTTCTCGAGCTGGATCTCGGCGAGCACGCGCACGCGCTCGCCGCCCAGGCCCAGCCGGCGCGCGCGCAACGCCACCTGCGCGCCGCTCTCCTCGCCGGTCACGTACAGCACCCGCATCGCCGCGCCTTGGCCGCCGGGGGCCGCAGCGCCGGCCGGCGTGCGGACCGGCGTGCGCGACAGGCTGTCGGCCGCCTGCAGCAGCAGCGTGCTCTTGCCGATGCCCGGGTCGCCGCCGATCAGCATCACGCCGCCGGCGACGATGCCGCCGCCGAGCGCGCGGTCCAGCTCCTCCTGCCCGGTGGGGGTGCGCGGCAGCTCGGCGGCGACGATCTCGCTGAGCGTGGCCACCGCCTGCGCACCGGCCAGCGCCTGGAAGCGGTGGTCGCCGGGGCTTTGCGCGCGCTGCTCCTGCAGCGTGTTCCAGGCCTCGCAGTGCGGGCAGCGGCCGAGCCACTTCGGGCTGGTGCCGCCGCAGGCGGTGCAGACGTATTCGCTTCGTTCGCGTGCCATCGCGGCGATTGTGTCGTGCGGCGGGCAGCGGGCCACCGCGCCCGCGCTGCCGGGTGTTCGGCGCCGCGGTGCCGGGTGCTGCGCGCGGCGCCGGCTCATTGCGCGCCGTGCCGGGTGTTGCGCGCCGTGCCGGCGCGCCCGGCTACTCCGCGCCGCGCCGGCGCGCGGCCTTCAGCTGGCCGCGGCGCGCCTTGTCGTCGAGCCGCCGGCGCTGCGACGCCGCGGTCGGCCGGGTGGCGATCCGCGGCGCCGGCGGCTGCGCCGCCGCATCGACGAGCGCGCACAGGCGCGCCAGCGCCTCGACCTGGTTGCGCGGCAGGCTGCGGTGCGCCTGCGCCTTGATCACCACCACGCCGTCGGCGCTGATGCGCTGGTCGCGCAGCGCCAGCAGCCGCGCCTTCACGCCGTCGGGCAGCGACGACGCGCGCACGTCGAAACGCAGCTGCACCGCATTCGACACCTTGTTGACGTTCTGGCCGCCGGCGCCTTGCGCGCGGATCGCGCTGAAGACCGATTCGGCGCGCAGCCGGTCGCGCAATGCCTCGCCCGCGATCACTTGCTGCGCAGCTTGCCGCCGATGAACAGCAGCAGCACCGCGCCCAGCACCGAAGCGATCCAGCCCGCGCCCTGGCCGGGCTCGTACCAGCCCAGCGTGCGGCCGATGACCCCGGCCACCACCGAGCCGGCGATGCCGAGCAGGATCGTCATGATCCAGCCCATCTTCTGCTCGCCCGGCATCAGCCAGCGCGCGAGCGCGCCGACGATCAGGCCGACGACGATCGTGCCGATGAGGCCCATGGCCCTGCCCTTTCCGCGGTTGGACGAAGGCGCGACGATAGCGCGCCCGCAGCCCCATCGACGCCACGCCCGGCCGCCCCGGTGTCTTCTTGTCCCCTCGCGGGGCGGGCCGCACGCCGCGCGGCCGTGGGAGTCCTCACATGCCCGCGCCGCCCACCACCCGCGTGGGCACGCGCTGCGCGAGCGCGCACATCAGCTCGTAGCCGATCGTGCCGGCACAGCGCGCGACCTCGTCGATCGGCAGCACCGCGCCCCCCGGCCCCTGGCCCCACAGCGTGACCTCGCTGCCGGCGCGGGCAGCGGGCACCGGCCCCAGGTCGACGGTCAGCATGTCCATCGACACCCGGCCCACGAGCCGGGTGCGCACGCCGTCCACCAGCACCGGCGCATCGGTGCCGCAGTGGCGCGGGTAGCCGTCGGCATAGCCGCAGGCGACGACGCCGATGCGCATCGGCTCGGCGGCAGTGAAGGTGCTGCCGTAGCCGACCGCGTCGCCGGGCCGCAGCGCCTGCACCGCCAGCATCGACGCGCGCAGCGTCATCGCCGGGCGCAGACCCCAGTGGGCGCTGTCGTGCTCGGGGTAGTCGGGCACGCCGCCGTAGCACAGGATGCCGGCGCGCACCCAGTCGCCGGCCACTTCCGGCGCGTGTGCGTGGCGCAGCGTGGCCGCGCTGTTGGCCAGGCTGCGCTCGCCGGGCAGGCCCTGCGTCGCCGCGGCGAAGGCGGCCAGCGGCTGCTCGATGCCGCCGGGCGCGTCGGCGTCGGCGAAGTGCGTCATCAGCGCGATCTCGCCCACCTGCGGCAGCGCGTCCAGCCGCGCCCAGGCGGCACGGTAGGCCTCGGGGCGGAAGCCCAGCCGGTTCATGCCGCTGTTGAGCTTCAGGAACACGTGGTGCGGCCGATGCGTCTTGTGCGCCGCGAGCCAGTCGATCTGCGCTTCGTGGCTGACCGCATGCCACAGATCGAGCCGCGAGCACAGCTCCAGGTCGCGCGCCTCGAAGCAGCCTTCGAGCAGCAGCACCGGCCCGCGCCAGCCGAGCGCGCGGATGCGCTCGGCCTCGGCCAGGTCGAGCAGCGCGAAGCCGTCGGCGCCGCGCAGCCCCGGGTACGCGCGCTCGATGCCGTGGCCGTAGGCATTGGCCTTGACCACCGCGAACACCCGGGCGCCGGGTGCGGCGGCGCGCGCACGCGCCAGGTTGTGCGCGAGCGCGTCGGCGTGGATCAGGGCTTCGATCGGGCGGGGCACGGCGGTGCTCGGTCGCGCGCGGGTGCGGCATCGGCGCGGCGGCCCGGTCCATTCTGCCAGCCGCGGCGCCGGCGCCGCAGCGCACCGCAGCGCACGCGAAGCCGCGTGCTATAACGCCCGCGCCCCGCGCCGGCAGCCCGCCGGCCGCAACACCCGAAGCCCTCTAGGAGACCACGCGCGCGCCGCGCCCCAGCGGACCGAAGCGTCGCGAGCGGAAGCGCGCTGCCGATGAAAAGAGGCTTCTCCACCATCATGGCGGCGCAGTTCTGCAGCTCGCTGGCCGACAACGCGCTGTTCGTCGCCGCGGTCGAGCTGCTGCGCGCAGGCGGCGCGGCCGAGTGGCAGCGCGCGTCGCTGGTGCCGATGTTCGCGCTGTTCTACGTGGTGCTGGCGCCCTTCGTCGGGGCCTTCGCCGACGCCGTGCCCAAGGGCAAGGTGATGTTCGTGTCGAACGCGATCAAGGTGGTCGGCTGCCTGATGATGCTGTTCGGCTCGCACCCGCTGGTGGCCTACGCGGTGGTCGGCCTGGGCGCGGCCGCGTATTCGCCGGCCAAGTACGGCATCCTGACCGAGCTGCTGCCGCCGTCGCAGCTGGTCAAGGCCAACGGCTGGATCGAGGGGCTGACGATCGCGTCGATCATCCTGGGCGTGCTGCTGGGCGGCCAGCTGGTCGGGCCGAAGGTGGCGCCGCTGCTGCTCGGCCTGGACTTCCCGGTGTTCGACTTCGGCATCGACACCCCGCCCGAGGCGGCGATCGCGTCGATCGTCGCGATCTACGTGGCCGCGGCGGTGTTCAACCTGTACATCCCGCGCACCGAGGCGCCGCTGCAGCCGATGCTCGGGCTGTTCGCGCTGGGGCGCGACTTCGCGCAGTGCAACGCCCGGCTGTGGCGCGACAAGCTCGGCCAGATCTCGCTGGCGACGACCACGCTGTTCTGGGGCGTGGCCGGCAACCTGCGCTACATCGTGCTGGCCTGGGCCGCGGCGGCGCTGGGCTACAGCACCACCCAGGCTTCGACGCTGGTGGGCGTGGTGGCGATCGGCACCGGCATCGGCGCGGTGGCCGCTTCGGCGACGATGAAGCTCGACCGCGCCACCAGCGTGATCCCGCTGGGCATCGGCATGGGGCTGCTGGTGATCGGCATGATCGCGATCCACGACGTGCGCGTGGCCGCGCCCTTCCTGGCGCTGCTCGGCGGGCTGGGCGGCTACCTGGTGGTGCCGATGAACGCGCTGCTGCAGCACCGCGGCCACAACCTGATGGGTGCCGGCCGCTCGATCGCGGTGCAGAACTTCAACGAGCAGGCCTGCATCCTCGGCCTGGGCGCGTTCTATGCCGGCATGACGCGCTTCGGGCTGTCGGCCTTCGGCGCGATCACCGTGTTCGGGCTGGCCGTGGCCGGCACGATGGAGCTGATCCGGCGCTGGCACGCGAGCAACCGCGTGCGCCACCAGGACGAGGTCGAGCGGCTGCTGGCGATCGCGCGCTCGGACAAGCATTGACCGCGGGCACGGCCGCTGCCGGCGCCGGGCCGGTGGCCGCACTGCTGTTCAACGCCTTCGTCTGGGGCGTGTCGTGGTGGCCGCTGCGCTGGCTGCAGGCGCAGGGCCTGCACCCGCTGTGGGCCACGATGCTGATCTTCCTGCTGGCGGTGGCATTGATCACGCTGGCGCGGCCGGGCAGTTGGGCGCAGCTGGCGCGCACGCCGCCGTTGTGGGTGCTGGTGATCGCGTCGGGCACCACCAACGCCGCCTTCAACTGGGGCGTGACCATCGGCGACGTGGTGCGCGTGGTGCTGCTGTTCTACCTGATGCCGCTGTGGGCGGTGCTGCTGGCGCGGCTGCTGCTGGGCGAGCGCCTGAGCGCGGCCGCCGCCGTGCGCGTGGCGCTGGCGCTGGCCGGCGCGGCGCTGGTGCTGCGGCCCGAGGGCGGCGGCTGGCCGCTGCCGCACACGCTGGGCGACGCGCTCGGGCTGGCGGGCGGCTTCACCTTCGCGCTGAACAACGTGCTGCTGCGCCGCCAGGCGCACCAGCCGCAGGCGGCGCGGGCACTGGCGATGTTCGTCGGCGGCGCGGTGGTGTCGGCGCTGCTCGCGCTGGCCTTGCAGCGCCAGGCGTGGGTGCCGCCGCTGCCGGCGCCGGCCGCACCCTGGCTGGCCGGCGCCTGCGGCATGGGGCTGCTGTTCCTCGCGAGCAACCTGGCGCTGCAGTACGGCGCGGCGCGGCTGGCGGCGAGCGTGACCGCGGTGGTGATGGTCAGCGAGGTGCTGTTCGCGTCGGTCTCGGCGGTGGCGCTGGGCGCCGCGCAGCCGAGCGTGGCGCTGGCGGGCGGCGGCGCGCTGATCGTCGGCGCGGCGCTGCTGGCGGTGCTGCGCCGCTGACGCGGCCTTCGCGACGCGGCAGGCCCTTCGGCCGACCCCGTCAGTCGCTCGCGTCCCGGCCGCGGAACTCGTCCCACTCGAGCTCGGTCCACCATTCGGCTTCGAGGCCGTCGCAGCTTTCGCCGTGGGCGCGGCACATGAAGCAGCCGTCGCCGCGTGCGAGCACATCGTCCTCGACCGGCGGGTAGCGCAGCAGCAGCGCCGCGGCAGCGTCGCGCGCGGCGGCCTCGGCCGGGTGGATCGGCCGGTCGGCCAACTCGCGGATCCCGCACAGCAGGAGCCGCTCCTCGCCCTGCGGGTACAACACCGAGTTCTCGGCGTCGATGTGGCGCCACAGCGCGCGCGTGTAGCGCGTGGCCAGCGCCTGGAGCCGGGCGCCGTCTTCGGCCGACGGCGGCACGTGGTCGAGCAGCGGTGCCAGCTCGCGCAGCCACTGCGCCATTTCGGCGTGCTCGCGCCCGAGGGCGTGCACGGGCCCGCGGTCGGCCGGCAGCTCCGCGGCCGTGACCAGCGCATCGAAGAGCACGCGTTCCTCGCGATCGTGATGGAAATGGCCGGCGTACTCGGTGAAGAACGCGGCGAAACGTCTGCCGTCGCCCGGATCCGCTGCCCCGTCGACGAGCGCGCCGACGTAGCGGCGCAAAGATCCGAGCACCCGGTCGATCAGCGCGTGTTCGGCCTGGAGTGCGTCGAGCAGCTTCATCGCCGGCTCATCGAACAGCTTGCGCAAGGCTGCCGCGCTCGCAGCCGAACCACGGCAGCGGGAGCCTGGCGGCCTGCCCGGACGTCATTTCGCGGACGACAGGTCTTCGATCAGGCGCACGGCCAGGTACAGCCGGCGCGGGATGGCGCCGAGGTCCACGTACTCGGCCTGGTCGCTGTGGTAGCCGAAGCCGGGCAGCCCCAGGCTTTCGATCACCGGCTTGCCCGACAGCGCGGCGTAGGCGGCGTCGGTGCCGCCCCCGGTCTGCGGCACCACGGCCAGCGTGCCGCCGGCTTCCTTGTAGATGGCGACGGCCTGCTCGACCAGCCGGCGCCCGCCGGCGTTGGCGTTGAAGGCCGGCCGCCCGCGGTCGGGCGTGATCGTGATCTGCGACTTCGGCAGCTTCTTGTGGCCCTGGATGCGCTGCTCCAGCGTGGCCAGCAGCTTGTCCAGGTCTTCGCTGCGCGCGTAGCGGATGTTGGCTTCCAGGCTGGCCTGGTCGGGGATGATGTTGGGCACGGCGCCCGCCTTGGCGACGGTCCAGTTGAAGCGCAGGTTGTTGGCCTTGTCGTCCAGGTCCATCGTGCGCAGCACGATGTCGGAGGCTTCGACCAGCGCGTTCACGCCCAGCTCGGGGTTCGCGCCGGCATGCGCCGCCAGGCCCTTGACGGCCACCTTGTAGTACACGATGCCGGCGGTGCCGAGCACCAGCGATTCCTTCCCGGCCTGCGTCGGCTCGAAGGACAGCACGAAATCGGCCTGCGACGCCAGTTGCTGGATCAGCGCGCGCGAGCCGAACGAGCCCTTCTCTTCGTCGGTGTTGAACATCACCACCAGCTCGCCGAAGCCGTCGAAGCCGCGCGCCTTCAGCAGCCGCAGCGTGTGCAGGATGATGGCGACGCCGCCCTTGTCGTCGGCGATGCCCGGGCCGTACGCGCGGTCACCCTCGATGCGGAACGGCGCCTTGGCCAGCGTGCCCTTGGCGTACACCGTGTCCATGTGCGCCATCAGCAGGATGCGCTGCGTGCCCCGGCCCTGGATGCGACCGACGAGGTTCTGGCCGGCCACGCCGGCGTCGGGCTGGTGGCGCGTGACCGTCGCGCCGAGCGCGCGCAGTTCGGCCTCGAGCAGGTCGGCCATCGCGGCCATGCCTTCGGCGTTGCCGGTGCCGGTCTCGATGTCGACCAGCCGCTCCAGCGTCTTGACCGTCGCCCCCTTGTCGGCCTGCGCGGCTGCCATCAGCGCGCTGTCGGGGCTGCGCACCGGCGCGGCCGCGGCAGGCGGGCTGGCGGCCGGCGCCGCACCAGGGCCGGGTTGCGCACAGCCGCCCAGCCACAACACCAGGCTGGATGCGGCAGCGGACAGTGCAAGGCGGCTCGGGAAGGTCATCGGCTGCTCCTGGTCGGTTGGGTGGGAATGGGCCCGCCAATTGTGTCCCCGGCGGGGCAGGTGGCCTGCCCCGGTTGCATCACGGCGCGGTGCGCGGCTTCAGATGCAAAAAGTGCCGAGTGGTCGGCGGCAGCTATGGGCCCGACCGATCGGCAAACGCCAGTCTGGCGTCAGGCGTTGGCCAGGCGCAGCAGGTTGGTGTGGCCGCCGCTGCCGAAAGGCAGCCCGGCCACGATCACCAGCGGCGCGCCGGCCTGCGCAAACCCTTCGCGGCGCGCGACTTCGGCGGCGACCGTGGTCATCTCGTTCACGTCGGCGGCGTCGGGCGTCTGCACCGCGTGTACGCCCCAGACGAGCGCCAGGCGCCGGGCGCTGCCGCGGTGCGGCGTCAGGCCGAGCACGGGGGCCTGCGGCCGCTCGCGCGCGGCGCGCAACGCGGTCGCGCCGGAGCTGGTCCAGCACACGATCGCCGCCGGCTGCAGCAGCGCCGCGGCGCGGCGCATCGCGCAGCACACCGCGTCGGCGGTGTCGGCGCGCCCCGGTTCAGTGCCGGTGTGCGAGGCTTCGAGCAGCGAGCGGTACAGCGGGTCGGCCTCGGTGCGCCGGATGATCCGGTCCATCATCGCCACCGCCTCGACCGGGTAGCGGCCCGCCGCCGATTCGGCCGACAGCATCACCGCGTCGGCGCCGTCGTAGATCGCGGTGGCCACGTCGGAAGCCTCGGCGCGCGTGGGCACCGGGCTCGCGATCATCGACTCCAGCATCTGCGTGGCCACGATCACCGGCTTGCCCATCCGGCGGCAGCAGCGCACGATGCGCTTCTGGATCGCCGGCACGTCTTCGGCCGGCATCTCCACGCCGAGGTCGCCGCGCGCCACCATCACCGCGTCGGCCAGCTCGACGATCGCCTCCAGCCGCTGCACCGCCTGCGGCTTCTCGAGCTTGACCATCACGCCGGCGCGGTCGCCGACCAGCGCGCGCGCCTCGGCCACGTCTTCGGGGCGCTGCACGAAGGACAGCGCGATCCAGTCGGCGCCAAGCTCCAGCGCCAGCGCCAGATCCTTGCGGTCCTTGGCGGTCAGCGCGCTCAGCGGCAGCAGCACGTCGGGCAGGTTCACGCCCTTGCGCTCCGACAGCCGGCCGCCGACGAGCACGCGCGTGTCGGCGTGGTCGGGCCCGCAGCGCTCGACCTTCAGGCGCAGCTTGCCGTCGTCGAGCAGCAGCTCGGCGCCGGGCTGCAGCGCGGCGAAGATCTCCGGGTGCGGCATGCCGGCGCGCTGCACGTTGCCGGGCGTGGGGTCCAGGTCCAGGCGGAAGGCGGCGCCCGGCTCGAGCTGCACCGCGCCGTCGGCGAAGGTGCCGATGCGCAGCTTCGGGCCCTGCAGGTCGGCCAGGATGCCGATCGGGCGGCCGCTGGCTTCCTCGAGCGCGCGCAGCATCTGCACGCGCGCGCGGTGCTCGTCGGCCAGGCCGTGGCTGAAGTTCAGGCGGAACACATCGACGCCGGCCTCGAACAGCTGGCGCAGCGTGTCGGCCGACGAACTGGCCGGGCCGACGGTGGCGACGATCTTGGCTTGGCGGTGGCGGCGCATCGGGAGTGCAACGTGGTGGCGGGCATCCGCCGGGATCGCGATCTTGGCGCGGGCGCCGCAATCGCGCCAGCCGCAGCCGTGCATGACGCTTATTCGCCGGCCGAATGGCGCCGGCCGAAGCCGGCCGCGGCCCGGCCGGATCGCAGCCGGTACATGAATCCGGCGCGCCCGAGCGGGTGTGTCGGACTTGATCGCCGGCCCTCAGCCTCTCAGCCCAGCCGGATCAACACCGCGCCGGCGAAGGCCAGCGCGAGCGCCGCGAGCGTGATGCGGTCGATCGGCTCCTTCAGCCACAGCACCGCGATCAGCGCCGCCCACAGCGCGCTGGTGTCGCGCAGCGCCGAGCCGAGCGCGATCGGCGCATGGCTCCATACCCACAGGATCAGCAGGTACGACGCCACCGCCGCCAGCGCCATCGCCCAGGCCTTCGCGCCGACCGCGCGCAACGCGCGCAGCGGTGAGCCCGAACCGCCCGCACCGCGCTGCGTCCAGCCCCAGACCAGCGCATTGATCACCGACAGCAGGCAGCCATAGGCCAACGGCGAGCCCGACGCGCGCGCGCCGCGCGCATCGCTCACCACGTAGGCGGCGGTGCAGGCCGCGGCGGCCAGCGCCCAGCCCAGGCCCGGGCGCGACACCGCGCCGGCGCCGCGCAGCGCCAGCGCGAGCACGGCGGCGGCCACCAGCGCCACGCCGGCCAGCCCGAGCGGGCGCGGCCATTCGCCGGCCAGCGCCGCGGCCAGCGGCACCACCAGCATCACCGACGCGCCGCGCGTGACCGGGTAGGCGATGCCGAAGCCGGCGTGGCGGTACGCGCGCAGCAGCAGCGCGACCGCGCCGAGGCTGAAGCCCACCGACACCGCCATCCACGGCAGCGCGCGCGCATCCGGCAGGCCGGCCCAGGGCAGCGCCGCCAGCCCGATCGACCCGGCCGCGTACATCTGCGCGGCCATCGCCTGCGGCGTGTCGGCGTGCGCCTTGGCCGCGGCGTTCCACCCGGCATGCAGCAGCGCGCTGAGCAGCGCCGCGGCAACCAGCAGGCTGTCCATCGCCGGTCAGGCCGCACGCGGGTACGGCGACGCCTGGCCTGCACCGGCCCGGGCGGTCAGCACCTTCGGCTTGCAAGCGCGCGCGTTCACTGGAGTACCTTCGGGCTGCGCCCTGCGGTATTCGCCCTCGTGGCGGCCCGAAGCAGGCTCATCGCTGCGCCGGGCGGACGCGGCGTGCACCCCCGGCTGCGGCGGCCTGCCGCGCGGCGCGGATGTCGGGCGCAGCCATCGGCGCGAGTGTAGGGGCGGCGCTTGCAGCACCACAGGGCGCGCAGGCGCGCAGGGCAGGCGCGAAGGGCGGGCGCAACGGGCGCGGCCGGCTAACATCCGGGCCCCGCACCGACACGCCGAGCACCCCCGCCATGACCAGCATCTACGACTTCGAATCCCAGTCGATCGCCGGCAAGCCGGCGCAGTTCGCCAGCCAGCGCGGCAAGGTGCTGCTGGTCGTCAACACCGCCAGCAAGTGCGGCTTCACGCCGCAGTTCGCGGGCCTGGAGGAGTTGTGGCAGGCCTACCGCGACCAGGGGCTCGTGGTGGTCGGCTTCCCGAGCAACGAGTTCGGCGGCCAGGATCCGGGCGACAACGACCAGATCGCCGAGTTCTGCCAGATGAACTACGGCGTCAGCTTCCCGATGATGAGCAAGGTCGAGGTCAACGGCGGCGGCGCGCACCCGCTGTGGCAGTGGATGAAGCGCGAAGCGCCGGGGGTGCTCGGCAGCGAGGCGGTGAAGTGGAACTTCACCAAGTTCCTGGTCGGCCGCGACGGGCAGGTGATCAAGCGCTACGCGCCCACCGACAAGCCCGAGTCGCTGAAGAAGGACATCGAGGCCGCGCTCGCCGCGAAGGCCTGAACCCGGAGCGCCGCCATGTTCGAACACGTCGAGCCCTTCGCGGGCGACCCGATCCTCGCGCTGGTCGAGGTCTTCAACGCCGACACCCGGTCGCACAAGGTCAACCTGGGCATCGGCATCTACTTCGACGAGGAAGGCCGCATCCCGGTGCTGCCGTCGGTGCGCAAGGCGGAGGCCCGCGTGGTCGAGGCCGGCGAGCCCAAGCCCTACCTGCCGATCGAAGGCGCGGCCAACTTCCGCAGCGCGGTGCAGGCGCTGCTGTTCGGCGCCGGCCACCCGGTGCTGCGCGAGCGGCGCGTGGCGACGATCCAGTCGGTCGGCTCGTCGGGGGGCCTGAAGGTCGGCGCCGACTTCATCCGCCGCTGGCTGCCGAAGGCGCAGGCCTGGGTCAGCGACCCGACCTGGGACAACCACCGCTCGATGTTCGAAGGCGCGGGGCTGGCGGTGCACAGCTACCCGTACTACGACCCGGCGGGCGGCGGCGTGCGCTTCGACGCGATGCTCGACGCGCTGCGCGCCGTGCCCGAGGGCAGCGTCGTGCTGCTGCACGCCTGCTGCCACAACCCCACCGGCGTGGACCTGACGCACGCGCAGTGGGATGTCCTGATCCCGCTGCTGGCCGAGCGCCGGCTGCTGCCGTACCTCGACCTGGCCTACCAGGGCTTCGGCGACGGCATCGCCGAGGACGCGTACGCGATCCGCAGGCTCGCCGACAGCGGCGCGACGTTCTTCGTCGCCAACTCGTTCAGCAAGAGCATGAGCGTGTACGGCGAGCGCTGCGGCGCGCTCAGCGCGGTCTGCGCCGATGCCGACGAGGCCGAGCGCGTGCTCGGCCAGCTCAAGTTCACGGTGCGGCGCAACTACTCGAGCCCGCCGATCCACGGCGGCCAGATCGTCGCGCACGTGCTCGCCGACGCCGACCTGCGGCCGCTGTGGGAAGCCGAACTCGCGGCGATGCGCGATCGCATCCAGGCGATGCGCCAGACGCTGCACCGCGTGATCAGCGCCAAGGTGCCGGGCCGCGACTTCAGCTACTTCCTGACCCAGCGCGGCATGTTCAGCTACACCGGGCTGAGCGCCGCGCAGGTCGACCGGCTGCGCGAGGAGTTCGCGGTGTACCTGGTGCGCTCGGGCCGCATCTGCGTGGCCGGCCTGAACCACCACAACGTCGAGTACGCGGCGCAGGCGATGGCCACGGTGATGGCGGGCTGACGCGCCGCCCGGCGCGGCCGGGCCCGCCCGGCCGCGCGCCGCCGGCTCAACGGCGCAGGCTGCGGTAGACCTCGCGCTCGAAGGCGTCGTACAGCCCCATGAAGCGCGGCTCGGCGAAGGGCAGCGTCTGCGTCATCAGCAGCGCCGCGACGTCGTTCTTCGGATCCCACCAGTAGTGCGTGTTGCACACGCCGGCCCAGAACTGCGAGCCGGCCGCGCGCATGCCGGGCACGTCCTCGTCGATGCGCTGGAACGCGAGGCTGTGCGACTTCCGGCGGCCGGGGAAGAACTCGGCGTCGGCGGTGACCGGCGGCGCCGCGGTCTTCAGCAGCGGGATCGGCAACTCGCCGATCTGGTTGGCGAGCATGCTCTGCAACCCGGCCTCGCTCAGGATCCGCCGGCCGTCGAGCTGGCCGCGGTTGAGGAACATGCGCAGGAAGCGCAGGTAGTCGGGCGCAGTCGAGTACAGCGCATGGCCCATGCCGTAGAACTCGGGCCTGGCCGGCGGCGCAAGCGGGAACACGGTGAAGCGGCCGTCCTCGCCGCGCAGGCGCACGTCGGCCAGCCGCGGCGCGATGTCGGCGTCGGGCTCGAAGCGGGTGTCGTGCATGCCCAGCGGGTCGAGGATCTCGTCGCGGCAGAAGCGGTCGATCGTGCGGCCGTCGACCTTCTCGACCACCTGGCCCAGCCAGTCGATGCCGATGCCGTAGTCCCAGCGCGTGCCGGGGTCGAACAGCAGCGGATAGTCCAGCGATGCGCGTTGGCCCGACAGGATCGTCGCCAGGCCGGTGGCCTGCATGTAGCGCGGCACCTCGGTGTTCCAGAACTCGTACACCAGCCCCGAGGTGTGCGTCGCCAGGTGGCGCACGGTCGCCCGGGTGCGCGGCGCGCGCAGCCGCGGCTTGCCTGCGGCGTCGAAGCCTTCGAGCACCTGCAACCGGTCGAACGCGGGCAGGATGTCGGCCACCGGCGTGTCGGGCGACAGCCGGCCGCGGTCGATCAGGATCATCGCCGCGGTGCTGCCGACCGCCTTGGTCATCGAGAAGATGCGGAACACCGTGTCGGCGGCGGCGGGCACGCCGGCGCGCGCGTCGCCGGCGGCGCCCGACCAGCGCATGCCCTTCGAGTCGCCGGTCATGCCGACGGCGAAGGGCACGTGCTCGGCAGCGACGGCATCGGCGAGGATTCGATCGAGTTCGGTCATGGCGGCGACTTCGGTAGTGGACGGCGCGGAAGGCAGCGGCCGGTCGGGGCTCCCGGCCGCGGATGATGGACGGGGATCAGCCGCGCGTCCAGGCCCATGCGCCGCGCGCTTCGGGCTCGGCCTATCCCCGCTGCGCGCCGAGATAGGTCTCGATCACGCGCGGATCCTCGGCCAGCGCCGCGGCAGCCCCGTCGAGCACGATCGCGCCGGTTTCGAGCACGTAGCCGTGGTCCGACACCGCCAGCGCCGCGCGCGCGTTCTGCTCGATCAGCAGGATGCTGGTGCCTTCGGCGCGCAGCCGCTCGATGGTGGCGAAGATGTCGCGCACGACCAGCGGCGCGAGGCCCAGGCTGGGCTCGTCGAGCATCAGCAGCTTGGGCGCCGACATCAGCGCGCGGCCCACCGCGAGCATCTGGCGCTCGCCGCCCGACAGCGTGCCGGCGAGTTGCGCCCGCCGCTCCTTCAGCCGCGGGAACAGGGTGTACACGCGCTCGATCCCGCGCTTCCAGTCGGGCACGCGCTGTTTCATCGGGCGCCAGCCGCCCAGCGCCAGGTTGTCCTCGACCGGCATCGTGCCGAACAGCTCGCGCTTCTCGGGCACCAGCGCCAGGCCCATCATCACGCGGTCTTCGAGCGTGCTGCCGGCCAGGTCGTGGCCGTCGAAGACGATCCGCCCGCCGTGCGGCAGGATGCCCATCAGCGCGGCCAGCGTGGTCGACTTGCCGGCGCCGTTGGGGCCGATCACGCTGACCACCTGCTTGGCGCCCAGCGTGAAGTGCAGCCCGGTCAGCACTTCGGCGCGGCCGTAGCCGGCGCGCAGATCGGTGACTTCGAGCAGTGCCATCAGGCTGTCCGTCCGGCGACTGCTTCCGGCCCGAAGCGGCCTGTGGCCGCTTCGGGCCAAGGCCCGTATGCACGGCTCCCCCGAGCCCCCTCCGAGAGGGGGCTCCAGCATGACTGTTGAGCCGGCCTTGCGGCCGGCGCAAGCCGCCTGCGTGTGACGGGCGCACGGGAGGTACGACGGTCCGTCGGCCGGCAGGCCGACTCGTCAAACGAACGGGAGCCCCCTCTCGGAGGGGGCTCGGGGGAGCAGTGCAAAAGGGCCGCCAGGCCCAAAGCGGCCTGCGGCCGCTTTGGGCCGAAATCTGACGGAAGGAACGAGCGCTTCATCTCGAGCGCCGGCCGATGCGGTCGAACCACAAATAGATCACCGGCGTGGTGAACAGCGTCAGCAACTGCGACAGCAGCAGCCCGCCGAAGATCACGATGCCCAGCGGACGGCGCAGCTCGGCGCCTTCGCCCCAGCTCAGCATCAGCGGCACGGCGGCGGCCAGCGCCGCCAGCGTGGTCATCAGGATCGGGCGGAAGCGCAGCAGCGCCGCCTGGTGGATGGCCTGCTGCGGGTCCACGCGCGGCGCGGTGGCGGCGACCATCCCGCCCGGCGCGCCCGGCGCGCCGCCCGCCCCGCCCGCGCCCGCGGTGTGCAGCCGGCCGCGCTCGGCCTCGATCGCGAAGTCGATCATCATGATCGCGTTCTTCTTCACGATGCCGATCAGCAGCACCAGGCCGATGATGCCGACCACGTCGAGCGCATGGCCGGTCAGCATCAGCGCCAGCAGCGCGCCGATGCCGGCCGACGGCAGCGTGGACAGGATCGTCAGCGGATGCACGAAGCTCTCGTACAGCACGCCCAGCACGATGTACACGCACACCACCGCCGCCAGCATCAGCCACAGCTGGTTGGCGAGCGCGCCCTGGTAGGCGCCGGCGGCGCCGGTGAAGCGCAGCGTGATCGCCGCCGGCAGCCCTTCGGCCTGCGCGGCGGCGCGCACCGCCTGCACCGCCGCGCCCAGGCTGACGCCCGGCGCCGTGTCGAAGCCGACGGTGGCGGCCGGGTACTGGCCGACGCGCCGCACCTGCAGCGGCGCAGGCTGCTCGACGATCTGCGCGAACGAGCCCAGCGGCGCCGTGCCGCCGCCGCTGGTGCGGATCGGCAGGTCGCGCAGCGACTGCAGGCCGGCCGCATCGGCGCGCGCCGCCTCCAGGATCACGCGGTACTGGTTGGTCTCGGTGAAGATCGTCGACACGATCCGCTGGCCGAAGGCGTTGTACAGCGCGTTGTCGAGCGCGCTGGCCGTCACCCCCAGGCGCGCGGCGGTGTCGCGGTCCACGCGCACCATCGCCGACGGCCCGGCGGCACCGGCGTCGGTGGTCGCGTGGCGCAGTTCGGGCACGCCCTGCAGCCGGCGCACCAGCCGCTGCGCCCATTCGTCCACCTGCAGCGTGTCGACGCCTTCGAGGTCGAAGCGGTACGGCGTCGGGCCGGTGCCGGAGTCGATGCTCAGGTCCTGCGTGGGCTGCAGGTACAGCGACACGCCCGCCACCTGCTGCGCGACCTGCCGTCGCAGCCGCTGCATGATCGCAGCCTCGGAGTCGCCGAAGAGCGTGCGCGGCACGAGGTTGATCACCAGCCGCCCGGACGACAACGCGCTGTTGTTCGCGGCGTCCACGCCGACCACCGAGCTGACGGAGCGCACCGCCGGGTCGGCCAGCACCAGGCGCGCGACCTCGCCCTGCAGCGCCGCCATGCGCTCGAAGGACACGTCCGGCGCCGCCTGCACCTGGCCCTGCAGCTGGCCGGTGCTCTGCGTCGGGAACAGGTCCTTCGGGATCACCGCGTACAGCAGCACCGTCAGCGCCAGCGTGAGCACGGCCACGAGCAGCGTCAGCGGCTGGTGCGCCAGCACCCGGCGCAGCGCGCGGTCGTAGTGCGCGACCAGCCGGTCCATGCGCGGCTGCACCCAGCGGCCGACGCGCCCGTGTACCGCGTCCAGCGGCTCCAACCAGCGCGCCGACAGCATCGGCACCAGCGTCAGCGACACCAGCGCCGAGAACAGGATCGTGATCGCCAGCGTGACCGCGAATTCGCGGAACAGCCGGCCGATCACCTCCTGCATGAACAGCAGCGGGATCAGCACCGCGATCAGCGACACCGTCAGCGAGATGATCGTGAAGCCGATCTCGCCCGCACCATCCAGCGCCGCGGCCAGCGGGCCCTTGCCCATCTCGCGGTGGCGCGAGATGTTCTCGATCATCACGATCGCATCGTCGACGACGAAGCCGGTGGCGATGGTCAGCGCCATCAGGCTCAGGTTGTTCAGCGAATAGCCCAGCAGGTACATCGCGGCGGCCGTGCCCAGCAGCGAGATCGGCACCGCGATCGACGCGATCAGCGTGGCGCGCAGGCTGTGCAGGAAGGCGAAGATCACCAGCACCACCATCACCACCGCCAGCACCAGCTCGGACTGCACGTGCGCCACCGACGCGCGGATGCCCAGCGTGCGGTCGGTGAGCACGGTGAGCGTCACGCTGTGCGGCAGGTCCTGCGCCAGCAGCGGCAACTGGCGCTTGATCGCGTCGACGGTGGCGATCACGTTGGCGCCCGGCTGGCGCTGCACGTTGACGATGATCGCCGGCACCAGCGGCGCCGCACCGCCGCCGCCGGCGTCGACCGCAGCCGGCGCCACGCCGCCGCCCGCGTCGGCCGCAGCGGGCGCCACGCCCTTGATGCCGGCCCACGCGCCCAGGCGGCGGTTCTCGGCGCCTTCGACCACGCGCGCCACGTCCTTCAGCCGCACCGGCGCGCCGTTGACGTAGGCGACGATCAGCTCGCGGTAGTCGTCGGCCGTGACCAGCTGGTCGTTGGCGTTGATGCTGTATTGCCGCTTCGGCCCGTCGAAACTGCCCTTGGCGGTGCTGGCGTTGCCGGCGCTGATCGCGCTGCTGATCGAATCCAGCCCCAGCCCCATCGCTGCCAGCGCCTCGAGGTTGGCCTGCACGCGCACGGCGGGGCGCTGGCCGCCGGCCAGCGTCACCAGGCCGACGCCGCCGATCTGGCTGATCTTCAGCGCCAGCCGCGTGTTGACCAGGTTCTGCACCTCGGTCAGCGGCAGGCTGTCGGAGCCGACGGCCAGCTGCAGGATCGGCGCGTCGGCCGGGTTGACCTTGGCGTAGACCGGCGGCGCCGGCAGGTCGGCCGGCAGCAGCGACGCGGCCGCGTTCATCGCCGCCTGCACCTGCTGCTCGGCGGCGTCCATGCCCAGGTCGAGCGCGAACTGCAGCGTGATCACCGACACGCCCGCGGCGCTGGTGCTGCTCATGCGCAGCAGGCCGGGCATCTGGCCGAACTGGCGCTCCAGCGGCGCAGTCACGGTGCGGCTCATCACGTCGGGGCTGCCGCCCGGGTACAGCGTGTGCACCTGGATCGTCGGGTAGTCGACCTGCGGCAGCGCCGCCAGCGGCAGGAAGCGCAGGCCGACCAGCCCGGCCAGCACGATCGCGACCATGAACAGCGCCGTCGCCACCGGCCGCCGGATGAACACGCGCGACACGTTCATGCCGGCGGCTGCCTGTGGCCCATCGCGGCGTGCCTACCGCGCCGGCTGCGGCGCGGGCGCGGGCGCGGGCGCGGACGC
>JAFEFZ010000305.1 GCA_018240325.1 Pseudomonadota bacterium
CGCTGGTCCGCGAGTTGGAGGAGGCCCTCGGACTGCGGCTGTTCGACCGGCATACCCGGATGCTGCGACTGACGGAGGCCGGCGCCGAGATCCTGCCGTTGGCGCGGCGCGCGATGAGCGACCTCGACCACGTGATCGGCAGCGCGAGCGAGCTGAGCACGCTCGGCCGCGGCCGTGTGTCCATCGCCGCGGCGTCGCTGCAGGCGGCGATGCTGCTGCCGCGCTTCATCCGCCGCTTCTGCGACGCGTACCCAGGCGTTAAGGTCGCGCTGCACGACTTGACCGAGCACGAGGTGATCGAGCAGGTGCGTCGCGGCGAGGTCGACTTCGGTCTCGGCTCGGCGCTCGCCACCCACCAGGATATCGCCGCCCGATTGCTGACTTCCGACGTGTTCGTCGCGGTCATGCCGGCGGATCATGCGCTCGCGAGACACCGCACGTTGCAGTGGCATGCACTGACCGAAATCCCGCTGATCGGGCCTCCGCCGGACAATGCAGTGCGCGCACAGCTCGACTTCGCGCTCGCGCGCGAGGGCATCTCGCTGGTCCGCCGCTACGAGGTGGCGCTTCCGCTGACGATTCTCGGCATGGTCGAGGCGGGGCTCGGCATTGCGGTGATGACCTCGGCGATGTCGCGCCTGGCGCATGCACTGGGGCTCGTGACCCGACAGGTGGTCGACCCATTGATTCGCAGAGAGATGTCCTTGCTGTTCCATGCCGAACGCTCGCTCTCGCCGGCGGCGCTGAACTTCCGCGACCTGCTGCTGCGCCGGCGCGACCTGCTCGACAGCGCCTGAACCGGCAGTCCGATCCGATCCCGCTGCCGGAGTGCTTCCTACAATTCACCGCGTGCACACGATCAACGCCGACCTCCATTGCCACAGCACCGTCTCCGACGGCACGCTCGAACCCGAAGCCCTGGCCGCACGCGCCGCACGCAACGGCGTGCAGTTGTGGGCGCTGACCGATCACGACGAAGTCGGCGGCCAGGCGCGCGCCGCGGCGGCCGCACGCGCGCAGGGGCTCGACTACCTCACCGGCGTCGAGGTGTCGGTCACTTTCGCCGGCGTGTCGGTGCACGTCGTCGGCCTGGGGTTCGACCCTGCGGACGCGCGCCTGCGCGAAGGCCTGGCGCGCACCCGCGACGGCCGCGGCGAGCGCGCGCACCAGATCGCGGCCGAGCTGGCCAAGGCCGGCATCGACGGCGCCTACGAAGGCGCGCTCGCGCATGCCGGCAACCCGCGGATGATCGCGCGCACGCACTTCGCGCGCTTCCTGGTCGATGCCGGCGTGTGCGCCGATACCGACCAGGTCTTCCGCCGCTACCTGGTCGAAGGCAAGCCGGGCTACGTGCCGCACCGCTGGGCGGCGCTGGGCGACGCGGTGCGCTGGATCGTGGATGCCGGCGGCGTGGCGGTGGTCGCCCACCCGGGGCGCTGTCGCTTCACGCCCACCGAGGAGTACGCGCTGTTCAGCGAATTCGCCGCCCACGGCGGCCGCGGCGTCGAGGTGGTCACCGGCAGCCACACGCCGGCCGAATACGCGAAGTACGCCGACGTGGCGCAGGAGTTCGGCCTGCTGGCGTCGCGCGGCAGCGATTTCCACGCGCCCGCCGAAAGCCGCATCGACCTGGGTACGCTGCCGCCGCTGCCGCCGCCGCTCACCCCCGTGTGGGCCGAGCTGCAGCACCGCGTGCAGCGCGCCTGAGGGCGCAGCGGCGGGCCGCATGGCGCAGCACTTCGAAGTCCACCCCGACAACCCGCAGCCGCGGCTGCTGAAGCAGGCGGCGCAGATCCTGCACGGCGGCGGCGTGGCCGCGGTGCCCACCGACTCGAGCTACGCGCTCGCCTGCCGGCTCGACGACAAGGACGCGGTGCAGCAGCTGCGCCGGCTGCGCGGCGTCGACGACAAGCATCACCTGACCCTGCTGTGCCGCGACCTGAGCGAACTGGCCGTCTACGCGCGCGTGGACAACCGCCAGTACCGGCTGCTCAAGCTCGGCACGCCCGGGCCCTACACCTTCATCCTCGAAGCCACCAAGGAAGTGCCGCGCCGGCTGAGCCACCCGTCGCGGCGCACGATCGGGCTGCGCGTGCCGGCGCACCGCGTGCTGCAGGCGCTGCTGGCCGAGTTCGGCGAGCCGCTGCTGGGCGCCACGCTGATCGCGCCCGGCGACACCGAGCCGCTGAACGACGCGCAGGCGATCCTCGAGCGCTTCCACAAGCAGCTGCAGGCGGTGATCGACGCCGGTGCCTGCCCGATGCAGCCGACCACCGTGATCGACCTGAGCGGCCCCGAGCCGCTGGTGTTGCGCAGCGGCCGCGGCGAGCTGCGCGCGCTGGGCCTGAGCGCCGGTTGAAGATCGGCGCTGGCGGCCGGCGCCAGCGGGCAGCCCGTCCCTACGCTCGGCCGCCGCGGCGGCGGCAGCAGCGGCAGATCGGGTCGGCGGCGTCTGCACCCCGAGGTGACGTGCGTCAACACGGCCAGCCGCGCACGGGCCTAAGGTGCGGCCCTCGCGACCCGGCGCCGCATCGGCCGGGCGATCCGGCAAGCCGCCACAGGTGGGGGAGACGACATGACCAGGACGCCATTGCGCGGCCGCAGCCCGCGCGCCGCGATGTTGATTGCCTTCGGCCTGGCCGGCAGCGGCGCGCCGGCGCTGGGCGGCGGGTTCGCGCTGCAGGAGAACTCGGGCAGCGGCCTGGGCAACGCCTACGCCGGCGGCGCCGCTGCGGCGCAGGACGCGTCGACCGTCTGGTCCAACCCGGCGGGCATGGCGCGGCTCGGCCGCGGCCAGGTGGCCGGCGCGCTGAACCTGATCCAGCCGTCGCTGAAGTTCAGCAACGCCAACTCGGTGGCCGCGGCGCAGCAGCCGCTGGGCAACAACGGCGGCAACGCCGGCAGCCTGGCCGCGGTGCCGAACCTGTACTTCACGATGCCGGTCGCGCCGCAGTGGACCGCCGGCATCGGGCTGAATGCGCCCTTCGGCCTGACGAGCGACTACGGCGAAGGCTGGATCGGCCGCTTCCAGGGGCTGAAGTCGGAAGTGAAGACGATCAACGTCAACCCGGCGGTGTCATGGCAGCCGCTGGCGAACCTGGCGGTCGGCGCGGGCCTGAACTACCAGTACCTGGACGCCACCTTCACCAGCAACGCCAACTACTCGGCCGCGCTGCTGGCAGCCGCGGCGGCGAACGGCATCGCGCCCGGATCGCCGCTCTACAACGCGATCGCGCAGGCCACGCCCGGGCTGCAGAGCAACGTCGATGTCAGCGGCAGCGACCGCGCCTGGGGCTGGAACCTGGGCGTGCTGTTCGACATCACGCCGGACCACCGCATCGGCGTGCACTACCGCTCGGCGCTGAAGTACACCGTGTCGGGCCAGGTCACGTTCGCGAACCCGGCCCTGCCCGCGCTGGCGCCGCCGCTGGCGGCCGTCGTCGGCCAACTCGCGGCCGGCGTGAATTCGCACGCGCTGTACGACTCGGGCGCGGCCTCGCGGATCAAGCTGCCCGAGATCGTCAACCTGTCGTACTTCGGCCGGCTGAACGAGCGCTGGGACCTGATGGCCGACCTGCAGTACACCGGCTGGAGCTCGATCCAGCAGCTGGCCTTCACGCGCAGCGACGGCAGCCCGCTGCAATCGACCGCCGAGAACTTCGACGACGCCTGGCGCTTTGCCGTCGGCGTCAACTATCGCCACGACGCCCGCTGGCTGTTCCGCGGCGGCCTGGCCTACGACCAGTCGCCGGTGCAGGACGCGTTCCGCACGGTGCGCCTGCCCGATTCCCCCAAGACCTGGCTCGCCGGCGGCGCGCGCTGCCAGATCAACCCGCAGCTGTGGGTCGACGTCGGCGTGGCCTACCTGTGGGTGCGCAGCGCCCCCATCGACGACATCGGCTCGAGCAACCTGGGCCTGCCGCCGAGCGCCGTGACGAGCGGGCGCGTCAACGGCAGCTACGACAACCGCACCGTCATCATCTCGGGCCAGTTGACCTACGCCTTCTGATCGCCCCGGGCCGGCCCTGCCGCTGCGGCGGCGCGGCCGTTCATGCCGTGGCCGCGGTGACCACGATCTCGAGCTTCCACTCCGCCTTGGCGAGCTTCGCGAGCACGGTCGCGCGCGGCGGCGCCGCACCGGCCGGCACCCAGGCGTCCCAGACCTCGTTCATCCCGGCGAAATCGCTCACGTCGGCAAGGAAGACCTGGCACATCAGGATGCGGCTCTTGTCGCTGCCGGCGCGCGCCAGCAGCGCGTCGATCGCAGCCAGCACCTGGCGCGTCTGGCCGCGGATGTCTTGCGACGCGTCGTCGGGCACCTGGCCCGCGAGATAGGCCACGCCGTTGTGCACGGCCATCTCCGACAGCCGCGATCCGACGTCGAAACGCTGCACCATGTCAAGGTCCTTTCTTCTGGTGGCCGCGCGCACGCGCGCGCGGCCGGTCGGGATGCTGGTTCACCGGATGCCTGGGCGTCGGCCCCGCGGCAGCGCTCGCCTTCGTGCCGATGCGCGACTCGGTTCCGGCCACGAGCTTGCGGATGTTGCCCTGGTGGCGCCACAGCAGCAGCACGCACATCGCGGCGATCGCCGGCAATGCCGGCGTCAGGCCCCAGATCAGCAGCTGGTAGAAGGGCGCGAACACGGCGGCGGCGATCGACGCCAGCGACGAGTAGCGGAAGAACGCGGCGACGATCACCCAGGTCAGCAGCGTCGCCGCGCCCAGCCACGGGTTCAGCGCCAGCAGCGCGCCCGCGGCGGTGGCCACGCCCTTGCCGCCCTGGAAGCGGAAGAACACCGGCCACAGGTGGCCGGCGAAGGCCGCCAGCGCCGCCGCTGCCGCGCTGCCCTCGCCCAGCCCGAAGCGCGGGCCGAAGGCCTGCACCGCCAGCACCGGCACGAAGCCCTTGAGCGCGTCGAATGCCAGCGTCAGCGCCGCTGCAGCGCGGTGGCCCGAGCGCAGCACGTTGGTGGCGCCCGGGTTGCCCGAACCGTAGCTGCGCGGGTCGGCCAGGCCGAAGCCGCGGCTGACGATCACCGCAAACGACAGCGAGCCCACCAGATAGGCGCCGATCACGGCAACAGCGGCGGCGGCGAACCCGTTCATGGCCGGCGAGTCTATGCCGCGAGCGCGCAGGCCACCGGCTTCGCGCCCAGCTTCGCGTCGAGCACCGCCGGGTCGATGCCGACGAGGAAGCCGCGCCGGCCGCCGTTGATCCAGATGCGCGGCAGCGCGAGCACGCTGCGCTCGACGTACACCGGCAGCGGCTTGCGCGTGCCGAAGGGCGAGGTGCCGCCCACCTGGCAGCCGCTGTGGCGCTGCGCGACATCGACCGCGCAGGGCTCGATCGCCTTGACGCCCAGCTCGCGCGCCAGCTGCTTGGTGCTGACCTGGCGGTCGCCGTGCATCAGCACCAGCAGCGGCCGGGCGCGCTCGTCCTGCATCACCAGCGTCTTGACGACCGCATGCTCGTCCAGGCCGAGCTGGCGCGCCGATTCGGCGGTGCCGCCGTGTTCCACGTAGTCGTACGGGTGCTCGCTGAAGGCCACGCCGTGGCGGCGCAGCCAGGCCGTGGCCGGCGTCTGGCTGACATGGCGCTCGTGCCGGGCCACCGGGCTCTCAGTCTCTCAGCCGTTCGCGCGGCACCGCGCAGCAGCAGCGATACCTGCGCGCGGCCGCACCGGCCGTGCCGGCCGCCATCCGGATCGCAGGGCCCGGACCATCGCGGCCGCACGCGCCGCAGCGCCCGGCACGCGCGTCAACGGAAGCGCGACTGCGCGACGGTCGCGACCTCGCCCGGCAGCGAGCCGATGTAGTCGGCCAGCGCGCGCAGCTCCTTGGAGCTGAACTGCTGGACCTGCGCGGCCATGATCGGGTTGCCGCGGCCGACCATCGGGTTGCCCACGGTCTTGTAGGCCGTCAGCGCGGCGTACAGGTAGTCGGGATACTGGCCCGCGATCTTGGGATAGCTGCCGTCGATCGGCTTGGCGAAGTTGGCGCCATGGCACGACGCGCACGCGCCGCGGGTCAGCAGATCGGCCACGGCTGCGGGCGGCTGCAACGCCGGCACCTCGGGCACGGCAGCGGCCTTGTACTCGGCGCCGTAGTAGGCCGCGAGATCGGCGATGTCCTGATCGCTGAGCGAACCGGCCACGGCGCGCATCGTCGGGTGCTTGCGGTCGCCCTTGCGGTAGGCCTCGAGTGCGGCCAGGATGTACTTGGGGTTCTGCCCGCCGATCGCCGGCACGTGGTAGACCTGCGGGAAGCTCGACTTGTAGTCGGCGATTCCGTGGCAGCCGATGCAGGTGTCGTTGATCTTGCTGCCGCGCTCGGCATTGCCCTCGAGATCCTGCGCCTGGGCGAACGGGACGAAGCCGCACAGGGCGAGCAGCAAGACAAAGGTGTTCTTCATTCCGGCGGGGGCTGCAGTGGGGGTCGCGAAGGGCGCGGCAACGAAGGTGTGTCACCGGCGGGGCGGCGGCGATTATAGGTGGCCCCTTATACTGACCTTCACTGTGTAGGCGTATTGCCGGCCTTCGGCGCGCCGCGCTTTCCAACCCCCGCCGGCGGCCCTGCGCCGCAGCGGCACCGCCTGCCCCGCGCCATGCAAGCACCCCCGAAATTCACCGGCACCGACACCTACATCGCAACCCAGGATCTGATGCTCGCGGTGAACGCTGCCGTCACGCTCAAGCGCCCGCTGCTGGTCAAGGGCGAGCCCGGCACCGGCAAGACGATGCTGGCCGAGGAGGCCGCCGCGGCGATGGGCATGCCGCTGCTGCAATGGCACATCAAGAGCACCACCAAGGCGCAGCAGGGCCTGTACGAGTACGACGCCGTCAGCCGGCTGCGCGACAGCCAGCTCGGCGACGAGAAGGTGCGCGACATCCACAACTACATCGTGCGCGGCACGCTGTGGCAGGCCTTCACGTCGCAGCAGCCGGTGGCGCTGCTGATCGACGAGATCGACAAGGCCGACATCGAGTTCCCGAACGACCTGCTGCGCGAGCTCGACCGGATGGAGTTCTACGTCTACGAGACGCGCGAGCTGGTCAAGGCGCGCCACCGGCCGGTGGTGTTCATCACCAGCAACAACGAGAAGGAGCTGCCCGACGCCTTCCTGCGCCGCTGCTTCTTCCACTACATCAAGTTTCCCGACGCCGACACGATGAAGCGGATCGTCGACGTCCACTTCCCCGGCCTGAAGCAGTCGCTGCTCGGCGCCGCGCTCAAGACCTTCTACGACGTGCGCGGCCTGCCCGGGCTGAAGAAGAAGCCCTCGACCTCCGAGCTGCTCGACTGGCTGAAGCTGCTGGTGGCCGAGGACATCCCGCTCGAGGCGCTGCAGAGCAAGGACGAGAAGGTCAGCGTCCCGCCGCTGGTGGGCGCGCTGCTCAAGAACGAGCAGGACGTGACGCTGTTCGAGAAGCTGGTGTTCATGCAGCGCCACAACCGATGAGCGCGCAGCGCCGGCCGGAGCCGCAATCGCGCCGACGCTGAAGCCAAGGCACGCGGACCATGCCGTTTCTTCATCCCGTCACGCTCGCCGGCCGGCACGCGTCGCTGGTGCCGCTGGCGCCCGGGCATCTCGCCGGCCTGCAGCAGGCCACGCGCGACGGCGACCTGAGCACGCTGTGGTACACGGCGGTGCCCGCGCCCGAGTCGATGGCCGCCGAGATCGAGCGCCGCCTGGGCCTGCTCGCGCAGGACTCGATGCTGCCCTTCACCGTGCTCGACGCCGAAGGCCGCGTCGCCGGCATGACGACATACATGAACGTCGACGCCGCCAACCGCCGCGTCGAGATCGGCTCCACCTGGTACGCGCGGCGGGTGCAGCGCACGCCGCTGAACACCGAGTGCAAGCTGATGCTGCTGACGCATGCCTTCGACACGCTGGGCTGCATCGCGGTGGAGTTCCGCACCCACCGGTTGAACACCCAGAGCCGGCGCGCGATCGAGCGCCTGGGCGCGCAGCTCGACGGCATCCTGCGCAGCCACCAGATCGGCGCCGGCGGCACCCTGCGCGACACCGCGGTCTACAGCATCACCGCTGCCGAGTGGCCGACGGTGCGGCTGCACCTGCGCTTCCAGCTCGAGCGCGCGCGCTGACGCGCCGCCGGCCCGGCGGCCGGCTATGCTCGTGCCGTGGGCCGGCCCGGGCGCATCCCGCCCCAACGAAGGTTCGAGTCATGTTGATCAACTTCTTCTACACGCTGCGCGCGGCCAAGCTGCCCGTGTCGGTCAAGGAATACCTGACGCTGCTCGACGCGATCAAGCACGGCGTGATCGGCCCGTCGGTCGACGACTTCTACTACCTGGCACGCACCGCGCTGGTCAAGGACGAGGCGCACTTCGACAAGTTCGACCGCGCCTTCGCCGCCTACTTCAAGGGCGTGGAGATGCTCGCCGACTTCACCAGGGATCTGCCGCTGGAGTGGCTGCGCAAGAACCTGGAGCTCGAGCTCAGCGCCGAAGACAAGGCGAAGATCGAGAAGATGGGCTGGGACGAGCTGATGGAGACGCTGAAGAAGCGCTTCGAGGAGCAGAAGAAGCGCCACGAGGGCGGCAGCAAGATGATCGGCACCGGCGGCACCAGCCCCTTCGGCGCCTACGGCTACAACCCGCAGGGGATCCGCATCGGCCAGGACAAGGGCCGCAACCGCTCGGCGGTCAAGGTCTGGGACCAGCGCGCCTACAAGGACTACGACGACACGCTCGAACTCGGCACGCGCAACATCAAGGTCGCGCTGCGGCGGCTGCGCCGCTTCGCGCGCGAGGGCAACGAGCTCGAGCTCGACCTCGACGACACGATCCACAGCACCGCGGCCAACGCCGGCATGCTCGACATCAAGATGATCCCCGAGCGCCACAACAAGGTGAAGGTGCTGCTGCTGATGGACGTGGGCGGCACGATGGACGAGCACATCCACCGCGTCGAGGAGCTGTTCAGCGCCGCCAAGAACGAATTCAAGCACCTCGAGTTCTACTACTTCCACAACTGCGTCTACGACTTCATGTGGAAGAACAACCGGCGGCGCTTCAGCGAGAAGTTCAGCACCTGGGACGTGATCCGCAAGTACAACAAGGACTACAAGCTGATCTTCGTGGGCGACGCGACGATGAGCCCCTACGAGATCCTGCAGCCCGGCGGCAGCGTCGAATACAACAACGAGGAGCCCGGCGCCGAATGGCTGCAGCGGCTGACCCACGCCTTCCCGAAGTACGCGTGGATCAACCCCGAACCGCAGGGCGTGTGGCAGTACCGGCAGAGCATCGCGGTCGTGCAGCAGCTGATGAACCAGCGCATGTTCCCGCTGACCCTGGCAGGCCTCGAAGGCGCGATGCGGCTGCTCAGCAAATGAGCTTCCGCGCAGCGCTGCGGCTGGCGCTGTGGTTGGGGCTGGCGATGCTCGCGGGCGGTTGTGCGCAGTTGCCCTTCTTCGGCGGCAAGGCGGCCGCCGAGCCCGGCCAGCCGCCGCCCGCGCCGCCGCAGTTCCGCCTGGAGGTGCAGGCGCCGCCGGCACTGCGCACGCTGCTGCTGCAGCACCTGGACCTGGCGCGGCTGCAGCAGGCGGCCGGGGTCGAAGACCTGACGCCGGGCGAGATCGACCGCCTGATCGGCGCAGCCGCCGCCCAGGCGAGGTCGCTGCTCGAGACCGAGGGCTACTTCAACGCCGAGGTCGCGGTGCGCCGCGCCGACGACGGCCGCCTGCCGCCGCTGCTGCGCATGACGGTCGAGCCCGGGCCACGTGCGCACATCGACCGCCTGACCTTCGAGGTGCAGGGCGGCCTGTACGACGAAGCCGCGCGCGGCGACGCGGCGGCGCTGGCGCTTGAGCGCGCGCTGCGGGACGAATGGGCGTTGCAGCCGGGCCAGCCCTTCACGCAGGCGGCGTGGGACGCGTCGAAGAACCGCGTGCTCGCCACGCTGCGCAGCAACGGCTACCTCGCCGCGCAGTGGAGCGGCACCGCCGCGCAGGTCGACGCCGAGCGCTCCACCGTGCGGCTGTTCGTGGTGGCCGACAGCGGCGCGCTGTTCCGCGTCGGCGAGATCCAGATCGCGGGGCTGCAGCGCCACGACGAATCGGCGGTGATGGCGACGGCGCGCGAACTGGTCGGCCAGGCGGCCACCGAGATGCGGATCCGCGACGTTCAGGACCGCATCCTCGCGCTCGGCCTGTTCGACAGCGCCTTGATCAACGTGGACCCCGCGTCGCCCGACCCGGCCCATGCGCCGGCGCTGCTGGCGCTGCGCGAACTGCAACGCCAGCAGGCGACGCTGGGCGTGGGCTACGCCGACAACACCGGCCTGCAGGCCTCGCTCGAATACACCGACCGCAGCGTGTTCGGCAGCGCGTGGACGGCGCTGACGAAGCTGCAGGTCGGCCAGATCCAGAGCACCTTCAACGGCGAGCTGATCTCGCACCTGCGCGACGACGGTTGGCGCACGCTCTTCGCCGGGCAGCTCGAGCGGCTGAGCGGCAACGACGAAGTCCGAACGTCGTGGTATCTGCGCGCCGGCAGCACCCGCGACACGATCCGGATCTCGCGGCTGTACTACGCCGAGTACGCCAGCGCCCGGCTGGACACCGCCGGCGGCGTCAACGACAGCGACGCGCTGTCGGCCAACTACCACTGGATGTGGCGCGACGTGGACGACCTGCGCAGCCCCACCCGCGGCTCGGTGTGGTCGCTGCAAGGCGCAGGGGGCTACGCGCGCGGCACCACCACGCCGATCGGCGGCGCGGCGCCGACCGAGGACAGCGGCCCGTTCGTGCGCGCCTACGGCCGGGTCGAGGGCTACCGGCCGCTGGGCGATTCGTGGCTCGGCTCGGCGCGGCTGGAGCTCGGCCAGGTGTTCGTGAACGAATCGCTCGCCGTGCCCGATACGCTGCTGTTCCGCGCCGGCGGCACGGATTCGGTGCGCGGCTACGCGTACCGCTCGCTCGCGCCGAAACTCAACGGCGTCGAGGTCGGCGGCACCGTGCTCGCCACCGCCAGCCTGCAGGTGGCGCGGCCGATCTTTGCCGACCGCCCCGAGTTCCTCTGGGCGGTGTTCGTCGATGCCGGCAACGCGGCCGACAGCTGGGGCAGCATGCGGCCCGCATACGGCTACGGCGTCGGCCTGCACTGGCGCAGCCCGGTCGGGCCGCTGCGCATCGACCTGGCCTACGGCCAGGAAGTGCGCGCGCTGCGCCTGCACTTCGGCGTCGGCGTGGTGTTCTGATGATGGCCAAGGCCCCCACTGATCCCGCGGCGTCCGCCGCGCCGCCCGGCGCACCCGGCGCCGCGGCGCCGCCGCCGCGCCGCCGCGGCTGGCTCGGCCGGCTGCTGCGCAGCCTGAGCGCCTATCTGCTCGGCGTGGCCGCGGTGCTGGGGCTGCTGGCCGGCGCGCTGGGGTGGCTGCTGTACACCGAGGCCGGCACCGGCTGGCTGCTGGCGCGCGTGCCGGGGCTGAAGCTCGAGGGCCAGACCGGCAGCCTGCTCGGCGGCTTCGGCGCGCAGCAGGTGGAGCTGCCGCTGCCCGGCGAAGGCGCGCGGCTGCAGCTGCACGACCTGCGCTGGAGCCCGCCGCGCCTGCGCGCCGGCAGCGGCAGCGTGTGGCTGCGCGTCGGGATCGACGAGCTGCAGGCGCGCCGCATCGACCTGCGCCTGGCCGAAGGCCCGAGCACCGCCAGCGAGCCGCCGGCTTCGCTGGCGCTGCCGGTGGGTCTGGACGTGGCCGCGCTGCAAGTGGACGCGCTGCACATCGACGGGCTCGACACGCCGCTGCGCGGGCTGCACGCGCGCGTCGGCCTGGGCGTCGACGGCGGCGCCCGACATCGCGTCGACGCGCTGCGGGGCCAGTGGGACCGCCTGCACTTCAGCGGCCAGGCGCAGGTGGGCACGGGCGGGCGGCTGCCGCTGGCGGCGGCGCTGCAGCTGACCCAGGCACCGGGCAGCGCCGGCGACTGGGGCGCGGCGCTGCAACTGCAAGGCCCGCTGGCCGAGCCGACGCTGCAGGCGCAGCTGCGCGGCCGCAGTTCGCCCGAGCGGCCGGCGCAGGCGCTCGATGCCAGCGCCGTGCTGCATCCCTTCGCCGCCTGGCCGCTGGGCGAGCTGCAGGCGCAGGCGCGTGCGCTCGACCTGTCGGCACTGCACGCCGACGCGCCGCGCACCGCGCTCGACCTCGACGCCAGCGCCCGCACCGACGGCTTCGACCAGCCGGCCGCGATGGAACTGGCGCTGGACAACCACGACGCCGGGCGCTGGAACGAAGGGCGGCTGCCGCTGCGCCGGCTGCGGCTGGCGGCACAGGCGCGCCCCGACGACCCCACGCGGCTCGAGTTGAGCGCCTTCGACGCCGAACTGGGCAGCGCGCGCGCCGCCGCCGGCCGGATCACCGGCAGCGGCCAATGGGCCCCAGCCGACTGGCACTTCGACACCCATCTGAGCGCGCTGCAGCCTTCGCTGCTGGATGCGCGCGCGCCGCGGATGCGGCTGGACGGGCGGGTGCAGCTGACCGGCAGCGGCTTCGACAGCCCGGACCGCGACCAGGCTGCGGTGGCGGTGCGCGGCCAGCTCGACGGCCGGCTGCTGGACCGCGCCACCGCGCCGCCGGTGCAGCTGCGGCTGGACGGGCGCGCGCAGGCGCTGCGCATCGAGCTGCGCGAGCTGCTGGCGCAATCCGGCGGCGCGCGCGCGAGCCTGGACGGCACGCTGACGCGCGCGTCGCGCAGCGCCGGCTGGGCGGCGCGCGGCCGGGCCAGCCTGCGCGACTTCGACCCGCTGCCCTGGTGGCCCGGGCCCGAGGATTCGGCGTGGCGGCGCGGGCCGCACCGGCTCAATGCCAAGGGCGACTTCGATCTGGCGCTGCCTGCGGGTGGCACCGGCGCGGCGCTGCAGCAGCTGGCCCGCCTGCGCGGGCGCGCCGAGATCGGCGTGGAGCCCAGCCTGCTGGCCGGCGTGCCGCTCAGCGGCCGGCTCGCCTGGCAGGGCGCACCCGACGGCAGCGCGCAGGGGCAGCTGCAACTGCTGGCCGACGACAACCGCCTGCAGGCCGAAGCCCAACTGGATCAGCGCAATGCCGGCGCGGCCGACCGCTGGACGGTCAAGGCCGATCTGCCGGCCCTGAAGCGGCTGCAGCCGATCTGGGCGCTGCTGCCGGGCCACGACGGCCCGGCGAAGCTGGCCGGCAAGCTCAACGCCGACGCGCGCTTCGACGGCCGCTGGCCGGCGCTCAGCACCCAGGGGCGCCTGCAGGCCGACGCGCTGCAGCTCGACACGCTGAAGATCGAACACGTCGAGTCCCGCTGGACCCTGGGCAGCCGCAGCGATTCGCCGCTGGATGCACAGCTGCTGGCGCAGCGGCTGCGCGTCGGCGAGCGCTCCGCCGAGCAGATCGAGATCCAACTGAAAGGCACGCCGGGTGCGCACCGGCTGGCCTTCAGCGCCGAATCGAAGGCGCTGCCGCCGGCCTGGGTGGAGGCGATCCAGGCCGCGCCGGCGGGCACCGCCGCCAAGCGCACGCTGGCGCGGCTCGAGCTGCAGGGCGGCGCCGTCGCGGCCGCGGGCGGCTGGCGCGGCTGGCGCGGCGCCTTGAAGGCCGCTGAACTGCGCGGCGATGCCAAGGCTGCACCGCCGTGGGCGCAGCTCGAGCCCTTCGACTTCGAGCTGCTGTGGGCCGATGGCCCGCTGCGCCTGAAGGCCGGCGCCGGCCGCGCGACGCTGCTGGGCGCCGCGCTGAAGTGGAGCCGCATCGCCTGGAGCGCCGCCGACGGCGCCGCCCCGGCGCGGCTGGATGCCGACGCCAAGCTCGAGCCGCTGGACGTGGCGCCGCTGCTGGCGCGTGCGCAGCCGGCGTTCGGCTGGGGCGGCGACCTGCGCATCGGCGGCCACTTGGTGCTGCAGAGCGCGCCCGCGTTCAGCGCCGACATCGTCTTCGAGCGCGCGTCGGGCGACCTGAGCGTCACCGACGATGCCGGCACGCGCACGCTCGGCCTGTCGGACCTGCGCATCGGCCTGAATGCGCACGACGGCCTGTGGAGCTTCACCGCCGGCCTGGCCGGCAAGACGCTGGGCGCCGCCGCCGCCGCGCTGGTGGTGCACAGCACGCCGCAGGCGATCTGGCCCGGCCGCGACGCGCCGGCCGAAGGTGTGCTCGAACTGCAGGTCGCCGATCTCGGCACCTGGGGCCCGTGGCTGCCGCCCGGCTGGCGCCTGAGCGGCGCCATGCATACGAGCGCGGCCCTCGGCGGGCGCTTCGGCGCACCGGCGATCACCGGCGAGCTCACGGGCAGCGGCATCGGCGTGCGCAACGTGCTGCAAGGCGTGGAGGTGCGCGACGGCGAGGTCCGCGTCACCCTGCTGGGCGACAGCGCGCGCATCGAGAAGTTTGCCGCCAGCGCCGGCAAGGGCCGGCTCACGCTGCGGGGCGACGCGAGCCTGGGCGCTGCACCGCATGCCGAGCTGGCGCTGAACCTCGACCAGTTCCAGCTGCTCGGCCGCGTCGACCGCCGCATCATCGCCAGCGGCGACGCCACCCTGAAGCTGGGCCGCGACACGCTGGCGCTGAACGGCGACTTCCGCGTCGACGAAGGCCTGATCGACTTCAGCCGCAGCGAAGCGCCGCGCCTGTCGGACGACGTCGTCGTGCACCGCGGCGGCGGCGAGTTGCCGGACATGCTGCAGACGGCCGAAGCCGAGGCCGAGCGCAGCCGGCGCGCCGCGCTGGACCTGCAGGTGCATCTGGGCGAGAAGCTGCGCATCCGCGGCCGCGGGCTCGACGCCGGCCTGCGCGGCGACCTGCGGCTGACGGCGCCGCAGGGGCGGCTGCGCGTGGACGGCAGCGTGCGCACCGCGGACGGCACCTACCGCGCCTACCGGCAGCGGCTGGACATCGTGCGCGGCCTGCTGGTGTTCAACGGCCCGATCGAGAACCCGCAGCTCGACATCGAGGCGATCCGCCCGAACCTGGACGTGCGCGTCGGCGTGGCCGTCACCGGCACGGTGCTGGTGCCGCGGGTGCGGTTGTTCTCCGAGCCCGAGATGTCCGACGCCGAGAAGCTGAGCTGGCTGCTGCGCGGGCGCGCCAGCGAAGGCCCCGGCAGCGGCGACGCGGCGCTGCTGCAGGCCGCCGCCACGGCGCTGCTGGCCGGCGAAGACACGACGCCACTGGACCAGTTGTTCGACCTATTCGGGCTGGACGAATTCTCGATCCGCCCCGGCGACGGCAGCAGCGGCACCGTCGTGTCCGTCGGCAAGCAGCTGTCGCGCAACTGGTACGTGGGCTACGCACGCGGCCTGAACGCCACCACCGGCAACTGGCAGCTGATCTACCGCGTCGCGCAACGCTTCACGGTGCGCGCGCAGTCGGGCGAGCACACCTCGATCGACCTGATCTGGACCTGGCGCTGGAACTGAAGCCCGCGCGGCGCAGGCCTGCCGGCAGGGCCGCTGCACGGTGCGCGCATGCCAGAATCGCGGCCGCTCCCGCCGTAGTTCAATGGATAGAACGGGCGCCTCCTAAGCGCCAGATGCAGGTTCGATTCCTGCCGGGGGGGCCAGCCGATGCGCCGCGGGGGCATCGTCCTTTCACTAGCCACGTCAACCCACGATGCAGGTGCTGTGCCTCGACCTCGAAGGTGTGCTCGTCCCCGAGATCTGGATCGAGTTCTCGCAGCGCACCGGCATCGCCGAGTTTCGCCGCACGACGCGCGACGAGCCCGACTACGACAAGCTGATGCGCTTTCGCCTCGCGCTGCTCGCGCAGCACGGGCTGAAGCTGGCCGACATCCAGCAGGTGATCGGCGGCATGGCGCCGCTGCCGGGCGCGCGCGAATTCCTCGACGCGATGCGCGAGCGCTTCCAGGTGATCGTGCTGTCGGACACCTTCTACGAGTTCGCCGACCCGCTGATGCGCCAGCTCGGGCGGCCGACGCTGTTCTGCCACCGGCTGCTGACCGACGGCGAAGGCCGTGTCAGCGACTACCGGCTGCGCCAGCCCGACCAGAAGCGCATGGCGGTGCAGGCGCTGCAGAGCCTGAACTTCCGCGTGCTCGCGGCCGGCGACTCGTACAACGACACCGGCATGCTCGCCGCCGCCGACGCCGGCTTCCTGATCCACGCGCCGGCGGCGATCGAGGCGCAGTTTCCGCAGTTCCCGGCCACGCACAGCTACGCCGAGCTGCGCGCCGCGATCGACGACGCAGTGCGCGGCTGGGGTTGAAGTCCGGGCGCTGCACGCCCGGGCGCGCACGGCCGGATCAGCCGATCAGCGCCAGCGCACGCCGGTACGCCGGGCTGCGCTGCAGCGCGTCCCAGTCGGGCGCGGGCTGCGCCGGCAGCAGCTGCCGGCGGCGCGCTTCGCTCGCCGCATCGGGCTGCCAGCAGCGGTCGGCGCGCGCGCGCTCCAGTCCTTCGAGCAACGCATCGATCGGTGCGCCGCCGCCGCTCGACTGGTTGCACAGCAGCACCAGGTCGCAGCCGGCTTGCAGCGCCAGCAGCGCCGCGTCGGCGTAGGCCAGTTCGCGGCCGCCGATGCGGCGCGCGCCTTCCATGCTCAGGTCGTCGCTGAAGATCGCACCGTCGAAGCCCAGCCGGCCGCGCAGGATCGCGCGCAGCCAGCGCGCCGAGAAGCCGGCCGGCAACGAGTCGACCTTCGGATAGATCACGTGCGCCGGCATCACACTGGCGAGGCAACTGCGCAGCCAGCCGTAGGGCGCGGCGTCGTCGGCGAGGATCGCGCGCAGCGAGCGCCGGTCCACCGGCACCGCCACGTGGCTGTCGGCGCGCACGAAGCCGTGGCCGGGAAAGTGCTTGCCGCAGTTGGCCATGCCGGCCTGAAGCAGCCCGTGCATCAGGCTCTTCGCCAGCAGCGCCACGGTGCGCGGGTCGCGCGCGAAGGCGCGGTCGCCGATCACGGCGCTGGCGCCGTGGTCGAGGTCGAGCACCGGCGTGAAGCTGAAGTCGACGCCGCAGGCGCGCAGCTCGGCGCCCAGCACGTAGCCGGCGGCGGTGGCCGCGTCGCAGGCGCGCAGCACGCCGCTGCCGGGCGCTGCGCCGGCGTCGTCGCTCCACAGCGCGCCGAAGCGGCGCATCGGCGGCAGGTGGGTGAAGCCGTCGCTGCGCAGGCGCTGCACGCGCCCGCCTTCGTGGTCGATGCAGATCAGCAGGTCGGGCCGCAGCGACTTCAGCTCGCGGGTGAGCTCGCCGAGCTGGCGCCGGTCCTGCCAGTTGCGCGCGAACAGGATCAGCCCGCCGACCAGCGGGTGGCGCACGCGCCGGCGGTCGGCGTCGTCGAGCGCGAGCCCGGCGATGTCGAGCACCACGGGGGCATGGGCGGTCATCGGTGTTGCCCGGATTCGACGACGACGAAGGACGCGGCGTAGTCGCTCTCGTCAGTCAGGCTCAGGTGCGCGACCCAGCCGCGCGCGTCGAACCATTCGGCCAGCGCGCCGTTCAGCCGGATCTGCGGCCGCCCGCCGGGCGCATTGACGACTTCACAGGCGCGCCAGGTCATCGGCATGCGCAGCCCCAGGCCGATCGCCTTGCTGAAGGCTTCCTTGGCCGAGAAGCGCGTGGCCAGGTAGCGCACGCCGCGCGCTGCCACGCGCGCGCGCCGGTCGCGGAACACCTGCAGCTCGTGCGCGCCGAGCACGCGCGCGGGGAAGCGCTCGCCGTGGCGCGCGAGCGCCGCCTCGATGCGGCGCACGTCGACGATGTCGGTGCCGATGCCGACGATCACCGCGCGGCCCCGCCGGCCGGCACGCAGGCCGCGTCGATGCAGCGCCGGTAGGCGCGCACCGTCTCCTGCATGCCGAACTCGAGCGCGTCGGCGATCAGCGCGTGGCCGATCGACACCTCGGCCACGCCGGGCACCGCGCGCAGGAAGTCGGCCAGGTTCGCCCGGTTCAGGTCGTGCCCGGCGTTGACGCCCAGCCCCGCAGCCAGCGCGGCGCGCGCCGCCGCCGCGTAGGCCGCGAGCCGCCCGGCCTGCGCCGGCGTGCCGTGCGCCTGCGCGTAGCTCTCGGTGTAGAGCTCGACCCGGTCGGCGCCGATTGCGCGCGCCGCCGCCATCGCCTCGGGCACCGGGTCCATGAACAGGCTGACGCGCACGCCCAGCGCGCGCAGCTCGGCGACGAGCGGCGCCAGCTGCGTGCCCGCGGCCTGCAGGTCCCAGCCGTGGTCGGAGGTGGCCTGGCCGACGGCATCGGGCACGAGCGTGCACTGCTGCGGCCGCGCGGCGCGCACCAGCGGCATCAGGTTGTGGAAGGGGTTGCCCTCGATGTTGAACTCGGCCTGCGGCCACTGCGCGAGCAGCGCACGCAGGTCGTGCACGTCCTGCGCGCGGATGTGGCGCTCGTCGGGCCGCGGGTGCACGGTGATGCCGTCGGCCCCGCCTTGCAGCGCCAGCGCCGCGAGGCGGCACACGTCGGGCAGCCCCACCGGGCGCGAGTTGCGCAGCAGCGCCACGCGGTTGACGTTGACCGACAGCGCGGTGCGGCCGGCCGCATGCGCGGCACCGGCTTCGGGGGCGACGAGGGGGTTCATGGGCTTCGGTCGAGCAGCCGGTGCACGTCGGCCATCAACTGGCGGGTGCGCATCACCGGCGAGCCCAGATGATAGTGAAGCAGCGCGCGCAGCACGCCGCGCAGGGCCGGCCCGGCGGCGGCGCAGGCGGCCTGCAGCGCGGCGGCGTCGTCGGCATCGAGCGCCGCGTGCAGCGCCAGCAGCACGGCACCGTCGATGCCGGGGCCGCTGCTGCTGGCGCACACGCCGGCTTCCGGCTGCAGCGTGTAGCCGCTGCCGGCGCGCAGCGGCTGCTGCGTCAGCGTCACGCGCGCCAGTTCGGGCAGCACGCCGGTCTCGCGCAGCAGCCGCAGCTCGAAGGCGCGCAGCACCGGCTGCCACCCGGCCTCGTCGGCCGCAGCCAGCAGCGTCAGCGCGTGCGCGTAGGCGTCGAACAGCGCCGGGTGCGGATCCTCGCGCGCGAGCAGGCGCAGCAGCAGCTCGTTCAGGTAGAAGCCGGGCAGCAGCGCGGCGCCGCCGGGCATCGCCGCGCCGCCCGCCCATTCGGCGCCGCGCAGCAGGTGGACTTCGGCCTGGGCGTCGTCGGCCGCACGGCCGAGCGTGACCTGCAGCCGCTGGAACGGCAGCAGCACGCCGCGCAGCTGCGAATAGGGCCGCTTCGCGCCCTTGGCCACCGCCGCCAGCCGGCCGCGCTCGCGCGTGAACAGCTCGAGCACGAGGCTGCTTTCGCTCCAGTCGTAGTGGTGCAGCACGTAGGCCGCCAGCGGCGCCGCCGCGGCGCGGCGCGCGCCCGCCCGGCGCGCCGCCGCAGGCGCGCTCATTGAACTGCCCTGCGCACTGCGTGCTCCGGAATTCGCGCTCGGCAGCGGCCCGGCGCGCTCATTCGTAGCCCCAGCTGCGCAGGTGCGCCTCGTCGTCGGCCCAGCCGGCGCGCACCTTGACCCACAGCTCGAGGAAGACCCGGGCGCCGAGCAGCCGTTCCAGCTCCTGGCGTGCCTCGCTGCCGATGCGCTTCAGGCGCTCGCCGCCGGCGCCCAGCACCATGCCCTTGTGCGCGTCGCGCTCGACCACGATGGTCGCCGCGATGCGCCGCAGCCCGCCCTCGCCGCCTTCCTCGTCGAAGCGGTCGATCAGCACGGTGCAGCCGTAGGGCAGCTCGTCGCCGGTCAGGCGGAACAGCTTCTCGCGGATCAGCTCGGCGGCGAGGAAGCGCTCGCTGCGGTCGGTGAGCGCGTCGGCGTCGTGCAGCCACGGCGCTTCGGGCAGGTACGGCGCGACCACGCCGAGCAGCCGCTCGACATCGGCGGCGCGGGTGGCCGACATCGGCACGTATTCGGCGAAGGGGTGGCGCTGCTGCATCGCCGCGAGCCACGGCAGCACGTCGTCGCGGCGGCGCAGCGCATCGAGCTTGTTGGCCACCAGCAGCGCCGGTTTGCCCGGCGGCAGCAGCGCCAGCACCTGGGCATCGGCGGCGCCGAAGCGGCCGGCCTCGCACACGAACAGCACCACGTCCACGTCGGCCAGCGCCGCGACCACGCTGCGGTTCAGGTGCCGGTGCAGCGCGCCGGCGTGGCGCGTCTGGAAGCCGGGGGTGTCGACGAACACGAACTGCGCGTGGCCCAGCGTGCGGATGCCGGTGATGCGGTGGCGCGTGGTCTGCGCCTTGGCCGAGGTGATGCTGATCTTCTGGCCGACCAGCGCGTTCAGCAGCGTGGATTTGCCGACGTTGGGCCGGCCGACGATCGCCACCAGCCCGCAGCGTGGCGGCGGCGCCGGTGCGGCAGGCGCGTCCATGGCCGGCGGCTGCCTGCTACGACCGCAGCGGGCTGCCCGGCCGGTCGCTGGCCTTCAGCCCTTCGAGCAGGCGCTGCGCCGCCTGCTGCTCGGCCGCGCGGCGCGAGCGGCCCTCGCCGCGCTCGGCCAGCCCGAGCGCGGCCACGCTGCACTCGACCTCGAAGGTCTGCGCGTGCGCCTGGCCGCGCGCCGCGACGATGCGGTAGGCCGGCACCGGCAGCCGGCGCGCCTGCAGCCATTCCTGCAGCTCGGTCTTCGGATCCTTGGTCCAGCTGTCGATCGTGGTGGTGGCGATCAGCTCGCCGAACAGCGCGCGCACCACCTGCTGCGCGGCGTCGTAGCCGCCGTCGAGGAAGGCCGCGCCGATCAGCGCCTCGAGCGCATCGGCCAGGATCGACGCGCGCTGCGCGCCGCCGCCGCGCGCCTCGCCCTCCGACAGGCGCAACACCTGCGGCAACCCGATCGCCAGCGCCGCGCGATGCAGGCTGTCCTCGCGCACCAGGTGCGCGCGCACCCGGGTCAGGTCGCCCTCGTCGGAGCCGGCGAAGCGCTGGTACAGCAGCGCCGACACCACCAGGTTCAGCACCGCATCGCCGAGGAACTCGAGCCGCTCGTTGTGCTCGACGCCCCAGCTGCGGTGCGTGAGCGCGCGCAGCAGCAGCGCCGGCTGCGCGAAGCGGTGGCCGAGCCGCTGCTGCAGCGGGGCGAGGTCGGCGTTCATCGTGCGGTGGGCGGGCCGGTGCGCGGGCCTACTTGGATTCGCCGCGGAACTTGATCAGCAGGAACACCGGCTCGACGATCGGGATCTCCTTGTCGTAGGCGAAGCGGATCACGAGCTTCTCGTTCTCCTTGGTGACCTCCAGGTCCTTGCCCGAGATCGACGAGATCGAGTATTCGATGTCCTTCTGCCGGTCGAAGGCGCGGCGCACCTCGGCCACCGTGGGCGGCGCCTCCTGCGCGACGCGGTTGACCGCGCGCTGGATCGTCAGGAACTCGTTGATCGCCGGCAGCACGCGCACGCCGACGTAGGCGACGAAGCCGATGATGATGGCCCAGGTCAGCAGGCCGAAGAGCGTGACGCCGCGCTGCGCACGGCGGGTCGACAGGCTTGGGCGGTGGAGCATCTGCACCTCTGGTCGCGCGGCCGGCGGCCGCGAGTGCTAGTGGAAGGACCCGATGCGGCGCGGGTTGCCGAAGTTCATCCAGACGAAGAAGGCGCGGCCGACGATGTTGGCGTCGGGCACGAAGCCCCAGTAGCGCGAATCCTGCGAGTTGTCGCGGTTGTCGCCCATCACGAAGTAGTGCCCCGGCGGCACCTTGCAGACCACGCCGTCGGGCTGGTAGCGGCAGTTCTCGCCGTACGGGAAGCTCTTCGTGCCGCTGCCGTAGAAGGCCTGCCGGCGCGGGTCGACCAGGATGCGGTGGCTGACGGCGCCGAGCTGCTCCTGGAACATCGGCACGTAGCGCAGACTGTCCTCGTCGTAGTACTCGCCGATCGGCTCGATCGGCACCTCCTGGCCGTTGATCGCGAGCCGCTGGTTCCGGAACGCGACTTCGTCGCCGGGCACGCCGACCACGCGCTTGATGTAGTCGATGCGCGGATCCACCGGGTAGCGGAACACCATCACGTCGCCGCGCTGCGGGTCGTGGTTGTCGACCACCTTCTTGTTCAACACCGGCAGCCGGATGCCGTAGTGGAACTTGTTCACCAGGATCAGGTCGCCCACGGTCAGCGTCGGCAGCATCGAACCCGACGGGATCTTGAAGGGCTCGTACAGGAACGAGCGCAGCAGGAACACCACCAGGATCACCGGGAACAGCCCGGCCGTCCAGTCGAGCCACCAGGGCTGCGCGAGCAGCCGGCGCTTGGCCTGCTCGACGTCGCCGTCGACCTGCGCGATGCCCTGGCGCGCGAGCACGGCGCGGCGCTGCGCATCCTGCTGCTCGAGTGCGGCGGCCGCCGCCTCGCGCGCCGGCCGGAAGCGCCAGCGCTCGGCCACCCAGTAGCCGAAGGTCAGCACCGTCAGCGTGAACAGCAGCAGCGCGAAGTTGCCGGTCCACAGGCCGAAGAACCAGCCGCCCAGGTACACGGCGAGCGCGCCGTACAGCACCGCAGTCAACGCGCTCATCATTCGTCCACCCGCAGGATCGCCAGGAAGGCCTCCTGCGGCACCTCGACCGTGCCGATCTGCTTCATCCGCTTCTTGCCGGCCTTCTGCTTCTCGAGCAGCTTGCGCTTGCGCGTGATGTCGCCCCCGTAGCATTTTGCCAGCACGTTCTTGCGCATCGCCTTGATGTTCTCGCGGGCGATGATGTTGGCACCGATCGCCGCCTGGATCGCCACGTCGTACATCTGCCGCGGGATGATTTCACGCATCTTCGACGCCACCGCGCGCGCGCGGTACTGGCTCTGCGAACGATGCACGATGATCGACAGCGCATCGACCTTGTCGCCGTTGATCAGCATGTCGACCTTGACGACATCGGCCGCGCGGTACTCCTTGAACTCGTAGTCCATCGACGCATAGCCGCGCGACACGCTCTTGAGCTTGTCGAAGAAGTCCAGCACGATCTCCGCCAGCGGCAGCTCGTAGGTCAACAGCACCTGGCGGCCGTGGTAGGCCATGTTCAGCTGGATGCCGCGCTTCTGGTTGGCCAGCGTCATCACCGGGCCGACGTACTCCTGCGGCATGTACAGGTGCACGGTGACGATCGGCTCGCGGATCTCGCGGATGCGGCCGGTGTCGGGCATCTTGCTCGGGTTCTCGACCTCGATCACCTCGCCGTCGTTCATCTCGACCTGGTAGACCACGCTGGGCGCGGTGGTGATCAGGTCCTGGTCGAACTGGCGCTCGAGCCGCTCCTGCACGATCTCCATGTGCAGCAGGCCGAGGAAGCCGCAGCGAAAACCAAAGCCCAGCGCCTGGCTGACTTCGGGTTCGTAGCGCAGGCTCGAATCGTTGAGCTGCAGCTTCTCGAGCGAATCGCGCAGCGATTCGTACTCGCTCGCCTCGGTCGGATAGAGCCCGGCGAAGACCTGCGGCTTGATCTCCTTGAAGCCGGGCAGCGGCTCGTGCGCCGGCCCGGCGTTGTTGGGCAGCTTCTTCTCGAGCGTGACGGTGTCGCCGACCTTGGCCGCGCTCAGCTCGCGGATGCCGGCGATGATGAAGCCGACTTCGCCCGCATGCAGCGCAGCGCGCCGCTCGGACTTCGGCGTGAACACGCCGAGCTGCTCGATGCCGTAGGCGGCGCCGGTGGCCATCAGCCGGATGCGCTCGCCCGCGCCGAGGCGGCCGTCGACCACGCGCACCAGCATCACCACGCCGACGTAGTTGTCGAACCAGCTGTCGATGATCATCGCCCGCGGCGGGCCGTCGGCGCTGCCGCGCGGCGGCGGCATGCGCGCGACGACCGCCTCGAGGATCTCGTCCAGCCCGAGGCCGGTCTTGGCCGAGCAGGGGATCGCGTCGGCCGCGTCGATGCCGATCACGTCCTCGATCTCCTCCTTGGCGCGATCGGGATCGGCCTGCGGCAGGTCCATCTTGTTGAGCACCGGCACCACCTCCACGCCGAGCTCGAGCGCGGTGTAGCAGTTGGCGACCGTCTGCGCCTCCACGCCCTGGCTGGCGTCGACGACCAGCAGCGCGCCCTCGCAGGCCGACAGCGAGCGGCTGACCTCGTAGGAGAAGTCGACGTGCCCGGGCGTGTCGATCAGGTTCAGGTTGTAGATCCTGCCGTCGCGCGCCGCGTAGCGCAGCGCCGCCGTCTGCGCCTTGATCGTGATGCCGCGCTCACGCTCGATGTCCATCGAGTCGAGCACCTGCGCCTCCATCTCGCGATCGGCGAGGCCGCCGCAGCGCTGGATGATCCGGTCGGCCAGCGTGCTCTTGCCGTGGTCGATGTGGGCGATGATCGAGAAGTTGCGGATGTGATCCATGGACGCGGATGCAGTCGCTTGCGCCGGGGCAGCACGGCGCCGCGGTTTCAGCGCGAGCTCAACTCGCGCAGCGATGTGGGGGCGCGCGGCGATGTGAAGGCGCGCAGCGCCGTGCTGGAAGCACAACGGCAACGCCGTTGCGGTGAAGGCTCATGTCGCGCAGCGATGTGAAGACGCGCAGCGCCGTGCTGGAAGCACAACGGCAACGCCGTTGCGGTGAAGGCTCATATCGCGCAGCGATGTGAAGGCGCGCAGCGTCGTGCTGGAAGCACAACGGCCATGCCGTTGCGGTGAAGGCTCATATCGCGCAGCGATGTGAAGGCGCGAAGCGCCGTGCTGGAAGCACAACGGCAACGCCGTTGCGGTGAAGGCTCATATCGCGCAGCGATGTGAAGGCGCGAAGCGCCGTGCCGAAACCAAAAAAAAGGCACGTCGAAGTGTTGACGTGCCCTCCAACAGAACGTTTGGCAACTGCTTGTTGGGCTTTCATTGTAGTCAAAAGGACCTGGCTGCAAGCCGCGCCAGTGCTTGTTTCCAGGCCGTTGCGCAACGTCTACAGGAGGATGTTGTCAACAGCTTGTCCACATATCTGGTTACCCATCCAGCCTGCTTCGGATTCGATCCGGAATCGGCGCCTCCAGGGCGCTAAAGCAGTGCAGGCGAGCGGCGATTCTAGCTGGCGGCCCACCCAATCCTCGCCCACAGCCAATCGAAGTAACAGGTCACTAACCCGGCGGCAGGTCGGGGGCAGCGGGCCCACGTCGCGTGTGGTGCATCAGATTTCCGCAACATGCAATGACCCGATAGTGAGGTCGGGAACTCGGTCCGGCCAGGCTCGTCGGAGCAACCCCGGCCGCACTCGCCGCCCGCCGCCCGCCGCCCGCCGCCCGCCGCCCGCCGCCCGCCGCCCGCAGGCCGCGGGCCGCGGGGCAGCCGCGGCGCCCGAAGCCTCCCGAATTCCCGCCGCCGCGACCGCGGGCCGGGGCCGACCCGGCTCCTGGCACGAAGCGGTCAGCGTTGCGGCCGGATCACCACGAAGTTGACGGCGTCGCCGCGGCGCACCAGCACGTTCAGCGGCTTGGTCTTGTCGGCGCGCTGCACCAGCTGGCCGAACTGCCGGGCGTCGCTGATCTCGGTGTTGTCCAGCGACAGGATCACGTCGCCCTCGCGCAGCCCGGCGCGCGCCGCCGGCCCATCGACCGCCTCGACGCGCACGCCGCCCTTCACGCGCAGTTCGCGCTTTTGCGCGTCGCTCAGGTCGGTGATGCTCAGGCCGAGCGCGTTCTTGACCGGCGCCGGCGCAGCGCCGGAGTCGCTGGCGCGCCGCGCCGGCTTGTCGGCCTCGAATTCGGCCACGGTGACGCTCAGATCCTTGGTCGCGCCGCGGCGGAACACTTGCAGCGTGACCTTGCTGCCGGGCTTGGTGCTGCCGATCATGCGCGGCAGGTCGCCCGCCTTCTCGACCGCCTTGCCGTCGACCTTGGTGATGATGTCGCCCGCCTCGATGCCGGCCTTGTCGGCCGGACCGCCGGCCTCGGCGTTCTGCACCAGCGCGCCGACGGGCTTGCCCAGGCCGATCGACTCGGCCACTTCCTTGGTCACCGGCGCGATCTGCACGCCGATGCGGCCGCGGATCACCCGCCCGGTGCTGCGCAACTGCTCCGACACGCGCATCGCGTCGTTGATCGGGATCGCGAAGGCGATGCCCATGTAGCCGCCCGAGCGGCTGAAGATCTGCGAGTTGACGCCCACGACTTCGCCGCGCAGGTTGAGCAGCGGGCCGCCGGAGTTGCCCGGGTTGATCGCCGCGTCGGTCTGGATGAACGGCAGGTAGTCGCCGGTGTCGCGCCCCTTGGCGCTGACGATGCCGGCGGTGACGGTGTTCTCGAGCCCGAAGGGCGAGCCGATCGCCACCACCCACTCGCCGACCTTCAGCCGGTCGCTGTCGCCGATTCTCACCACCGGCAGCCCGGTGGCTTCGACCTTGACCAGCGCGATGTCGGTGCGCCGGTCGGTGCCGACGATGCGCGCCTTCAGCTCGCGCTTGTCGGTCAGCGTGACGATCACCTCGTCGGCGCCCTCGACCACGTGGGCGTTGGTCATCACGTAGCCGTCGGCGCTCAGGATGAAGCCCGAGCCGATGCCGCGCTGCATCGGCTCGTCGTCGCCGCGCGGGCCGCGGCGCGGCCCCGGCAGCGGGATGCCGAAGCGGCGCAGGAACTCCTCCATGTTCGGATCGACGTCGACGCCGCCCTGGCGCGCGCGCTCGAGCGTGCGGATGTTGACCACCGCCGGGCCGACGCGCTCGACCAGTTCGGTGAAGTCGGGCAGCGACTGGGCGCGCGCCATCGCCGGCAGCGCCGACAGCGCGATCAGCAGCCAGGCCGTCAGCAGCAGCATGGCGGCACGGGGCAGGCCGGCCATCGGGGTCGCTCGGGTACGCATGAAGGCTCCTCGGCAAGGGGGGTGGCGGCGCGGCGGCCGCGGCGATGATGATCAGTCTCGTCGTTGCAGCGCCTGCACGAACTGGCGCAGCGTCGCCGCCGGCACGTCGCCGACGGCAGTGATCCACCAGTCGGCGCCATGCGGCTGCATCAGCGTGTGCGTCGCGCCGCTGTGGCCCTGCATCGGCTGGCGCGCACGCTGGCCCGACGCCGGCTCGATGAACAATGACACGTGCGTGATGCCGTCGGAGAAGGCCAGCTGCAGCACGGCCGCATCGGCGCCGGCGGGGTCCAGGCTGCGACGCGCGCAGCCGGTGAGCTCGAAGCCGGCGGCCAGCGGCGCCAGCGTCCAACCCTCCTGCGCCAGATGGGCCGCCGTCTGGCGGGGCCGCACGCGGCGCCAGCCGTCGAGCTGGCGCATCGGCTGCAGCACGCTCTGCGGCCGCGGCTTGACACCGATCTCGACCTGCGAGAACGCGCTCGATTCGAGCACGCGGTCGGCCGCATCCAGCACGTCGGTGCGCAGCACCAGCGCGGTGCGCGCGTCGACCCACAGGCGCCGCGCGAAGCGCAGCGCATCGGCCGGGTCGAGCCGCAACACCGTCGCCTCGCGCCCGGCGACGAGTCCGCCGCCCTGGTCGTACACACGATAGAACTCCCGGGCGCGCGGATCCAGCACCTGCCGCAGCGACGCGAGCCGCGAGTCGCGCTGCTCGATCAACGCGACCCTGCGGGCCGGCCACAGCGTCGCGACCTGGTCGTTGTGGCGGTAGATCCGCTGCATCCGGCCGTCCAGCACCTCCAGCCGCTCGAAGGAGCCGGCGGCCGTGTGGAAATGCGCGACCTGCGCGCTCGACAGCACGCCGTCGGCGCTGAACACCAGCGTGCCCTGGTAGTTGAGTTGCTGCGCGGCCACATGGATGCGCGCGAACCAGCGCCGCACCTCGGCGTCGCCGAGCGGCCGGCCGCCCTGCCCCGCCCGCTGCGGTGCGTCGGGCGCCGCCTGCACCGGCTGCCAGGCCGCGAGCCCCGCCGCGAGCAGCACCGCCGCCAGCTGCAGCGCCGCCGCGCGCACGGCGAGCCACCCCGCGACGCCCGCGCGCGCGCACGGCGCCCTGCGGTGCCGGCTGCGCCTGAGACGGCCCAGCGCGATCATCAACGGCCGTACACCGCGGGCATGAAGTCGTACTGCGCCGCCAGCGGCAGCGACACCGGCTGCGCTGCCGTGTAGTCGCGGTGCGCGCGCAGGTAGCGGTCGAACTGCGCTTCGCGCAGCAGATCCGCGCCGGCGTTGGCGGGCGCAGCCGCCGCCACCGCGTCGGCCGCGCCCGCAGCAACCGGCGCGGCCGCGGCCAGACGCTGCTCGGGCGCAGCGCCCGTGCCGGCGCCGCGCTGCACGACCAGCGCCGTGCCCAGCGCCATCACGCCGGCCGCCAGGCCGACCGGCCAGACCCAGCGGGCGCGCGAAGGCGCACGCGCCCGCAGCGCCGCGACCGGCGCCGGCTCAGCCGACAGCACCGCGACCGGCGCCGGCTCGGCCGCCAGCCGCAGCTGCAACGCCGCCAGGAACTGCTGGTCGTGCCCCGGCGGGCTGGCCAGCTCGCCGCTGCGCAGCACGTCGCCGATCAGGTGGTAGCTGTGCCAGCTGGCGCGCGCCGCCGCATCGCCCGCCGCCCATGCAGCCAGGCCGCGGGCGCAGTCGGCCGGCAGCCCCTCGCCGTCGGCCAGCGCGGAAATCGACCAGCGCGGATCGTCGGGGTCCGGGGCAACGGGTTCGCGGTTCATCGCTGACTCCTTCTTGGGCAAGCTCACCAGCGCCGGCCGGCGCGCGGCTCCAGGTGCGGGCGCAAGGCCGACGCGATCGCCTCGCGCGCGCGGAAGATGCGCGAGCGCACGGTTCCGATCGGGCAATCCATCGCTTCGGCGATCTCCTCGTAGCTCAGGCCTTCGATCTCGCGCAGCGTGATCGCCTGGCGCAGATCCTCGGACAGCGCCTCGACGGCGGCATTCACGGCGGCCGCGATCTCGCGGCTCGCAAGCAGCGATTCCGGGGTCTCGCCGTCGCTTAGTTCAGCCGGGCGGCGGGAAGTTTCGTCATCGTCGTCGTGGGCGCCGAGCGCCGATTCGGTGATGACCGGATCGCGCCTGGCTTCGGTCAGCGCCTTCTTCGCGGAATTGACCGCGATCCGGTACAGCCAGGTGTAGAAGGCGCTGTCGCCGCGGAACTGCGGCAGTGCGCGGTAGGCGCGCACGAAGGTCTCCTGCGCGATGTCGGGCACCAGGTCGACGTCGCGCACCATGCGCGCGATCAGCCGCTCGATCCGCCGCTGGTACTTGACCACCAGCATCTCGAAGGCGCGCACGTCGCCCTGCTTGAAGCGCTCGACCAGCAGCGCGTCGGCGTCGGCAGCGCTCATGGTGCGGACGGCGTGTCGCCGCCGGCAGCCGGGCCCGCGAACACCGCTGCGCGCAGCGCCGGCCACGCCGCCGGCTGCAAGGCGCGGCCGACCGGCAGCCACTGCGCGGCGCCGCCGGCCGCCGGATCGAAGCGCAGCAGCAGCCAGATGCCCAGATCGAGCGCCGCGCGGATGCTGCCCGCCGCGAAGTCGCCTTCGGTCGCGGCCAGCGCCCACTGCGCGCCGTCCCACCGCAGCCGCCGCGGCGGCGCCGGCGCACAGCGCGCATGCAGCACGGCCGTGATCAACCCGGCGGCCGCGGCAGCAGCGGCCGCAGGCCCAGCGGTACCGCCGAGCCGGCGCGCCGACCACGCGGCAGCGGCCATGGCCGCGAGCGCGTACAGGCTGCGGCGCGCCGCGCGCCACCCGCTGCCGTCCGCCGCGACCACCAGAACCGCGGGAGCAGCGCGCATGCACGGCGGCAGTCGGGCGACTGCCGGATCAGACCCGGCGGAAGACCAGCGTGCCGTTGGTGCCGCCGAAGCCGAAGTTGTTCTTCACCGCGTACTCGATCTTCATCTCGCGCGCCGCGTTGGCGCAGTAGTCCAGGTCGCACTGCGGATCCTGGTCGAAGATGTTGATCGTCGGCGGGCTGACCTGGTGGTGCAGCGCCAGCACCGAGAACACCGATTCGATGCCGCCGGCACCGCCCAGCAGGTGGCCGGTCATCGACTTGGTGGAGTTGACCACCAGCCGCTTCGCGTGCTCGCCGAAGGCCAGCTTGATCGCGTTGGTCTCGTTGATGTCGCCCAGCGGCGTGGAGGTGCCGTGCGCGTTCAGGTACTGCACCTGGTCGGCGTCGATGCCGGCGTTGCGCAGCGCCGCGCGCATCGCGCGCTTCGGGCCGTCGACGTTGGGCGCGGTCATGTGGAAGGCATCGGCGCCCATGCCGAAGCCGGCCAGTTCGGCATAGATCTTCGCGCCGCGGCGCTTCGCGTGCTCGTACTCCTCGAGCACCATCGCGCCGCCGCCCTCGCCGAGCACGAAACCGTCGCGGTCCTTGTCCCAGGGGCGCGACGCGGTCTCGGGCGAATCGTTGCGCGTGGACAGCGCGCGCGCCGCCGCGAAGCCGCCCACGCCCAGCGGCGATACGGTGGCTTCGGCGCCGCCGGCGATCATCACGTCGGCGTCGCCGTACTCGATCAGCCGGCCGGCCTCGCCGATGCAGTGCAGACCGGTGGTGCAGGCGGTGGCGATCGCCAGGTTCGGGCCGGTGAAGCCGAAGCGGATCGACAGGTGCCCCGAGATCATGTTGACGATCGACGCCGGCACGAAGAACGGCGAGATGCGGCGCGGGCCGCGCTCGCGGTACTCGCCGTCGGTGGCCTCGATCATCGGCAGACCGCCGATGCCCGAGCCCATCAGGCAGCCGATGCGCTCGGCCGTCTCCTCGTTCAGCGCGTCGCCGGTGGGCAGGCCCGCGTCCTGCACCGCCTGGATCGAAGCCGCCAGGCCGAAGTGGATGAAGCCGTCCATGTGCCGGGCTTCCTTGCCCGGCAGGTAGGCCTCGACGTCGAAGCCCTTGACCTCGCCGGCGAAGCGGCAGGCGAAGGCCGACGCGTCGAAACGCGTGATCGGCGCGATGCCGCTGCGGCCGGCCACCAGGTTGGCCCAACCCTCGGCCACCGTGTTGCCGACCGGGCTGACCAGCCCGAGGCCGGTGACGACGACTCTGCGGCGCGCCATGTTCGCGGACCGGCAGGCCTTCAGGCCTTCTGGTGTTCGGTGGCGTACTTGACCGCCAGCGCGACCGTGGTGATCTTCTCGGCCTCCTCGTCTGGGATCTCGATGCCGAACTCGTCCTCGAGCGCCATCACCAGTTCCACCGTGTCGAGCGAATCCGCGCCCAGGTCGGCGACGAAGGCCTTCTCGCTGGTGACGTCGGACTCGGGCACGCCGAGTTGCTCGGCAATGATCTTCTTGACACGCGCTTCGATATCGCTCATGACTCCTCCGGGAGTGGATTCGGTAACCGGGACGGGATTCTAGCGGCGCACCTGCGCGGGGCCGAGCCCGCGCCGCAAGCGCTCAGCTCATGTACATGCCGCCGTTGACGCTCAGCTCGGTGCCGGTGATGTAGCCGGCGCCGGGGCTCGCGAGGAAGGCCACCGCGTGCGCCACCTCGTCGGCGGTGCCCAGGCGGCCCAGCGGGATCTGCTGCAGCAGCGCCGCGCGCTGGGCTTCGGGCAGCGCGTCGGTCATGTCGGTGGCGATGAAGCCCGGCGCCACGCAGTTGACGGTGATGTTGCGGCTGCCCAGCTCGCGCGCCAGCGCGCGCGTCATGCCGGCCACGCCGGCCTTGGCGGCCGCGTAGTTGGCCTGGCCCGGGTTGCCGCTCATCCCCACCACCGAGGTGATGTTGACGATGCGCCCGAAGCGCTGCTTCATCATCGGCCGGATCGCCGCGCGGCACAGCCGGAACACCGCCTTCAGGTTGGTGTCGAGCACCGCGTCCCAGTCGTCGTCCTTCAGGCGCATCGCCAGCTGGTCGCGGGTGATGCCGGCGTTGTTGACCAGCACCTGCAGGCCGCCGTCGGCCTTGACGATCGCCTCGACCAGCGCGTCGGCCGCGGCCGCGTCGTTGACGTCGAGCACCGCGCCGCGGCAGCCCGGCCAGGCCGCCAGCGCCGCGCCGACCGCCTGCGCACCGGCGTCGGTGGTGGCGGTGCCGATCACCCGCGAGCCCTGCGCGGCCAGCGCCGCGGCGATCGCCCGACCGATGCCGCGCGACGCACCGGTGACCAGCGCGACCGATGGGTCCGCGCTCATGCCAGCAGTTCCTTGCAGTCGGCCAGGCTGGGCGGGTCGAACAGCGCGCCGACCTTCAGCTGCGGGTCGATGCGGCCGACCATGCCGGCCAGCACCTTGCCCGGGCCGCACTCGACCACGTGGGTCACGCCGCGCGCGCGCAGCGCGTGCACGGTGTCGACCCAGCGCACCGCGCCGAAGGCCTGGCGGTAGAGCGCGTCGCGGATCGCCGCGGGGTCGTCCACCACCGCGACGTCGACGTTGTTGACCAGCGCGATTCGCGGCGCCGCGAAGGCCACCGCCGCCAGCCGCTCGCGCAGCGCCTCGGCCGCCGGGCGCATCAGCGCGCAGTGGAAAGGCGCCGACACCGGCAGCGGGATCGCGCGCTTGGCGCCCAGCGCCTTGAGCACCTCGCGCGCCTTCTCCACACCGGCCGCCGAGCCCGAGATCACCGTCTGGCGCGGGTCGTTGAAGTTGGCCGCCTGCACCACCTCGCCCGATTCGGCGGCCGCCTGCGCGCAGCCCTCGGCCACCTTGGCCGGGTCCAGGCCGATCACTGCGGCCATCGCGCCGGCGCCCACCGGCACCGCGTCCTGCATCGCCTGCGCGCGAAAGCGCACCAGCGGCAGCGCGTCGGCCAGGCGCAGCGCGCCGGCGGCGACGAGCGCGCTGTATTCGCCCAGCGAGTGGCCCGCCACCGCCGCCGGCTCGGCGCCGCCCTCGGCGCGCCACGCCTGCCAGCAGGCGATGCCGGCGGTGAGCATCACCGGCTGGGTGTTGGTGGTCAGGTCGAGCCGCTCCTGCGGGCCGTTCTTGATCAGCGCGGCCATGTCCTCGCCGAGCGCGGCCGATGCCTCGTCGAGCACGGCGCGCACCGCCGGGTGGTCGCCCCACGCATTGAGCATGCCGACGGCCTGCGAGCCCTGGCCCGGAAAGACGAATGCGAGTGCCATGGTGGTGGTGGTTTCAGTAGTCGAGCAGCACCGCGCCCCAGGTGAAGCCGCCGCCCACGCCCTCGAGCAGCAGCGTGTCGCCGCGGCGGATGCGGCCGTCGCGCACGGCTGCGTCCAGCGCCAGCGGGATCGACGCCGCCGAGGTGTTGCCGTGCTGGTCGACGGTGACGACGAGCCGCTCGGGCGGCAGGCGCAGCTTGCGCGCCGCCGACTGCATGATGCGGATGTTGGCCTGGTGCGGGATCAGCCAGTCGACGTCTTCGGCGCGGCGGCCGGCCTTGGCCAGCACCGTGCGCGCCGCACTGTCGAGCACCCCGACCGCGAGCTTGAACACGGCCTGGCCGTCCATCTTGAGCAGCGGATCGCCGAGCACCCGGCCGCCCGACACGGTGCCGGGCACGCACAGGATGCCCACGTGGCGGCCGTCGGCGTGCAGGTCGGTGGCCAGCAGGCCGGGCGCATCGGCCGCCTCGAGCACGACCGCGCCGGCGCCGTCGCCGAACAGCACGCAGGTGGTGCGGTCGTCGAAGTCGAGGATGCGCGAGAACACCTCGGAGCCGATCACCAGCGCGCGCCGGGCGCTGCCGGTGCGGATCAGCGCGTCGGCCACGGTCAGCGCATAGACGAAGCCCGAGCACACCGCCTGCACGTCGAAGGCCGGGCAGCCGTGCGCGCCGAGCTTGGCCTGCACGATGCACGCGGTGGACGGGAACACCATGTCCGGCGTGGAGGTGGCCACGATGATCAGGTCCACGTCCTCGGCGCGGCAGCCGGCGGCTTCGAGCGCCTGGCGCGCCGCCGCCGCCGCCAGGTCGCTGGCGGCGACGCCGTCGCCGGCGAAGTGGCGCGCGCGGATGCCGGTGCGCTCGACGATCCAGTCGTCGCTGGTCTCGATGCCGCGCGCGGCCAGCTGCGCCACCAGGTCGGCGTTGGTCAGCCGGCGCGGCGGCAGATGGCTGCCGGTGCCGGCGATGCGGGTGTGGAGGTTCGGCGAAGCGGTCATGCGGCCTGGGCGTTGCCGGCGGCGGCGACTTCGTCGTGCGGTGCGGCAAGTGCGATACGGTCGCGCACGCGGTCGGTCAGCCGGTTGCGGGCCGCATCATAAGCGCGCGCCAGCGCCTGCTCGAAGGCGAAGGCGTCGGCCGAGCCGTGGCTCTTGAACACCAGCCCGCGCAGGCCCAGCAGCGCGGCGCCGTTGTAGCCGCGCGGATCGACGCGGCGCCGGAAGCTGCGCAGCACCGGCAGCGCGATCAGGCCCGCCAGCTTGGTGGCCAGGTTGCGGGTGAACTCCTGGCGGATGAATTCGCTGATCATCGTCGCCAGCCCCTCGGCCGCCTTGAGCAGCACGTTGCCGACGAAGCCGTCGCACACCACGATGTCGGTGGTGCCGGCGAAGATGTCGTTGCCTTCGACGTTGCCGTGGAAGTTGATCTGGCCGCCGTCGGCCGCGGCGCGCAGCAGCTCGCCGGCCTGCTTGATCGTGTCGCTGCCCTTGATCGCCTCGGCACCGATGTTCAGCAGGCCCACCGTCGGCTCGTCCCGCCCCTCCACCGCCGAGACCAGCGCGCTGCCCAGCAGCGCGAACTGCAGCAGGTGCTCGGGCGTGCAGTCGACATTGGCGCCCAGGTCGAGCACGGTGGTGAAGCGGCCGGCGCGGTTGGGCATCACGGTGGCGATCGCCGGCCGGTCGATGCCGTCGAGCGTCTTGAGCAGGTAGCGCGCCAGCGCCATCAGCGCGCCGGTGTTGCCGGCCGACACGCAGGCGTGCGCGGCCGGCGCGTCGCCGTCGCGGCCCACCAGTTGGCTGATCGCGACCGGCATCGACGATTCCTTCTTGCGGCGCAGCGCCGTCTCCACCGGATCGTCCATCGTCACGACCTCGGTCGCCGTCACCGGCGTGCAGCGCGGCCAGTCGCGCGCGGCGGCCAGCGCCTCGGCGGTGCCGACCAGGCGCAGCGACGCCTGCGGGTGTGATTCGAGAAACGCGCGGCAGGCCGGCAGCGTGACGGCCGCGCCGTGGTCGCCGCCCATGCAGTCCACGGCCAGGCAGACTTCGGCCAGCGGCTCGGGTGCGGGTGGGTGGCTCACGGCGGGCGCGGCGCGTTCAAGCGTTCAGGTCTTCAGCGTGCGGCCGCAGCGGCGACCCGGCTGCCGGCACTGCACGGTAGGGGAAGGGCGCGGCCGGCGCAACCCTGGGTTGCACGCGGCGGGAGCGGGCGGGTCGAGCCGCCGGCGGCGGCGATGCCGGCGCGCTCGCCGCGCGCACGGCAACCGTGCCGCTCAGGCGTCGGTCTTCGACTTCAGCACCTTGCGGCCGCGATAGAAGCCGGTCGGGCTGATGTGGTGGCGCAGGTGCACTTCGCCGGTGGTCGGCTCGATCGCCGTGCCGGGGCGGCTCAGCGCATTGTGCGAGCGGTGCATGCCGCGCTTGGACGGCGACTTCTTGTTCTGCTGGACGGCCATGGTTCACGACTCCTGTTCCGGCGGCGGCGGGCCGGACACCTGCGGCGGCCGCAACCGGCCGCCGGCGCCCCGCTGCCCGAAACGGCCGGCGATGCGCTGACTGCTGCCGTTCTGGGCAGCGCTGCCCCGGCGCAGGCGCGCGCCGGGCAAAGCCGGGCATTATAGCGGCCGGCCTCGAGGCCGGGCTGGCTGGCTGCCGCAACGCGTCACGTCGGATCGCGCCGACGCAGCGCTTCCAGCGCGGCGAACGGATGCGCGCGCGCGAGCCCGTCGCCGGCATCGGCGCCTGCCGGCAGGCTGCAGTCGTCGTGCCGCGGCACCAGCGGCAATGCGAGGATCAGCTCGTCTTCGACCAGCGCGTGCAGGTCGAGCGCCGGCTCGAGCGCGAGCACGTCGTCGTCGCTGTCGGCATCCAGCCGCTCGGCCTCGGCCTCGCCCTCGACGAAGCGCAGACGGCGATCGACGTCGATCGGCACCGCCAGCGGCTGCAGGCAGCGCTGGCAGCGCAGTTCGACCGCCGCGTGCGCGCGCAGGCGCAGCCACAGCTGCGGCTCGCTGCCGGCCGCCTGCCGGCACTCGCCCTGCGCCGACCAGCCCACCACGGCCTCAGCTTGCGGCGCAGGCTGCGCGTCGGCCAGCAGGCGGCCGAAGCCGGCCAGCGGCCATTCGCCTTGCAGCGCGCCGCCGGCGCGCGCGAAAGCGGCGATGTCGAGACGGCGGGGATCGAAGGCGCTGGCGTCCATCGCGGGCAGTGTAGCGGCCGAGGGGCGCGCAGCGACGCCGCAGCGCCGCGATGCCGCCGTGCGGCCGTCCGAGCGCAACCGTCCGGGCGCAACCGTCCGGGCGCTGCCGTCAGGGCACGGCGATGCCGGCGAAGCTTGGGACAATCGCCGCGATGAATCCGCCCCTGATCCTGGCTTCGACCTCGCCGTACCGGCGCGACCTGCTGCAGCGGCTGCGCCTGCCCTTCGAGGTGCGTGCGCCGCAGGTGGACGAGACACCGCTGCCTGACGAGCCGCCGGCGGCGCTGGCGCAGCGGCTGGCGCTGGCCAAGGCGCGCGCCGTCGCGGCGCTGCAGCCGCAGGCGGTGGTGATCGGCTCCGACCAGGTGGCCGAACTCGACGGCGGCGCGATCGGCAAGCCGGGCACGCACGCGCGCGCGGCGGCGCAGCTGCAGCGCATGAGCGGCCGGCTCGTCATCTTCCACACCGCGGTGGCGGTGGCGCACGCGGCCGCCGGCTTCGAGCAGGTGCGGCTGGCGCCGGTGCGCGTGCGCTTTCGCCGCCTCGCCGACGCCGAGATCGAGTGCTACCTGCGCGCCGAGCAGCCCTACGACTGCGCCGGCGCCGCCAAGTGCGAGGCGCTGGGCATCGCGCTGCTCGGCGCGATCGAGTCCGACGACCCGACCGCGCTCGTCGGCCTGCCGTTGATCCGCACCTGCGAGCTGCTGCGCCTGGCCGGCATCGAGCCGTTGCGCAGCGGCGCGGCATGAAGGCAGCCACCGGCCGGCTGCTGCTGGTGCCCAACGCGCTCGACCACGGCGCCGAGCCGCTGCCGATCACCGAGCTGCTGCCGCACGGCGTGCTGCAGCAAGCCGCCGCGCTCGCCCACTGGGTGGTCGAGGACGCGCGCAGCGCGCGCGCACTGCTCAAGCGCGTGCAGGCGGTGGTGCCGCTGGCGCTGCCGCTGCAGGCGATCGACATCCGCGAGCTGCCGCGCCCGCCCAAGGGCGGCGCCGCCGCGCGCGCGCCGGCGCCCGACTGGCGCGGCCTGCTGGCACCGGCGCTGGCCGGGCGCGACCTGGGGTTGCTGAGCGAAGCCGGGCTGCCCGGCGTGGCCGACCCCGGCGCCGCGCTGGTGGCCGCGGCCCACGCCGCGGGCGTGCCGGTGCTGCCGCTGCCCGGCGCCAGCGCGATCGTGCTGGCGCTGGCCGCCAGCGGCCTGGACGGCCAGAGCTTCGCCTTCGTCGGCTACCTGCCGCAGGAGCCGGCGGCGCGCGCGGCGCGCATCCGCGAGCTGCAGACCGCGTCGCGCCGGCTCGGCCAGACGCAGCTGATGATCGAGACGCCCTACCGCAACGCGGCGCTGCTGCGGGCGCTGCTCGACACACTGGATGCCGGCACCCGGCTGTCGGTTAGCTGCGGGTTGACGCTGCCGGCGGGCTTCACCCGCAGCGCCACGGTCGCCGCCTGGCGCGTCGCGCCGCAAACGCTGCCCGACCGGCTGCCCGCGGTGTTTGCGTTGCTGGCCTGAAGCCGCGGCAGCCGTGATGCGCGGCCGCAGGGTGCGGCCTTCAGCGGCCTCGGGCGGCGTTCAGCAGCCTTGGACGGCCGTCGCCGGAGGGCGTCCTTCAGCCGTTGCCGCCCAGCAGCGCCGGCGTCTTGCGCCGCGCACGGATGTTGGCCGAGCCCGGCCGGTGTGCGGCGGGGGCTGCCGACATGGCCGCATGGGCAAGCTCCCAGGCCGGCGTGTCGGCGGCCGCGGGCTCGTAGGGCCGGTCGAAGAACGGGTCGGCAATCACCGGCGCCGGCGGCGGCTCCCAGCGGCTGCGGCGCTCGCGGTCGCGGCGCTCGTCGTCGCGGCCGCGGCGGTCATCGTCACGCCCGCGGCGCTCGTCGTCGGCGCTGCGCCGCGGCCGGCGCGGGCGGTCGTCTTCGAGCTCGAAGGCCTCGATCTCGATCTTGCGCTTGATCAGCTTCTCGATCTCGGCCACGCCGCGCAGGTCGTCGCGCGACACCAGCGTGACCGCCAGCCCCGAAGCGCCGGCGCGGCCGGTGCGGCCGATGCGGTGCACGTAGTCTTCCGCGTTGAAGGGCACGTCGAAGTTGAACACCGCCGGCAGGTCGGCGATGTCCAGCCCGCGCGCCGCCACGTCGGTGGCCACGAGCACGTCGACCTCGCCGCGCTTGAAGGCGTCCAGCGCCTTCAGCCGCTCGTCCTGCGACTTGTCGCCGTGCAGCGCGTTGGTGCGCAGGCCGTCGCGCTCGAAGGAGCGCGCCAGCCGCGCGCAGCCGAGCTTGCTGTTGACGAACACCAGCGCCTGCGCCAGCTCGCGCTGGCGCAGAACCTGGCGCACCGCGGCGCGCTTGTCGTCGTCGGCGACGCTGTAGAAGTGCTGCTCGACGGTGGAGGCGGTGGCGTTGGGCCGCGCCACTTCCACCGTCACCGGATCCTGCAGGTAGCTCTGCGCCAGCCGCTTGATCTCGGGCGAGAAGGTGGCCGAGAACAGCAGCGTCTGGCGCTGCCTGGGCAGGTAGGCCAGGATGCGCTGCAGGTCGGGCAGGAAGCCGATGTCGAGCATGCGGTCGGCTTCGTCGAGCACCACGTACTCGACCTGGTTGAGCACGCAGTTCTTGGCCTCGATGTGGTCGAGCAGCCGGCCCGGCGTGGCCACCAGCACCTCGGCGCCGGCCTTCAGCTGCAGCGTCTGCGGCTTCATGTCGATGCCGCCGAAGACCACCGCGCTGCGCAGCCGGGTGTGCTTGGCGTAGGCGAGCACGTTGGCCGCCACCTGGTCGGCCAGCTCGCGCGTGGGCGCCAGCACCAGCGCGCGCACCGGGTGGCGCGCGGGCGACATGCTGGCGTTTTCGTGGCGCAGCATCTTCTGCAGCAGCGGCAGCGAGAAGGCCGCCGTCTTGCCGGTGCCGGTCTGGGCGGCGCCCATCACGTCGCGCCCGGCCAGCACCACCGGGATGGCCTTGGCCTGGATCGGCGTCATCGAGGTGTAGCCCTGGTCGGACACTGCCTGCAGCAGTTTGGCGTCGAGCGCCAGGGTGTCGAAGCGGGGGGCCGGTGCGGCCTCGCCCGCATTGCCGGGCGTACCGGCTTGGTTTGAATCAGTCATGCAAGGCGGATTATCCGCTGCCGCCTTACACGGCGTTGAGGAGCAGCCCCCAGCAGCCGCCTTCAGCGGCGGAACACCATCCAGCGCGGCGAGCGGAAGCGCACGATGCGCCAGTACAGCGCCACGTAGGTGAAGCCGAACAGCACGATCATCACCATCAGCACCGGCGTGTTGTCCCAAAACAACACTGCCGGGATTGCCGCGAACATGCACAGCAGCCACAGGTACGGGCTGGTCATCGAGTTGCGCCGCGTCAGCGCCTTGGCGCTGCGGTTGCCCACCGCCCAGCGCATCACGCGGCGGTAGATCAGCGAATGCAGGTGGATGCCGTCGGGCATGCTCGAAGGCTGCGCACGCAGCACGCGGCGGCGGTAGATCGAGAACACCGTCTCGAACACCGGGTAGATGCACAGCAGCAGCGGGAACATCGGCGACACCAGCGGGTTGCGGTGCAGCAGCAGGATCGCGATCTCGGCGATGTAGAAGCCCACGAAGTAGGCGCCGCCGTCGCCCAGGAAGATCAGCCCCGCGGGGAAGTTCCACACGAAGAAGCCGAGCATCGCGCCCGCGCCGGCCAGCGCCAGCCAGGCGATGTGCAGGTCGTCGACCTGGAAGCCGACATAGGCCAGGCACAGCAGGATCAGCACCGCGCACATCGACGCCAGGCCGTTGAAGCCGTCGATGATGTTCACCGAATTGGCCACGCCGGTGACCGCGAAGGTCGTGACCAGTGCGGCGCCGATCGGGAACGACACGATCCAGTCGAGCCCGGGGATTGCGGTGCGCTCGATCACGCCGTCGATCCACCACACCGCCAGCAGCGCCGACACCGCGGTGGCCAGCAGCCGGCGCAGCGGGCTCACCGCCTTGGTCAGGTCTTCGGTGACGCCGGCCGCGAAGGCCGGCAGCCCGCAGGCCAGCAGCGCGAAGGCCAGCCGGCCGGCCGCCGCATCGTGCAGCGCGATGGCGCCGGCGCCGGCGGCCAGGCCGGCGGCGATGCCCACGCCGCCGATGCGCGGCACCGGCTTGGCGTGGAACTTCTGCGGGCCCGACAGGTCGCTGTCGTGCGACAGATGGGCGTGCACGTTGGCCGAGTGCACGAGCAGCAGCGTCAGCCCGAGCGAGACCACGAACGCCACGATCAGGATCAGCATGCCCGGGATTCTAGGAGCCCGGGGCGCTGCGCCCGGCGCCGCTAGAATCCGCTCCCGGCCATGGCCCCGGCCGTGGTTCCGGCCGCTCCGCGGCCGCCGCGGCACCAACCGCCGCCGCACGTGTCCGCATCCGCCCGCGCCCGCCGCGGCCCCCTGCGGCCGCCGCCCGCCGCCATCCGCCCCCGCGCATGACCCCAGCATCGACCGCCCCCACCTGCCCTGCCCTGCCCTTGCGCGCCAGCCTGCGGCGCGGACTGGTCGCCACCGCGCTGGCGCTTGCCGGCCTTGCAGCCTGGGCGCAGATCGATCCGTCGCGCCAGACTGCCGCCGACACCGGCAACGCGATGCAGGGCAGCGCCGACACCGGCGTCCAGGGGCCGGTGCGGCTGCGCGAGGCGGCGCCGCAGCCCTCGGCCGCGACCCGGTCGCAGGCAGCCGGCCGATCGGCCTTCGACCTACAACTGATGGAGCCGCTGCCGGCGCCGCAACCGCCCAGCGAGTTCGAGATCTACGTGAACCGCATCGCCGGCGTGCCCGACCTGCTGGCCCTGCCGGGCGGCCAGCCGGGCGCCCAGCAGGTGCTGGTGGCGCCCGGCGCGACGCCGCCGCCGGCGCGCATCCGCCGCCTGGGCGCCGACCTGATGACCGCCACCGTGCGCGGCGCCGATGCCATCGACTACAACCCGCTGGTGCCGCCCGACTACGTGATCTCGGCCGGCGACGAGATCGTGCTGACGATCTGGGGGTCGGTGGATGCCGACCTGCGCCTGTTCGTCGACCGCTCGGGCCGCATCACCGTGCCGCGCGTGGGCGCGATCATGGTCTCGGGCGTGCGCTACGCGGAGCTGCCGGCGGTGATCTCCAAGCGCGTCGCGCAAACCTTCCGCAACTTCGAGCTGAGCGTGTCGCTGGGCCAGCTGCGCGGCGTGCGCGTGTTCGTCACCGGTTTCGCCGTGCGCCCGGGCGCCTACACGATGACGGCGCTGTCGAGCGTGGCCAACGCGGTGGTCAAGGCCGGCGGGCCGGCGGCTTCGGGCAGCTTCCGCCAGATCACGCTGCGCCGCGGCGGCCAGGTGGTGAGCACGCTCGACTTCTACGACCTGCTGCTCAAGGGCGACCGCAGCGGCGACCGCCTGCTGCAGGCCGAGGACGTGGTGCACGTCGGCCCGATCGGGCCGCAGACGGCGGCGATCGGCAGCGTCAACCGCGCGGCGATCTTCGAGCTGAAGCCGGGCGAGACCGTGGCCGACGTGCTGCGCATGGCCGGCGGCACCTCGCCGGTGGCCCTGACCTCGAAGTTCTCGATCGAGCGCATGGACGAGCGCGCCACCGTGCGCGTGGTCGAGGTGGAAGCCGCGCAGGCCGCCAAGACCGAGCTGCGCAACGGCGACGTGCTGCGCGCCTTCAACATGGCCAACGTGGCCGCGCCGCTGCTGCGCCAGAACAAGCGCGTGCGGGTGGAAGGCGAAGTGGCGCGCCCGGGCGACTACGTGCTGCCGCCGCAGAGCACGATCGCCGATGCGCTGGCCGCCGCCGGCGGCTTCACCCCCGGCGCCTTCGTGTTCGGCACCGATTTCACGCGCGAGAGCGTGCGCCTGACCCAGCAGGAGAACTACGAGCGCGCGCTGCGCAACCTCGAGACCGACATCTCCCTGGCCACCTCGACCCAGCGTGTGGCCAGCGCCGACGAGGCCGCCGCGCAGGCCGGCCGGGTGGCAGGCACGCAGCGGCTGCTGGAGCGCCTGCGCGCGATCCGGCCGACCGGGCGCGTGGTGCTGCAGATTCCGCCCGACAGCCGCGAACTGCCCAACCTGGTGCTGGAAGACGGCGACCGGCTGCTGGTGCCATCGGAGCCCACCAGCGTGGGCGTGTTCGGCAGCGTGTTCAACGCCGGCAACTACCTGCGCGAGCCCGGCCGCAACCTGGCCGACTACCTGCGCATGGCCGGCGGCCCCACCGGCGGCGCCGACAAGGGCGGCACCTTCGTGCTGCGCGCCAACGGCACGGTGGTCAGCAACCTGCAGGTCAAGACCTGGGGCAGCGGGCTGAGCGACCAGTTCGAGCGCACGCCGGCGCTGCCCGGCGACACCCTGTTCGTGCCCGAGCAGCTCGACAAGACCACCGTGATCCAGAACGTGAAGGACTGGACGCAGATCCTGTACCAGTTTGCACTGGGCGTGGCGGCGTTCGTGACGTTGACGAATTGATGCCGAACAACCGCCCCGCGATGACATCCCGCCCCGACGACACGGAATTCGAAACCCCCGAGGACGACGGCGTGCAGCTGCTCGACCTGCTGCTGCCGCTGCTCGCGCACTGGAAGCTGCTCGTCTTCGGCTCGCTGGCCGCCGGACTGCTGGCGCTGGGCGTCGCATTCATCGTGCCGGTGACCTACACGGCGCGGACGACCATGCTGCCGCCGCAGCAGCAGCAAAGCGGCCTAACCGCCGCGCTGCAGTCGCTGGGGGGGCTGGCCGGGCTGGCAGGCGCCGGCGGCAGTCTCAAGAGCCCGGCCGACCAGTACGTCGCGCTGATGCAGAGTGTGAATGCCACCGACCGGATGGTGGACCAGTTCGACCTGATGCGGGTCTACAAAGCCGACTACCGCTTCCAGGCCAGGAACGCACTCGAAGCCCACACGCGTATCACGATCGGCAAGAAGGACGGGCTGATCACGATCGAAGTCGATGATCACGAGGCCCAGCGCGCGGCCGACCTGGCGAACACGTACGTCGAGGAACTGAAGCGCCTCACCTCGGTGCTGGCCGTCAGCGAGGCGCAGCAGCGCCGGGCCTTCTTCGAGAAGGAGCTCAAGGAAGCGCGCGACAACCTCGCCAAGGCGCAGAAGGCGCTGCAAGCGACCGGCTTCGACGTGGCTGCGATGCGCGCCGAGCCGAAGGCGGCCGCCGAAAGCTACGCTCGCCTCAAGGCCCAGATCACCTCTGCCGAGGTGCGCGCGCAAGTGCTGCGCAGCACGCTCGCAGACGGTGCCCCTGAGTTGCGGCAGCAACTCGACGAACTCGCGGCGCTGCGCTCCCAGCTGGCGCGGCTGGAAGCCGCCAGCGAGAAGGGCGAGGCCACCGACTACATCTCCAACTACCGCGAGTTCAAGTACCGCGAGGCGCTTTTCGAACTGTTTGCACGCCAGTACGAGCTGGCCCGGGTGGACGAAAGCCGCGAAGGTGCGCTGATCCAGGTGGTCGACCCTGCGACGACGCCGGAATACAAGAGCAAACCCAAGCGGGCCCTGATGGCGGTGGGCAGCACGTTCGTCGCCTTCATGCTGCTCGCCGTCTTCGTCCTGATCCGGCACAAGTGGCGCGAGGCGGGTCGCGACCCTGCCGCCGCGCCGGAAGTGGCACGGCTGCGGGCGGCACTCGGCCGCTGACCTTGTGCCGCCTGCCGCAGGGTGGGTTCCTCTTTCACGCTGGCCGGGACGCAGAAGATTGGCGGCGCGCCTTGCGTCCTGACGCGGCAGCCGGCGGCGCTGCCCTACAATCCGCTGTTCAATGATTGAACGCCGAAGCGACGACCCGCCGATTGCCGTTGCGCATGGTGATGCCGAAGCCGCCAAACTGGCCGTGCTGCGGCTGCTGGAGCAACAGCCCGAGCTGTCGCAACGGGAGCTTTCCGACACCCTGGGCCTGAGCCTGGGCAAGACCCACTACGTGCTGCATTCCCTGCTCGACCGCGGCCTGGTCAAGGCCGGCAACTTCCGCCGCAGCGACCGCAAGCTGGCGTACGCCT
>JAFEFZ010000306.1 GCA_018240325.1 Pseudomonadota bacterium
CCACCTGGACGGCCTGGGTCGCGCCGCGCACCCTGAAGCCGGCCGAAGCCGCGCAGCATCTCGGCATCGACGAGGCCGATCTGCGCAGCGTCAACCGCATCCCGGCGGGCATGGTGATCAAGGCCGGATCGACGCTGCTGGTGCCGCGCCAGGGCCGACACAACGCCGACGTCCCCGAGGCCGTGGCCGACAACGCGACGATGCAGCTCGCACCCGACCGCCCGCCGGGCAAGCGCATCACGCTGCGCGCCGGCAGGTCGGGGCTGTCGGTGGCGGCGATCGCGCACCGCTATGGCGTCGGCTCCGACCAGGTCGCGCAGTGGAACGGCGTGCCGCCGACGGCCGTGTTCAAGTCCGGGCAGACGATCGTGGTCTACAAGCCGGTGGCGGCCGGGCCGGCGCGCACGGCCGCGCGGCCGGCATCGCGCAGCGCCGCGGCCAAGCCGGCCGCCGCGGCAGGCCGATCGGCTGCCGCCAAGGCCCCGGCCGCCGCGAGCGCCAAGTCGGGCAGCCGGGCTCCGGTGGCCGCGAACAAGGCGCCGCAGCGCCCGATCGCCAGCAGCAACGGCACGCGCCGCGAAGCCCGGCTGTAGGGGGCCGCGCAACTGCACCACCGGCGGCGCACGCGCGGCGCGCGCTTCAGCGCCGATCGACCAGCGCGTGCGCGATCGTGCTCAGATCGACGTATTCGAGGTCGCTGCCCGCCGGCACACCGCGCGCGAGCCGCGTGACCTTCAACCCGCGTGCGCGCAGCGCCTCGGCCAGCACATGCGCGGTGGCCTCGCCTTCGGCGCTGAAGCCGGTGGCGAGGATCACTTCCGCGACCGTGCCGTCGGCAGCGCGCTGCAGCAGCGGCTGCACGCCGATGTCGTGCACGCCGATGCCGTCGAGCGGGCTCAGGCGCCCCATCAGCACGAAATACAGGCCGCGGTAGCTGTTGCTGCGCTCCAGCGCCGCCAGATCGGCGGGCGTCTCCACCACGCACAGCAGCCGCGGGTCGCGGCCGGGATCGCGGCAGATCGCGCACAGGTCGTGCTCGGTGAAGGTGTGGCAGCGCGCGCAGTGGTGCAGCCGCAGCGCGGACCGCTCCAGCGCCTGCGCCAGCCGCGCAGCGCCCTGGCGGTCGTGCTGCAGCAGGTGGTAGGCCATGCGCTGCGCCGACTTGGCCCCCACGCCGGGCAGGCGGCGCAAGGCCTCCACCAGCTCGTCGAGTACCTGCTCGCCGCCCATCGACCGGGCATCCGCCGCGCGGGAGCGCCCGGCTCAGAACGGCAGCTTCATGCCCGGCGGCAGCGCCAGCCCGGCGGTGAGCTTGCCGAGCTTTTCCTGGCTCAAGGCCTCGGCGCGGCGCAGGCCGTCGTTGAACGCCGCGGCGATCAGGTCCTCGAGCATGTCCTTGTCTTCGGCGAGCAGGCTCGGGTCGATGGCGACCCGGCGCACGTCGTGCTTGCAGGTCATCACCACCTTCACCAGCCCTGCGCCCGACTGGCCTTCGACTTCGAGGGTGGCGAGCTCGTCCTGCGCGCGCTTCAGGTTGTCCTGCATGGCCTGGGCCTGCTTCATCAGCCCGGCGAGCTGGTTCTTCATCATCGTCTGCGTTCCTTCGCTACAAGGGTTTGATCGAACCGGGCACGATGCGCGCGGTCTTGAACTGCGCCATCAGCGCCTGCACCAGCGGGTCGTCGCGGATCGTCTGCTCGGCCCGGCGCTGGCGTGCGGCGCGCTCGGCCGCATCGCGCCGGGCCGGCGAATCGCCGGGCGCGCCGGCCAGCAGCTGCAGCCGCACCGGATGCCCGAGTTCGGCCTGCAATGCCGCCGCGAGCTTGTCGCGCAGCGCATCGGTGCGCAGCGATTCGCGCTCGACGCGCAACTGCCAGCACGGCGGCTGCGCCGTGTCGTCCACCGTCTCCAGCCCGGCCTGCCAGGCCAGTTCGCGCACCAGCGCCGCGATTGCGCCGGCAGCGGCCAGCCGCTCGACCAGCGCCCGCCACTGCCCGCCCAGCGCGGTGGGCACCAGCGCCGCAGGCGCATCGGGCGGCCTGGCCGCCGCCGGCACCGCCAGCGCCGGCGCCGAAGCCGCGCGCAGCGCGGCACTCGCCGGCGGCGCCGCGGCGTCATCGGGCGGGTTTTCCTCGACCCAGGGCGGCGGCTCGCCGAGCACAGGCTGCGCGTGCGCTTTGGCGGACGGCATCGGCGGCTGCGCGGCCGCAGGCGCCGATGCAGCGGCACCGCGCGGCGGCGCAGGCTCGCAGACGGCCGGCGCGGCCGGGGCCGCCGCCGGCGATGCGGCAGCGGCGGTGCGCTGCGCGCGATGCCCGCCGAACGGCGCGGAACTCGGCAGTGCGGAACTCGACGCAGCGTCACCCTGCGCTGCCGCAGCCGCCGGCACGGCCGTCGGCGGCGAAGCAGCAGGCGCTGCCGCCTCGGCCGCCGGCGCGAAGGCCAGCATGCGCAGCAGCACCATGGTCAGCGCCGCGTACTCGTCGGCCATCAACGCCAGCTCGCCCCGGCCCTGCAGCACGATGCTGTACAGCAACTGGGTCTCGTCGGGCGGCAGCAGCGGCGCCAGCCGGCGCGGGTCTTCGTGATCCGGATCCTCGGCGTCGAGCGCTCCCGGCACCGCCTGCTCGACTGCCATGTGCTGCAGCAGCAGCGCCATCGACTCCAGCGTGCCCTCGGCCGACAACCCCAGGCCGCGCAGCAGCTCCACGCGCCGCAGCAGCGCCGGGCCGTCGCGCTGCGCGACCGCCTCGACCAGCGCCGCCACGTGGGTTCCGTCGACACTGCCGAGCATCGCGCGCACGCCGGCCTCGTCGAAACGCCCGCCGCCGTAGGCGATGGCCTGATCGGCGAGCGACAACGCATCGCGCATCGAGCCGCGCGCCGCCCGGGCCAGCAGCCGCAGCGCGGCGGCGTCGTGCGCCACGGCTTCGGAGCGCAGGATGTGTTCGAGATGCGCGGCCACCACCTGCGGCGCCATCGGCCGCAGGTTGAACTGCAGGCAGCGGCTCAGCACGGTGGGCAGCATCTTCTCCGGGTCGGTGGTGGCCAGCACGAACTTCAAGTACTCGGGCGGCTCCTCCAGGGTCTTCAGCAGCGCGCTGAATGCGTCCTTCGTCAGCTGGTGCGCCTCGTCGATCATGAAGACCTTAAAGCGGCCGATTCCTGGCTTGTAGGCGGCGCGGTCGATCAGCTCGCGCGCCTCGTCGATGCCGCGGTTGGACGCGGCGTCGAGCTCGATGTAGTCGATGTAGCGGTCCTCGTCGATCTCGACGCAGGCGCTGCACACGCCGCAGGGCTCGGCGGTGATGCCGCCGCGGCCGTCGGCGCCGGTGCAGTTCAGGCACTTGGCGAGGATGCGCGACACCGTGGTCTTGCCGATGCCGCGCGTGCCGGTGAACAGATACGCGTGGTGCAGCCGCTGCTGCGCGAGTGCATTGGCCAGCGCGCGCACCACGTGCTCCTGCCCCACCATCTGCGCGAAACTGCGCGGCCGGTACTTGCGCGCGAGCACGACATAGGACATACAGGCCATTCTACGGGCCGGCTCCCGCCCGACAGGCGCGCGCGCAGTGGCCGTCCGCCCCGCGGCGTGCGCGCCGATAATCGCGCGGCGCCGGCCTGCGGCGCATGCGCTGCGCGCCGGCGCCGTCCCTATCGTTGATGCCACGTCCGTCCGCATGTCCGCCCCGCCCTCCGGCACTGCCGCGCCCGCGCTCGACTACCGCGCCGCCGGCATCGACTACGACCTGATCGACCCGCTGAAGGTGGCCGCGCAGCGCAGCGCCGCCGCCACCGCGGCGCAGCTGCACGGCCACGGCTTCGCCGAAGTCGCGGCCTCGCGCGGCGAATCGGCCTACGTCATCGACGTCGGGCCGTTCTACTTGGCGAGCATCGTCGAATGCCTGGGCAGCAAGGCACTGGTCGCCGACGAGATGGCGCGGCTGACCGGGCGCAGCTGGTACGACGCGATCGCGCAGGACACGATCGCGATGGCGGTGAACGACTTGATCACCGTCGGCGCGACGCCGCTGGTGGTCCAGGCCTACTGGGCGGCCGGCGGCTCCGAGTGGTTCGCCGACCGCGAGCGCGCGCAGGCGCTGGTCGCCGGCTGGCAGCGCGCCTGCGAGGCCTGCGGCATCGCCTGGGGCGGCGGCGAGACCCCGGCGCTGGCCGGCATCGTCGAAGCCGGCCGCATCGACCTGGCCGCGGCCTGCACCGGCATCGTCAACCCGAAGTCGCGGCTGACGCTGGGCGAGCGCCTGGGGCCGGGCGATGCGATCGTGCTGGTGGCCTCCAGCGGCATCCACGCCAACGGGCTGAGCCTGGCGCGCAAGCTGGTCGAGCGGCTGCCCGGCGGCTGGCTGAGCGAGGTCTCGCCCGGGCTGAGCTACGGCGCCGCGCTGCTCGCGCCCACCGTGCTCTACGCGCCGCTGACCGAGGCGCTGCACCGCGCCGGCATCACGCCGCACTACGCCGCCAACATCACCGGCCACGGCTGGCGCAAGCTGCTGCGCCACCCGAAGCCGCTGCGCTACCGCATCGATTGCGTGCCCGAGGTGCCTGCGGTGCTGCGCTTCATCCAGCAGCACGCCGGGCTGGGCGACCACGAGGCCTACGGCACGCTCAACATGGGCGCCGGCTTCGCGCTGTACGTCGCCGCCGCCGACGCGGCGCGCACGGTGGAGGTTGCCGCGGCCTGCGGGCTGCAGGCGCTGGTCGCGGGGCACGTCGAGGCGGGGGAAAAGGAATTGCGGGTCGAGCCGCTGGGGCTGCACTACGACGCCGGCGAGCTGCAGTTGCGCTGACGGCCGGCTCGGCACGCGGGCACACGAGCCCGGCCGGCACCGAGCGCGGCAGCGCTTGCAGCACCTGCGCCGGCCGCACCGGTACCGGCCGTCAGCTGCATCGGCCGTCACCTACAATCGGCCGCGACGGGCCTCCTCGCATGGAAGCGCGGCCAACCGGGTCAGGTCGGGAACGAAGCAGCCCTAACCGTTGTGACCAGTGCCGGGGGTAAGGCTCGTCACCCTTCCCGCATCTGCGCACCGCGGCCGGGCTCTTCCGGCTCGCCGGGATCGCCGGCAGCGCCCGGACCCGGATTGCGCGTCGCCGCCGGCGTCAGTCCGAGCGCCTGCTCGAGATCGCGCAAGGTCAGCCGCAGCACGCGCGCGTAGCGTTGGGCAACGCGCCGCAGCGCCGCCTGCCGCGCAGGGCCGTCGAGCAGCATCGCGTCGCCGCACTCGTTCGCACAGCTGGCCACCGCGCGCAGCACGGCATCGTCACAGCCGGCGCTGCGCGGCGGCGTGTCGACCGGCAGCCGGCGCAGCAGCGGCAGCGCCGCATCGTCAAGACCCCATTCGCGCGCGACGGCCGCGCCCAGCGTCTCCAGGTCGCAGCCCAGCACGGCGCAGGCGGCCGACACTTCGTCCATGCCCGGCTGCGCCTCGCCGCGCGCGTCCGGCAGGGATTGCATCAGCCGCTCGATCTGGCGCATCTCGTCGGGCAGGTGATAGGCGCAGACCAGACGGCCAAGGTTCTGCAGCAGCGCGATCAGCCCGACGACCTCGTCGTCGTAGCCGGGCGGGCGCAATGCACGGGCCCAGCCGGCCGCGCGCTGCGCCTGCTCGATCCGCCGCGCGAGCACCTGCGCCGAACCGCTGTCGAGCGGGCCGGGCCAGTCGCGCAGGCCGAGCGCGACGCGGCGCACGCCGTCCAGCCCGATCATCGCGATCGCCCGCCGCACCGTCAGGATCGGCCCATGGCCGGCGGCGTGAAGATCGCGCAGCTGTGCGCTGTTGACCCAGCGCAGCAGCTCCAGCGACAACCCGACATCCTGCAGCACCAGTTCGGCCAACTCGACGGTGCGCTGCCTGTGCATCAGCGCCAGGCGGGCGACCCGTTGCGCCGCACCCGGCGCGGCCGGCAGCGTCCCGGCCGCATGCAGCCGGTCGAGCACCAACGCGATCGGGCCGCCGCCGGCTCCGCCTTCGGCCTGCAGCCAGCCTTCGAGCGCCCGCTGCAGCGCACGCGCACTGCCGTAGCGCTGCCGCGGCTGCCGGTCGGTGGCACGATTGGCGATCGCCCGAAGCGCTTCGGGAACAGGCCGCGCCGGGTTCCAGGGCAGCCGCACCAGCTCGCGGCCGATCGGCGGCAATCGGTCGGCCAGCGCCGTCACGTCGCCTTCGTCGTCCCACGGCTTGCCTGCCAGCAACTGTTGCAGCAGCAGGCCCAGCGCCAGCACGTCGTGGCGCGCGGCTGTGCGTTGCGCCTGCAGTTGCAGCGCATCGACATGGGTCAACGCGGGCGCGGCCGCCGCGGCACCGGTATCGTCGCCCGGTGCGGCACCCGCCTGCAGCCCGAACAGGCGAGGTACATGATCGTCGCCGAGCAGCACCAGCTGGGGCTGCAAATCGTGATGCGCCAGCCCGGCATCGTGCGCACTGGCCAGCCCTTCGGCCGCCGCCGCGATGATGCGCACCGCCTCGATCACGCTCGGCGTCCGGTCGGCGAGCAGCCGCGCGAGCGTCGCGCCTGCACCGCAGGCGTACAGCGCATAGGGCCAGCGCTCGACGCTGCCGGCCTCCAGCAGGCCGGCCAGGTGCGGGTGCGTGATGCGCCCGGCGCGCCGCACACCGGCCAGCCACGCCTGCACGGCCGCAGCGTCGGCCGGCCGCTCGCGCGGCAGCACGAGCAGCATCGGCTCGCCGCGCTGCGGGTCCTGCGCCCGCCAGACCATCGTGCGGCGGCTCTTGCCCTCGAGCGCGGTCAGCACGAAACGGCCGAAGCGGTGCGCGGCCGGCGCATCGGCGCCGCGTGGCGCCGCGGGTGGTACGCGATCGGACATGACCATGCCTGTCGGGGCCTCGTCGCCCGTTGCAATTGGAGCGCGCGAGTCCACGGCGCGACGGCCGGAACTGCGCGGCGAACCCCGTGCAGTTCGCGGCCGCCGGCAGCGCTGTGTCAGAATCGCCGCGTGCCGGCGCGGACAGCGCCAGCGGTTTCCGGAGGGTGCCCCGCATGAGCAGTGACCTCATCAAGCAAGTGTCCGATTCGTCGTTCGAGACCGAGGTGATCCGGTCAGACAAGCCGGTGCTGGTCGACTACTGGGCCGAGTGGTGCGGCCCGTGCCGGATGATCGCGCCGATCCTCGACGAAGTGTCCAAGGCCTACGACGGCCGGCTGCAGATCGCGAAGCTCAACGTCGACGAGAACAACCAGATCCCGGCGAAGTACGGCATCCGCGGCATCCCGACGCTGATGCTGTTCAAGAACGGCGAACTGGCCGCCACCAAGGTCGGCGCGCTGACCAAGGCGCAGTTGACCGCATTCATCGACGGCCACCTATAATCCGCCGCCGAAGCGCCCGGGCGGCCCGATTGCCGGCCGCCGGCGCCTTGTGAAGCCACCACGCCCCGCCTGCCGCGCTGGCCGCGGCACCGAACGACGGCAACCGTGGATTCGGCCTGATCTTCGAGGGATCGTGTTCTGCGGCACCGCCACCGGGTCAGCACCCGCGGCCGGTCCGTGCGACCGGCTCCCGCCCTCGGCCGAATGATCGACCGCTCCCTTGGCCGGGAGCCGTAGCCCGCCGGAACCCGCCCCGATGCACCTGTCCGAACTGAAGGCCCTGCACGTATCGCAGCTGATCGCCATGGGCGAACAGCTCGAGATCGAGAACGTCAGCCGCCTGCGCAAGCAGGAGCTGATGTTCGCGATCATGAAGAAGCGCGCCAAGGGCGGCGAGCAGGTGTTCGGCGACGGCGTGCTCGAGGTGCTGCCCGACGGCTTCGGCTTCCTGCGCTCGATCGACTCGAGCTACATGGCGAGCACCGACGACATCTACCTGAGCCCCAGCCAGATCCGCCGCTTCAACCTGCACACCGGCGACATGATCGAGGGCGAGGTGCGCGTGCCCAAGGACGGCGAACGCTACTTCGCGCTGGTCAAGGTCGACCGCGTCAACGGCGTCACGCCCGAGGAGAACAAGCACAAGATCATGTTCGAGAACCTGACGCCGCTGTTCCCGAAGGAGCAGTTCAGGCTCGAGCGCGACAACTTCAAGGGCGAGGAGAACATCACCAGCCGCATCATCGACCTGATCGCGCCGATCGGCAAAGGCCAGCGCGCGCTGCTGGTCGCGCAGCCCAAGACCGGCAAGACGGTGATGATGCAGCAGCTGGCGCATGCGATCGTCGCCAACCACCCGGACGTGCACCTGATCGTGCTGCTGGTCGACGAGCGCCCCGAGGAAGTGACCGAGATGCTGCGCACGGTGCGCGGCGAGGTCATCAGCTCCACCTTCGACGAGCCCGCGGCGCGCCACGTGCAGGTGGCCGAGATGGTGATCGAGCGCGCCAAGCGCCTGGTCGAGCTGAAGAAGGACGTGGTCATCCTGCTCGACTCGATCACGCGGCTGGCGCGCGCCTACAACAACGTGCTGCCGTCCAGCGGCAAGGTGCTGACCGGCGGCGTCGATGCCAACGCGCTGCAGCGGCCCAAGCGCTTCTTCGGCGCCGCGCGCAACGTCGAGGAAGGCGGGTCCCTGACGATCATCGGCACCGCGCTGATCGACACCGGCTCGAAGATGGACGAAGTCATCTACGAGGAATTCAAGGGCACCGGCAACTGCGAGATCCACCTCGACCGCCGCATGGCCGAGAAGCGCGTGTATCCGTCGATCCTGATCAACAAGAGCGGCACGCGCCGCGAGGAGCTGCTGCTCAAGCCCGAGATCCTGCAGAAGACCTGGATCCTGCGCAAGCTGCTGTACCCGATGGACGAGATCGAGGCGATGGAGTTCATCCTCGAGAAGATGAAAGCGACCAAGACCAACCTCGACTTCTTCGACATGATGCGTCGCGGCGGCTGAGGCGGCCGTGCCGCCTATAATTCGCCGTTTCCCATCCGCCGTTTCCCCTACCGGCAAGTGCGCTGCAACCGGCAGCGAGGCTCCCGACCCGACGCGAGACCCGCCATGAAAGAAGGCATCCACCCCAGCTACAAAGAGGTCTGCTTCGTCGACCTCTCCAACGGCTTCAAGTTCGTCACCCGCTCCTGCGTCACGTCCAAGGAGACGATCAAGCTCGACGACGGCCGCGAACTGCCGCTGGTCAAGCTCGAGACGACGAGCGAGACCCATCCCTTCTATACCGGCACGCAGAAGAGCGTGGACAACCTCGGCGGCCGCGTCGAGAAGTTCCGCAACAAGTTTGCCAAGGTCGGCCTGAAGAAGTAAGTGAGGCCGGGCACTCCCGCGCGAAGGGCAGCCGAGGCTGCCCTTTTTGCTGCGCCGCCGGGACTGCCGGCCGCTGCCGCATGATGCTGCGGTGAATACGCCCTCCCCCGCCCTGGTCAGCCAGCGTGCCGCCCGCCGCCTGCCGCGGTCGGCGCTGCTGCTGCTGTGCGCGGCCTACGTGCTGCCCGGCGTGTTCGGCCGCGACCCCTGGCGCAATGCCGACCTGGTCGCCTTCGGCACGATGCTGAGCCTGGCCGAAGGCCGCAGCGCCTGGCTCTCACCGGCGCTCGGCGGGCTTGCGGTCGATGCCGCGCTGCTGCCGTACTGGCTGGGCGCGGCCGCGATCAGGCTGTTGTCGCCGCTGGTCGATCCGGCGCTGGCCGCACGGCTGCCGTTTGCCCTGCTGCTGGCGCTGGTGATGGCGCTGTGCTGGTACAGCACCTACCACCTCGCGCGCACCGAGGCCGCGCAGCCGGTTGCCTTCGCCTTCGGCGGCGAGGCCGCGCCGGTGGACTATGCACGCGCGATCGCCGACGCCGCCGTGCTGGCGTTGATCGCCTGCCTCGGCCTGCTGCAACTCGGCCACGAGACCACGCCGGAGTTGGTGCAGCTGTTCGCGGCCGCGCTGTTCCTGTGGGCGCTGGCCGGCGCACCCTATCGGCGCTGGCCGACGCGCCTGGCCGCCGTGGCCGCGCTGCTGCTGCTGGCCGGCAGCGGCGCGCCGAGCTTCGGCCTGGCGCTGGCGCTCGCCGGCGCCGTGGTGTGCTGGCGCTCGGGCTTTGCGCAGGTTCGCCGCCTGGTGCCGTGGATTGCCGCGGGCGCGCTCGCGGCCGCACTGCTCGCGCACGCGCTCGGCGCCTGGGTCTGGCGGATCGAGCCGCCCGGCAGCGCGAGCGACCTGCTGCGCAACCCGAAGTTGTGGGTGTGGTTCTTGTGGCCGGCGTGGCTGCTGGCACCCTGGACGCTGTGGCGCTGGCGGCAACACCTGCAGCACCGGCATGTCGCGGTGCCGGCGGCGGCGCTGGGGGTGGCGATGGCCACCAGCGTGCTGATGGGCGCATCCGATCGCGCGCTGCTGCTCGGCCTGCCGCCCATTGCCGTGCTCGCTGCGTTCGCATTGCCGACGCTGCACCGCAGCACCAGCGCGGCGATCGACTTCTTCTCGATCATCCTGTTCACGCTGGCCGCGGGCACGCTGTGGGTGATCTACCTGTCGGTGCAGACCGGCGTGCCGGCCAAGCCGGCGATGAACGTCGCCCGGCAGATCGCGGACTTCGAACCCCGCTTCTCGTGGGCGGCACTGCTGGCGGCGCTGGCCGCGACCGGCTGCTGGATCTGGCTGGTGCGCTGGCGCACGGGCCGCCACCGCGAGGCGCTGTGGAAGAGCCTGGTGCTGCCTGCGGGTGGGGTGACGCTGTGCCTGGTGCTGCTGTTGACGCTGGGCCTGCCGATCCTGGACAGTGCCCGCAGCAACCGCGCGATCGCCGAGCGCATCGCCCGGTACGTGCCCGCCGGCCACTGCCTGGCCGCGCCGGCGCAGAGCCTGGCGCTGATCGCCGCGCTCGAGTACCACGGCCGCCTGCAAGTGGACGGCCGTACGTCGGCGCTGGCGGACGGCTGCGACTACCTGGTGCGCGTCGAGCCGAACGATGCGCAGCCTGCACCGCCGCCCGGATTCAGGCTGCTCGCGCACGAGCGCCGGCCGACCGACCGCCACAACCGGGTGGCGATCTATCGGCGCACCGGGCCCTGACCCGGCCGCTTGGCCGAACCGATAGGCGCGCGGGCGGCTGCCGCGGCACGACGCTCAGCCGGCGTCCCCTTCGCGCGCCGCGCCGAGCCCGCGCACGCGCGCGGCCGGCAGCAGCAGCCGGAACAGCGAACCCCGGCCCGGCTCGCTGCGGATCTCGATCTCGCCGTCGTGGCGTTGCGCCACGTGCTTGACGATCGCCAGGCCGAGGCCGGTGCCGCCGGTTTCGCGCGAGCGGCTGCCGTCGACGCGGTAGAAGCGCTCGGTCAGCCGCGGCAGGTGTTCGCGCGCGATGCCGATGCCGGTGTCGCGCACGGCGAAGATCCCGCCGCCGCTGCGGCTGTGCGACCAGCCGATCTCGATGTCGCCGCCCCCGGGCGTATAGCGCACGGCGTTGACGACCAGGTTGCTCAGCGCGCTGAGCAGTTCGGCCTCGTCGCCGGCGACCTCCACGCCTTCGCCGCCCGACAGCCGCAGCCGGTGCTGCCCCGCCGACAGCTCGAGCCCGTCTGCATGGGCCCGCTCCATCAGCGTGCGCGCCGCCAGCCAACGATCCGCCGGCGGACGCGGGTTGCCTTCGAGCCGCGCCAGCGTCAGCAGGTCGTCGACCAGGCGTTGCATCCGCACGGCCTGCGCCGTCATCAAGTCCAGCACACGGGCACGCTCGGCATCGCTCAACGGCAGATCGCGCAGCGTCTCGACGAAGCCGGCGAGCACGGTCAGCGGCGTACGGATCTCGTGCGACACGTCGGCGACGAAACTGCGGCGCATCGCCTCGACACGCTCGCGCTCGGTCACGTCCTGCGTCAGCACCAGCCGCAGGCCTTCGCCGTAAGGCCGCACCAGCGTCGCCAGCCGGTTGCCGTCCCGGTTGCTGAACAGCGCCGGCTGCGCGCCGCCGTCCGCGGCGGCGAGTTGCTCGACGAAGGCCGGTGCGCGCACCAGGTGGGTCACATGCTGCAGCAGGTCGCGCCGCGGCTGCAGCCCGAGGTGCGCGGCGGCCGCATGGCTGATCCAGCTGATGCGCTGGTCGGCGTCGAGCAGCAGCACGCCCACCGGCGAAGCGTCGACCGCCGCCAGGAACTGCGTCAGCCGGTCACGCTCCTGAACCCGCGCGCGTTCGCGTTCGGCCAGTGCGCGCGCCGCCTGGCGCGCGATCTCGCTCCAGCGGCCACCGTCGTCCGGCTCGGCAGCGGTCGCGCCGCTGCGCAGCCAGCGCAGCAATCGGTCGGCGCTCAATGCCTGCTGCGCCAGCCGCGCCGCCAGCAGCAGACACAGGCCCGCCAGCACGCCGGTCAGCGCGTGTCCGAGCCAGGCACCGGTCAGCCATCCGATCGCGATGCAGGCCGCCACCACGGCCGGGGTGCCGAGGCGCCGCAGCAGGCGCTTCATCGGCCGCCACCCATCGGCCGCGCGATGCCGCAGCACCGCCGGTCAGGGCTCGCAGCCGTGCGCACCGCCGCCGGCCGATGGCGCCTCGGTCGCCGAAGCCGCGTTCATCCGGTAGCCGACGCCGCGTACCGTCTCGACCCGATGCGCGCAGCCGGCCGGGGCGAGCGCCTCGCGCAGCCGCTTCACGTGCACGTCGACGGTGCGCTCCTCGATGAACACGTGGTCGCCCCAGACGCGGTCGAGCAACTGCCTGCGGCTGTGCACCCGCTCCGGATGCGCCATCAGGTAGTGCAACAGCCGAAACTCGGTCGGGCCCAGGTGCAGTTCGCGCACGTCCCCGGCATCGCGGTGGCTGACGCGATGGGCGGCAGGGTCGAGCACGAGGCCGCCGATCGTCACCGACGCCTGCAGTGCCTGCGGCGCCTGGCGCCGCAGCAGCGCGCGCACCCGCGCCAGCAGCTCGCTGTTGGAAAAGGGCTTGGCCAGGTAGTCGTCGGCGCCGGCGTCCAGGCCGCTGACCTTGTCGGCCTCGCCGGCGCGCGCGGTCAGCATGATCACGGGCAGCGACCGCGTGCGCTCCACCGACCGCCACCGGCGCAGCAGCGCCGGCCCGCTCAGGCCCGGCAGCATCCAGTCGAGCAGCACCAGATCGGGCAGCACGCCGTCGACTTCGCGCTGCGCCTGCGCGGCATCGGCGGCGAGGCTGACCTCATGCCCGGCATGGCGCAGGTTCATCGCCAGCAGCTCGGCGATCGCCGCTTCGTCCTCGACCACCAGGATCCGCGCCATCGCCCGCCCTCAGCGCAGCATCGATTCGACGGCGGCCAACGGGTTGTGGCGCACGTCTTCGCCCTTGACGACGTAGATCGTCGCCTCGGCCAGGTTCTTGGCATGGTCCCCGACCCGCTCGATCGCCTTGGCGACGAAGATCAGATCGATGCTCGCCGAGATCGTGCGCGGGTCCTCCATCATGAAAGTGATCAGCTTGCGCAGCAGGCCGTCGAATTCGCGGTCGATCTGGTCGTCCCGCTGCAGCACCTCGAGCGCCGCCTCGGTGTCCAGCCGCGCGAAGGCGTCGAGCGCCTTGCGCAGCTGCGCGACCGCGAGGCGGCCTGCAAACTGCAGATCGTCCATCGGCGTACGCAGCCGCGTCGACATGCCGTTGTCCAGCAGCCGCTGCACCGTGCGCGCGATGCGCGCCGCTTCGTCGCCGACGCGCTCGAGGTTGGCGATCGCCTTGCTGACCGCCACCAGCAGCCGCAGGTCGCGCGCGGTCGGCTGGCGCCGCGCGACGATCAGCCACAGGTCGGCATCGATGCGCACCTCCATCTGGTTGATGCGCGCCTCCTGCGCCAGCACTCCGGCCGCGGCCTCGCCATCGAGCTGCGCGAGCGCGCCCAGCGCCTGCGCGACCTGCGCCTCGGCCATGCCGCCCATCTCGAGCACGCGCGTGGAGACCGCGCCGAGTTCGGCGTCGAACTGCGAAGACAGGTGCTTGTCGCTCATTCGAACCCCCTGATGATGGCCTGGCTGCGAACCGGCCGCTTCATCCGAAGCGCCCGGTGATGTAGTCCTCGGTTTCCCGCCGCTTCGGGCTCATGAACAGCTCGCCCGTCGGACCGAACTCGACCAGGTCGCCCAGGTACATGTAGGCGGTGTAGTCCGAGCAGCGCGCCGCCTGCTGCATGTTGTGCGTGACGATGGCCACCGTGTAGTCGGACTTCAACTCGTGGATCAGCTCCTCGATCTTGCCGGTGGAGATCGGGTCCAGCGCCGAGCAGGGCTCGTCCAGCAGCAGCACTTCGGGTTTGACGGCGATGCCGCGCGCGATGCACAGCCGCTGCTGCTGGCCGCCGGACAGGCCGGAGCCGCTCTGGCCGAGCTTGTCCTTGGTCTCGGCCCACAGCGCCGCCTTTCTGAGCGCCCATTCGACGCGCTCGTCCATCTCGCCGCGCGACAAGGTCTCGAACAGGCGCACGCCGAAGGCGATGTTGTCGTAGATCGACATCGGGAACGGCGTCGGCTTCTGGAACACCATGCCGACCTTGGCGCGGATCAGCGTCACGTCTTCCTTGCTCGTCAGGATGTTCTGGCCATCGAGGTTGATCTCGCCGTCGGCGCGCTGCTCCGGGTACAGCTCGTACATGCGGTTGAAGGTGCGCAGCAAGGTGCTCTTGCCGCAGCCGGACGGCCCGATAAAGGCGGTGACCTTGTGCTCGGGAATGTCCAGGTTGATGCCCTTCAGCGCCTTGAAGGTACCGTAGAAGAAGCTGAGGTTGCGCACCGAGAGCTTGGCGCGCTCGGCAGCGGGCAGGTCGTACATGGCGCCCATGGATTCGTCCTCGGATCAATGTCGGTTCTTGAACAGCACGCGCGCCAGGATGTTCAGCAGCAGCACGCCCATCGTGATCAGGAACACGCCGGCCCAGGCCAGCTGCTGCCAGTTCTCGTAGGGGCTCATCGCGAACTTGAAGATGGTCACCGGCAGGCTGGCCATCGGCTGGCGCAGGTCGCTGGTCCAGAACTGGTTGGACAGTGCGGTGAACAGCAGCGGCGCGGTCTCGCCGGCGATGCGCGCCAGCGCCAGCAGGATGCCGGTGATGACGCCGGCGCGCGCCGCCTTCAGCGTCACCGACAGGACGACCTTCCACTTCGGCGTGCCCAGCGCATAGGCCGCCTCGCGCAGCGCATTCGGGATCAGGCCGAGCATGTTCTCGGTGGTGCGGATGACCACCGGGATGACGATCAGCGCCAGCGCCAGCACGCCGGCGATGCCGGAGAAGCCGCGCAACGGCGCCACCACCACCGCATAGATGAACAGGCCGATGACGATCGACGGCGCCGACAACAGGATGTCGTTGATGAAGCGCACCGCGTTGCCCAGCCAGGTCTTCTGGCCGTATTCGCCCAGGTAGATGCCGGCCAGCACGCCGATCGGCGTGCCCAGCAGCGTGGCCAGCGTCACCATCACCACCGAGCCGAAGATGGCGTTGGCCAGGCCGCCGCCATCGGCCTGCGGCGGCGGCGTCATCTCGGTGAACACCGACAGCGCCAGCCCGCCGAAGCCCAGACGGATGGTCTCGAGCAGGATCCACGCCAGCCAGAACAGGCCGAAGCCCATGGCCAGCATCGACAGCGTCAGCGCAATCGCATTGACTCGCTGGCGCGCGCGGTGTCTGCCCCGCCTGGCGACAGACAGTGCCGCGCCCGTGGAGCCGGCCGAGAGCGGAATTCCGCTCATGTGCGGCTCCCCTCGTTCCTCTGCAGCCGCAGCAGCAGCAGCTTCGAGCAGGCCAGCACCACGAAGGTGATGAAGAACAGCACCAGCCCGAGGTAGATCAGCGCGGCCTGGTGCAGGCCGGCGCCGGCCTCCGCGAACTCGTTGGCCAGCGCCGAGGTGATGCTGTTGGCGGCCTGGAACAGCGACAGCGAATCGAGCTGGTTGAAGTTGCCGATGACGAAGGTCACTGCCATCGTCTCGCCGAGCGCACGGCCCAGGCCGAGCATGATGCCGCCGATGACGCCGGTCTTGGTGTAAGGCAGCACCACCTTGGACACCACCTCCCAGGTGGTCGAGCCCAGCGCGTAGGCCGACTCCTTGAGCATCGGCGGCGTCACTTCGAACACATCGCGCATCACCGAGGCGATGAACGGGATGATCATGACGCCCAAGATGATGCCAGCCGACAGGATGCCGATGCCCACCGGCGGGCCCGAGAACAGCGTGCCCAGCAGCGGCACGTTCCCGAAGGCCGTCTGCAGCGGCGCCTGCACCCAGATGGCCAGGACGGGGCCGAACACCAGCAGACCCCACATGCCGTAGACGATCGACGGCACCGCGGCCAGCAATTCGACGGCGATGCCCAGCGGGCGCTTCAGCCAGCCCGGCGACAGCTCGGTCAGGAACAGCGCGATGCCGAAGCTGACCGGCACGGCGATCAGCAGCGCGATCAGCGAGGTCATCAGCGTGCCGTAGATCATCACCAGGCCGCCGAACTTCTGTTGCACCGGGTCCCATTCGCTTGACCACAGGAACGACAGGCCGAAGTGCCGGATTGCCGGTGCCGCACCGAACAGCAGCGCGACGATGATGGCGGCCAGCAGCAGCAGCGTCAGCCAGGCCGCGCCATGCGTCAGCAGCGCGAACAGCCGGTCGGCCCAGGGGGCCGCGCGCCGGCGCTGCGGCGGGCGCCCGTGCGGCATTGAGCGCGCCATCGCGGCGTCGGGGTCGTAGGCAGTGGCGGGGAGCGCAGCGGACACGAAGCCTCCGCTTCAGGGTTGCAAAGCGGGCGAAGTGCGCTTCAATTGAAGGCCAGCGACTTGCCGGCCGGGTCCTTCAGGCTTTCGGTCCACAGCTTGCGCGCCAGGTCCTTGACCTGGGCCGGCAGCGGCACGTAGTCCAGGGCATCGGCCATTGGGTCGCCCTGCGCGTAGGCCCAGTCGAAGAACTTCAGCGCGGCCGAGGCCGTGGCCGGCTTGTCCTGCAACTTGTGCATCAGGATGAAGGTGGCACCGGTGATCGGCCAGCTGTCCTTGCCGGGCTGGTCGGTCAGCACCTGGTGGAAACTCTTGCTCCAGTCGGCGCCGGCTGCAGCCGCCTTGAAGGTGGCGTCGTCGGGTGCGACGAAGCTGCCGTCCTTGTTCTTCAGCAGCACGTGACTCATCTTGTTCTGCTTGGCGTAGGCGTACTCGACGTAGCCGATCGCATTCGGCAGCCGCTGCACGAAGGCCGAGACGCCCTCGTTGCCCTTGCCGCCGACACCGGTGGGCCACTTGACCGCCGTACCTTCGCCGACCTTGGCCTTCCATTCGGGATTGGTCTTCGACAGGTAGTTGGTGAACAGGAAGCTGGTGCCGGAGCCGTCGGCGCGCGTCACCGGCGCGATCGACGCATCCGGCAGGGCTACGCCGGGGTTCAGCGCGGTGATCGCCGGGTCGTTCCATTTGGTGATCTTGCCCAGGTAGATGTCGCCGAGCACCGCGCCGGTCAGCTTCAGCTGGCCGGGCGCCACGCCCTTGATGTTGACCACCGGCACCACGCCGCCGATGACGGTGGGGAACTGGATCAGGCCTTCCTTGGCCAGATCCGCATCGCTGAGCGGCGCGTCGGACGCGCCGAAATCGACGGTCCTGGCCTTGATCTGCTTGATGCCCGCGCCGGAGCCCACCGACTGGTAGTTGATGCGTGCGCCGGTGGCCTTGTGGTAGGCATCGGCCCACTTGGCGTAGACCGGCGCCGGGAAGGACGCGCCGGCACCGGTCACGTCCTGCGCGGTCGCCGCGGTGCCGCCGAAGGCCAGCGCTGCGCTGAACAGCGCAGCGCCCAGAGTGGAAGTCACTTTCATGCTCGAGTCCTGTTTGGATGCACGCGGCCGCGAATGGCCGCGAATGGCCGCGATGAGCGCCTTCCAGGGACTCTACGAAGCCCGCGTGACAGCTTCGTGACGCTGCCGCGGCACTTTCATGACACGCCGGCCGCACTCATGACAGGCCGGCGCGCCCGCCTTGCGGCGGCCGTCAGCGGCCTGCCGCCAGTGGGCAGCGATCAGTGGGCAGCGATCAGCGGGCGGCCGTCAACGGGCCGCCCCGTCAGTGGGCCGCGACCGCATGCTCGTGCGCGCCGGCGGCGCGCGCCAGGCGCTGCGCACAGGCCTCAGCCACTTGCGGATCACGCGCCTCGACCATCACGCGCAGCACCGGCTCGGTGCCCGACGCGCGGATCAGCACCCGGCCCGTCTGGCCGAGCTCGGCATCGACCGCCTGCTGGGCGGCCGCCAGCGTGGCGTTGCTGCGCCAGTCGCTGCCGTCGGCCAGGCGCACGTTGATCAACTGCTGCGGGAACAGCGTCACGCCGCGCAACAACTCGGCGAGCGAAGCCTGCGAGCGCTGCATCGCCTGCATCACCTGCAGCGCACTGACGATGCCGTCGCCGGTGGTGTGGCGGTCCAGCACCAGCAGGTGGCCCGAGCCTTCGCCGCCGATCTGCCAGCCGCGCGCGGCCAGTTCCTCGAGCACGTAGCGGTCGCCGACCTTGGCGCGCACCAGCGGCACGTCGCGCTCCCGCAGCGCCAGTTCCACCGCCATGTTGGTCATCAGCGTGCCGACCACGCCCGGCACCGGGCGCTTTTGCACCAGGCGGTCGTTGGCGATCACGTAGACCAGTTCGTCGCCGTTGTACAGCCGGCCTTGGGCATCGACCATCTGCAGCCGGTCGGCGTCGCCGTCGAGCGCGATGCCGTAGTCGGCGCCGTGCTCGCGCACCGCGCGCGCCAGCGCCTCGGGTGCGGTGGCTCCCACCCCCTGGTTGATGTTGGTGCCGTCCGGGCTGCAGCCCACCGGAATGACCTGTGCGCCGAGTTCGTGAAACACGTCGGGCGCCACGTGGTAGGCGGCCCCGTGGGCGGCATCGACGACGATCTTCAGCCCGCGCAGCGACAGCGAGTGCGGCACCGTGCTCTTGCAGAACTCGATGTAGCGGCCGCGCGCGTCCTCCAGCCGGCGCGCCTTGCCCAGCGCCGCCGAATGCACCCACTGCGGCGGCTCCTCGAGCGCACGCTCGACCGCCAGCTCCCAGTCGTCGGGCAGCTTGGTGCCGCCGGCCGAGAAGAACTTGATGCCGTTGTCGTCGAAGGGGTTGTGCGACGCCGAGATCACCACGCCCAGGTCGAGCCGTAGCGCCCGCGTCAGGTAGGCGACGCCGGGCGTGGGCAGCGGGCCGCTGAGCAGCACATCCACGCCGGCCGACGCGAAACCGGCTTCCAGCGCCGATTCGATCATGTAGCCCGACAGCCGCGTGTCCTTGCCGATCAGCACGGTCGGCCGGTCCTGCGAGCGGCGCAGCACCCGGCCGACGGCATGGCCCAGGCGCAGCATGAAATCGGGGGTGATCGGCGGCGTGCCCACCGTGCCGCGGATGCCGTCGGTGCCGAAGTAGCGTCTGTTCATGGTGCGGATCTTGCAGCAAGCGGCGCCCGGCCCCGGCCGGTTCGGCGTCTTGGTGTGCAATCGGTCCGGAAAGGGCCCTGCAGGTGCCGATGCGCCCGCGGGGCCCGCAGGCCCCGCGATCCGCCCGGACGCGGCCGATCAGGCCGCGGCATGCGCGCCGTCCGGGTTGACCGGCGGCGTCGGCCCGGACGGGCGCGCGGCGCTGGTCGACCAGTCTTTCGGCGGGCGCGGCGGCTTGCCGGCCATGATGTCTTCGATCTGGTCGCTGTCGATCGTCTCCCACTCGAGCAGCGCACCGGCCATCGCGTGCATCTTGTCCTGGTGGTCTTCGATCAGCTTGCGCGCGACGCCGTACTGCTCGTCGATGATCCGCCGGATCACGCCGTCGACCTTGCGCATCGTCTCTTCGGACACATGCGTGGTCTTGGTCACCGAGCGGCCGAGGAAGACTTCGCCCTCGTTCTCGGCATACACCATCGGCCCGAGCTCGTCGGTCATGCCGTAGCGGGTGACCATGTCGCGCGCGATCTGGGTCGCGCGCTCGAAGTCGTTGGAGGCACCGGTGGTCATCTGGTTCATGAACACTTCTTCGGCGATGCGGCCGCCGAAGAGCACGCTGATCGTGCTGAGCATGCGCTCCTTGTCCATGCTGTAGCGGTCGCTCTCGGGCAGCTGCATCGTCACGCCGAGCGCACGCCCGCGCGGGATGATCGTGACCTTGTGCACCGGGTCGGTCTTGGGCAGCAGGCGCGCCACCAGCGCGTGGCCGGCCTCGTGGTAGGCGGTGTTCTTGCGCTCCTCCTCGGGCATCACCATGCTCTTGCGCTCGGGGCCCATCATGATCTTGTCCTTGGCCTTCTCGAAGTCGGCCATCTCGACCACGCGCGCGTTGCGCCGCGCGGCGAAGAGCGCCGCCTCGTTGACCAGGTTCGCCAGATCGGCACCCGAGAAGCCGGGCGTGCCGCGCGCCAGCAGGTCGGCGCGGATGTCCTGCCCGACCGGCACCTTGCGCATGTGCACGCCGAGGATCGCCTCGCGGCCGCGCACGTCGGGCAGCGACACGTAGACCTGGCGGTCGAAGCGGCCCGGGCGCAGCAGCGCCGGGTCGAGGATGTCGGGCCGGTTGGTCGCGGCCATCACGATCACGCCGAGGTTGGTCTCGAAGCCGTCCATCTCGACCAGCATCTGGTTCAGCGTCTGCTCGCGCTCGTCGTTGCCGCCGCCCAGGCCGGCGCCGCGATGGCGGCCGACCGCGTCGATCTCGTCGATGAAGATGATGCAGGGCGCGCTCTTCTTCGCCTGCTCGAACATGTCGCGCACGCGCGCCGCGCCGACGCCGACGAACATCTCGACGAAGTCGGAGCCGCTGATCGTGAAGAACGGCACCTTGGCCTCGCCGGCGATGGCCTTGGCCAGCAGCGTCTTGCCGGTGCCCGGCGGGCCCACCAGCAGCACGCCGCGCGGGATGCGGCCGCCGAGCTTCTGGAACTTCTGCGGATGCTTCAGGAAGTCGACCAGCTCCTTGACCTCTTCCTTGGCTTCCTCGCAGCCGGCGACGTCGGCAAAGGTGGTGGCGTTGTTCGCCTCGTCGAGCATGCGCGCCTTGCTCTTGCCGAAGCTGAAGGCGCCGCCCTTGCCGCCGCCCTGCATCTGGCGCATGAAGTAGATCCACACGCCGATCAGCAGCAGCATCGGGCCCCAGCTGACCAGGATGCTCATCAGCAGCGAGGGCTCCTCGCGCGGCTTGACGTCGAACTTGACGCCGCTGTTGATCAGGTCGCCGATCAGGCCGCGGTCGAGGTAGGTGGCGGTGGAACGCAGCCGCTTGTCGTCGTTGGTGATCGCGACGATCTCGGTGCCGCCGTTGCCTTCTTGCAGCGTGACCGACTTGATCCGCTTGGCGCGCACTTCGTCGAGGAAGTCGGAATAGGCGATCTGCTGGCCCTGCATCACGCCGCGGTCGAACTGCTTGAACACGGTGAACAGCACCAGCGCGATCACCAGCCAGACTGCGACTTTAGAGAACCATTGATTGTTCACCGAGGCTCCTGTTCCCGGACGGCCGGCGCGGGGCGCAGGCAGGCAAAACGACGTCGGGCTGCGGCGGATATGGGGCCGATTCTAGTCCACTCAAGGCAACCGGGCCGGGCTGCACCCCGGTCGCAGCCGCGGCCCCGCCCGTGCAATCCGGCGCAGCCGCATGACCCGCGTGCCATCGCCAAACGCCCGTCGGACCCCTTTCCGATCAGATGGCCTTCAGACCGGTTCCGGCCAGAAAGGTTTCCGCCGAACGTGCGCGCGACGCCTTGGGCTTGATCGGCTTGACCGTCCGGAAGCGGTCCTTGAACAGCCGCACCAGCTGGCTGTGGCCGCTGCCGTGGAACACCTTGACGACCAGCGTGCCCTGCGGCTTCAGGTGTGCGCAGGCGAAATCGACCGCCAGCTCCACCAGATGCGCGATCCGCGCCGCATCCGCCGGGGCGACGCCGGACAGGTTCGGTGCCATGTCCGACACCACCAGGTCCAGCTTGCGGCCGGCCAGCAGCGCCTCCAGCTGCGCCAGCACTTCGGCGTCGCGGAAGTCGCCCTGCACGAAGCGCACGCCGTCCACCGGCTCCATCGGCAGCAGATCGAGCGCGATCACCTCGCCCTGCGCCGCGCCGCCGGCCGGGGCGAGGCGGCGGCGCAGGTACTGGCTCCAGGCGCCGGGCGCGCTGCCCAGGTCGACCACCACCTGCCCCGGCCGCACCAGGCCCAGCGCCGCGTCGATCTCCTGCAGCTTGTACGCGGCGCGGCTGCGATAGCCGTCGCGCTGGGCGAGCTTGACGTAGGGGTCGTTGACGTGGTCGCTCAGCCAGGCCTTGTCGACCTTGCGGCTCTTGGTGCGGATCTTCATCGCCCGACGATAATCGTGCGATGGCTGCCCTGACCCTGACCCCCGCCCAGCGCAAGGCTCTGCGTGCGCAGGCCCACCACCTCGACCCGGTGGTGCTGATCGGCGCCGAGGGCCTGTCGGACGCGGTGCTGATGGAAGCCGGCGCAGCGCTGGCCGCGCACGGCTTGATCAAGCTGCGGATGTTCGGCGACGACCGCAGCGCTCGCGAGGACGCGCTGCGCAGCCTGGCCGACCGGCTCGGCGCCGCACCGGTGCAGCACATCGGCAAGTTGCTGGTGCTGTGGCGGCCGAAGCCGCAAGCGGCGGCGCCCGCTGCCGCACCGGCGGGCGCGCCGCGTGTCGTCAAGATCCTGAAATCCCCGAAGAACGGCCGGCAGCGGCAGCAGATCCAGAAGGTCACCGTCTACGGCAACCAGCGCGTCACCTCGGGCGGCACGGTCAAGCGCTCGAAGCCGCGGCCGATCAGCCGCAAGAAGCAGGCGCTCGAATAGGGTCCGCGCACCGCGGCTCAGGCGCCGGGCCCGGCCCGCCGGGCGGTCAGGCGCCAGGCCAGCGCCAGCACGAGCAGCGTCTTCAGCGCGAAGCACAGCGTGCTGAAGCCGTGCAGTTGCGCGAAGCTGAACGGGCCTTGCCCGGCGCGCGCGGCCGGCAGCAGCGCCTGCACGCCGAACCAGCCGACCAGCGTCAGGCCGATCGCGGCGGCGACCAGGCCGCGCTCGAAGCGCCGGCCCGCTTCGCCGCGGACCTGCCGCAGCAGCAACCACAGCGCTGCGGCCAGCGCCAGGCTGATCCAGGCTTCCTGCCCCAGGATCCGCGCCGCCATCCGGCCGGCGTCGGCACGCGGCAGCAGTGCGAACCCTGCCGGGGTCGCCACGCCGGCCACGGTCAGCAGCACGCCCGCCCACAGCGCGGACAGCAGCGCGGCGATGCGCGCCGCCATCAGACGTAGCGCACCTCGATGACTTCGTAGCTGCGCAGGCCGCCGGGTGCGCGCACCTCGGCCACGTCGCCGGCGCTGCGGCCGATCAGCGCGCGCGCGATCGGGCTGCCCACCGAGATCAGCCCCTGCGCCAGGTCGGCTTCGTCCTCGCCGACGATCTGGTAGGTCACGCGCTCGCCGCTGCCCTCGTCCTCGAGTTCGACGGTCGAGCCGAAGACGACGCGCCCGTCCGCGTCCAGCGCGGCCGGATCGATGATCTGCGCGGCCGCGAGCTTGCCCTCGATCTCGAGGATGCGGCCCTCGATGAAGCCCTGCTTGTCCTTGGCGGCCTCGTATTCGGCGTTCTCCGACAGGTCGCCCTGCGCGCGCGCGTCGGCGATCGCCTGGATCACGGCGCGCCGCTCGACGGTCTTCAGGCGCTGCAGCTCGGCCCTCAGCTTCTCGCTGCCGCGGCGGGTCAAGGGGATCGTGCTCATCTTCGGTTTCCGGCAAAAGTGAAGCCGCCGCGGCGGGCCCGCCGGATCATCGGCAGGCGTGCGGCGGCGGCGGTCTGGCGGGAGTCTACGCCAGCTCGGCGTGCAGCTCCTGCAGCGAACGCACGCTCAGATCGTCGTCGTGCTTCATCGCTTCGGTGGCGGCTTCGATGCCCGCCATCGTAGTGAAGTAGGTCACCCGGTTGGCGATCGCCGCGGTGCGGATGTGGCGGGTATCGGCGATCGCGGTGCGGGTTTCATCGACCGTGGTGAACACGAGCTGGATTTCGCCCGCCTTGACCATGTCGACGATGTGCGGCCGGCCGTCCTTGACCTTGTTCACCAGCTTCACCGGCAGCCCGGCCTCGGCGACCGCCGCCGCGGTGCCGCGGGTGGCCACCACCTGGAAGCCCAGCGCCACCAGGTCGCCGGCCACCTTGACGGCGCGCGCCTTGTCGGCGTTCTTCACGGTCAGCACCACCGTGCCCTTGTCGGGCAGGCGCGAGCCGGCACCGAGCTGGCTCTTGAGCATCGCCTCGGCGAAGCTCGCCCCCGCGCCCATCACCTCGCCGGTGGAGCGCATCTCCGGCCCCAGCACCGGATCGACGCCGGGGAACTTGTTGAACGGGAACACCGCCTCCTTGACGCTGAAGTACGGCGGCACCACTTCATGCGGCGCGCGCCCGCGCGCACCCTTCTGGTCGGCGAGTGCCTGGCCCGCCATGCAGCGCGCAGCGATCTTGGCCAGCGGCTGGCCGGTGGCCTTGCTGACGAAGGGCACGGTGCGCGACGCGCGCGGGTTCACCTCGAGCACGTAGACGACGGCCTCGTCGCCCTCGCCCTGGATCGCGAACTGCACGTTCATCAGGCCGACGACCTTCAGCGCGCGCGCCATCAGCACCGTCTGGCGGCGCAATTCGTCCTGGATCGCCGGCGACAGCGAATACGGCGGCAGCGAGCAGGCCGAGTCGCCGCTGTGGATGCCGGCGGCCTCGACGTGCTCCATGATGCCGCCGATCATCACCTCGCGGCCGTCGGACAAGGCATCGACGTCAACCTCGATCGCATCGTCGAGGAAGCGGTCGAGCAGCACCGGCGACTTCTCGGATACGCGCACCGCCTCGCGCATGTAGCGCTCCAGGTCCTTGTCGCCGTGCACGATCTCCATCGCGCGGCCGCCGAGCACGTAGCTCGGCCGCACTACCAGCGGCCAGCCGATCTCGTGCGCCAGCGCCAGCGCCTGCTCCTCGGTGCGCGCGGTGCGGTTGGGCGGCTGCTTCAGCCCGAGCCCGTGCAGCAGTTGCTGGAAGCGCTCGCGGTCCTCGGCGATGTCGATCGAGTCGGGGCTGGTGCCGATGATCGGCACGCCGGCGGCTTCCAGATCGAGCGCCAGCTTCAGCGGCGTCTGGCCGCCGTACTGCACGATCACGCCCTCGGGCTTCTCCTTGTCGACGATCTCGAGCACGTCCTCGAGCGTCACCGGCTCGAAGTACAGCCGGTCGCTGGTGTCGTAGTCGGTCGACACCGTCTCCGGGTTGCAGTTGACCATGATGGTCTCGAACCCGTCCTCGCGCATCGCCAGCGCCGCGTGCACGCAGCAATAGTCGAACTCGATGCCCTGGCCGATGCGGTTCGGCCCGCCGCCCAGCACCATGATCTTCCTGCGGCCGGTGGGCTCGGCCTCGCACTCCTCGTCGTAGCAGGAGTACAGGTAGGCGGTGGGCGTGGCGAACTCGGCCGCGCAGGTGTCGACGCGCTTGTAGACCGGGCGCACGCCCAGCGCATGCCGCGTCCGCCGCAACTCGTGCTGGTCGGTGCCCAGCAGCGACGCCAGGCGCTTGTCGGAAAAACCCTTCTGCTTCAGGAAGCGCATCTCGGCATGCGTCAGCGATTCCAGCCTGCGGCCGCGCAGTTGCGCCTCGGCGGCGACGATCTGCTCGATCTGCGCCAGGAACCAGGGGTCGATCGCGGTCTCGTCGAAGATCTCGCCCGGCGTCATGCCGATCCGGAACGCATCGGCCACGTACAGCAGCCGCTCGGGGCCGGCCTCGCCGATCTCCTCGACGATCTCGTCGCGGTCGGTCGAACGCTCGTTCAGCCCGTCGATGCCGGTCTCCAGGCCGCGCAGCGCCTTCTGCAGGCTTTCCTGGAAGGTGCGGCCGATGGCCATCACCTCGCCCACCGACTTCATCTGCGTGCCCAGGTGCGGATCGGCCTCGCGGAACTTCTCGAAGGCGAAGCGCGGCACCTTGGTGACCACGTAGTCGATCGTCGGCTCGAAGCTCGCCGGCGTCGCGCCGCCGGTGATGTCGTTCTTCAGCTCGTCCAGCGTGTAGCCCACCGCCAGCTTGGCCGCGACCTTGGCGATCGGGAAGCCGGTGGCCTTGGACGCCAGCGCCGACGAGCGGCTGACGCGCGGGTTCATCTCGATCACGATCGTGCGCCCGCTCGCCGGGTCGACCGCGAACTGCACGTTGCTGCCGCCGGTGTCCACGCCGATCTCGCGCAGGATCGCGATCGACGCGTTGCGCATCAGCTGGTATTCCTTGTCGGTCAGCGTCTGCGCCGGCGCCACCGTGATCGAGTCGCCCGTGTGGATGCCCATCGGGTCGAGGTTCTCGATCGAGCACACGATGATGCAGTTGTCCGCGCGGTCGCGGACCACCTCCATCTCGAACTCCTTCCAGCCGATCAGGCTCTCCTCGATCAGCAGTTCGTTGGTCGGCGACAGGTCCAGGCCGCGCCTGCAGATCTCCTCGAACTCCTCGGGGTTGTAGGCGATGCCGCCGCCGGTGCCGCCCAGCGTGAAGCTCGGCCGCACCACCATCGGGAAGCCGGTGCCGCCGATTTCGGCCGCGATCCGACGCTGCACCGCGTGGGCCTCGTCCATCGAATGCGCGATGCCGCTGCGCGCCGACGCCAGGCCGATCGCGGTCATCGCCTGCTTGAACTTCTGCCGGTCTTCGGCCTTCTCGATCGCGTGCTCGTTGGCCCCGATCATCTCGACACCGTGCCGGGCCAGCACGCCGTGGCGGTGCAGGTCGAGCGCGCAGTTCAGCGCGGTCTGGCCGCCCATCGTCGGCAGCACCGCCATGCGCTCGTGCGGGTGCTCGGCGCGCTCCTTCGCGATGATGCGCTCGACCACCTGCCAGATGATCGGCTCGATGTAGGTGGCGTCGGCCATGCCCGGGTCGGTCATGATCGTCGCCGGGTTGCTGTTCACGAGGACGACGCGATAGCCCTCCTCGCGCAGGGCCTTGCAGGCCTGCGCGCCGGAGTAGTCGAACTCGCAGGCCTGGCCGATCACGATCGGGCCGGCGCCGATGATCAGGATCGATTGGAGGTCGGTGCGCTTAGGCATGGGGTGTCTCCGGCCGGGCCGCACCGCGGCAGGCCAGTGCGCCCGCGGAGGGCTGCGAGGCGGCGAAGCCGCCGGTTGAAGGGCTCACAAGGAAGCCTCCGCGCTTGCGCGCTGCGGTGTGAGCGCTTTGGAGCGGCGATGCGCGCTCACGGCCGGCCCTCCATCAGCGTGATGAAGCGGTCGAACAGGTAGCCGATGTCGTGCGGCCCGGGGATCGCTTCCGGATGGCCCTGGAAGCAGAAGGCCGGGCGGTCGGTGCGCCGCAGGCCCTGCAAGGTGCCGTCGAACAGGCTGAGGTGGGTGGGCTGCAGGTTGGCGGGCAGCGTCGCCTCGTCGACCGCGAAGCCGTGGTTCTGGCTGGTGATCGACACCCAGCCGGACGCCAGATCCTTCACCGGATGGTTGGCGCCGTGGTGGCCGAACTTCATCTTGAAGGTCTTCGCGCCCGAGGCCAGCGCCAGGATCTGGTGGCCCAGGCAGATGCCGAAAGTCGGCAGGCCGCGGTCGACCAGCTCGGTCGTGGCGCGGATCGCGTAGTCGCAGGGTTCCGGGTCGCCGGGGCCGTTGGACAGGAAGATGCCGTCGGGCTCGAGCGCCAGCACCGCCGCGGCCGGCGTGGCGGCCGGCACCACGGTGACGCGGCAGCCGCGGCTGGCCATCATGCGCAGGATGTTGCGCTTGACGCCGAAGTCGTAGGCCACCACGTGATGCTTCGGTGCGGCCTGGGTGCCGAAGCCGCTGCCGAGCTGCCACTCGGTCTCGGTCCATTCGTAGGGCTCGACCGTCGACACGACCTTGGCCAGATCCAGGCCCACCATCGACGGCGCTGCGCGCGCACGCTGCACCGCCGCGGCGACTTCGGCGTCGCCGATCGCCGTGCCCGGCGCGTACGCGCTGATGCAGCCGTTCTGCGCACCGCCGGTGCGCAGCAGCCGCGTCAGGCGGCGGGTGTCGATGCCGGCGATCGCCACCGTCCCCTCGGCGCGCAGGTAGTCCGCCAGGTCGGCGGTGCGGCGAAAGCTCGATGCGCGCACGGGCAGGTCGCGGATCACCAGGCCGGCGGCCTGGATCTTTGCCGACTCCACGTCCTGCGGGTTCACGCCGGTGTTGCCGATGTGCGGATAGGTCAGCGTGACGATCTGCCGGCAGTAGCTCGGGTCGGTCAGGATCTCCTGGTAGCCCGTCATCGCGGTGTTGAACACCACTTCGCCCGCCGTGTGCCCGGGCGCGCCGATCGAATGCCCGGTGAACACGCTGCCGTCGGCAAGGGCAAGCAAGGCGGGTGGCAGGTCGGGCAGCAAGATGCGGGCTCCGGTTGTCGCGGGCTCAGCAATGCTCCCGGCTTGCCCTGGGGCAGCACAGATTCGGCGGAATCGGGGGGTATCGGCGAGCCCGGCGCGTGGGCGGGTTCGGGCCTGCATTCTAACCGTGCACCCCGCGGGCCGGCCCGATGCCGGGTGTGCGGCCCCGGGCGGCGCCCGGCTGCCTGGGGCAGTCCCGAGCGCAAAGGGGGGAACTACAATGGCTTCGGCGCATCGAAAGCGCCGTGCGCAACCACCTTCATCTGGAGATTGCATGAACCCCAGTCTGCAAACCACCTACGGCCAAACCCGTCCGGCCTCCTTGGCCGCCGAGCGCAACCGGGTGCTGCGCAACACCTACTGGCTGCTGGCGCTGTCGATGATCCCGACCGTGCTGGGCGCCTGGATCGGCGTGGCCACCGGCCTGGCCGCCGCGATGACGCCGGGCGTGAGCCTGGTCGTGTTCCTGGTCGGCGCCTTCGGCCTGATGTTCGCCGTCGAGAAGACCAAGAACTCGGCCGCCGGCGTACCGGTGCTGCTCGGCTTCACCTTCTTCATGGGGCTGATGCTGTCGCGCCTGATCGGCGCGGTGCTCGGCCTGTCCAACGGCGCCGGCCTGATCATGATGGCCTTCGCCGGCACCGGCGCCGTCTTCCTGGGGATGGCGGCGCTGTCGACGGTGATCAAGCGCGACCTGTCGGCGATGGGCAAGTGGCTGTTCATCGGCGCGATCATGGTGCTGGTGGCGATGATCGCCAACTTCTTCATCCAGTCGAGCGCGCTGATGATCACGCTGGCGGTGCTGTGCGTGGGCATCTTCTCGGCCTTCATCCTGCACGACCTGAAGCGCGTGCGCGACGGCTACGAGACCAACTACATCACCGCGACGCTGGGCGTGTACATCAGCCTGTACAACGTGTTCCAGAGCCTGCTCGCACTGCTCGGCATCTTCGGCGGCAGCAGCGACTGATACCCGCTCGCCACACCCGATCGGACAGGGCCTGCGGGCCCTGTCTGCATTTCAGGGCTCGGCGCGGTCGAAGACCGCGATGCTCTCCACGTGCGCGGTGTGCGGGAACATGTTGACGACGCCGGCCGCACTGCAGCGATAGCCGGCCCGGTGCACCAGCAGCCCGGCGTCGCGCGCCAGCGTCGCCGGGTTGCAGCTGACGTAGACGATGCGCCGCGGCGGCGCCCAGCCTGGCGCCGGCGCCGCCTGCCAGGCGGCCAGCGCCTGCGCCAGCGCGAAGGCCCCTTCGCGCGGCGGATCGACCAGCCAGCGCGCGGCCGCCCCCAGCGCCGGCAGGTCGGATGCGCCGATCTGGAACAGGTCGCGGGCCTCGAACCGCGCCTTCGCCGCAAGCCCGTTGCGTGCGGCGTTGTCGGCCGCACGGCGCACCAGCGCGGGGCTGCCTTCGATGCCCAGCACCGCCGCCGCCTGCCGTGCCAGCGGCAGGCTGAAGTTGCCGAGTCCGCAGAACCAGTCGATCACCCGGTCGGCCGGCTGCACCGCCAGCAGGCGCAGCGCGCGGCCGACCAGCACGCGGTTGATCGCGCCGTTGACCTGGGTGAAGTCGGTCGGCTTGAACGGCATCACCACGCCGAACTCGGGCAGTGCATACGCCAGTTCGGGCGCGCCCGGCTCGAGCGGCTCGATGCTGTCGGGCCCCTTCGGCTGCAGCCACCACTGCACGCCGTGCTCGCGGCCGAAGTCGAGCAGCCGCTGCCGGTCGGCCGGCGCCAGCGGCACCAGGTGGCGCAGCACCAGCGCGATCGCATCGTCACCGACGGCGAGTTCGATCTGCGGCAGCCGGTCGCGCTCGTCCATCGCCGCGATCAGCCGGCGCAACGGCAGCAGCAGCGCTTCCACCCGCGGCGGCAGCACCGGGCAGCGGCGCATGTCGGCCACGTAGCGCGACTTGCGTTCGTGGAAGCCGACCAGCACCTCGTCCTTGGCGCGCACCCAGCGCACCGACAGCCGCGCGCGCTGGCGATAGCCCCAGGCCGGCCCTTCGATCGGCGGCAGCACCATGTCGGGCCGCACCTTCGCCAGGTGCCACAGGTCGTCCTCGAGCACGCGCTGCTTGATCGCGACCTGCGCGCGCGGATGCAGGTGCTGCATCTTGCAGCCGCCGCAGGCACCGGCCTGCAGGCCGAAGTGCGGGCACGCCGGGGCGACGCGTTGCGCGCTCTCGCGCATCAGCGCCGTCAGCGTGCCCTGCTCCCACTGGTTCTTGCGCCGCCCGATCCGCGCCTGCACGCGCTCGCCGGGCAGCGCGCCTTCGACGAACACCACCTTGCCGTCGGCCCGCCGCGCGATGCCGCGCGCGTCGGCGTCCAGCCCTTCGATCTGCAGCCATTCGTCGTCGCCCATGACCCCCGATTATCCGGAGCCCCGCGCCCAAAGCGGCACGGCCGCCCATGGGCGGCCGTGTCGCACGCAAGGCGCTGGGGCGTTCAGGGCGTGGCGTAGTCGGCGACCACCTTCCACTTGCCGTCGGTGATCTGCGACAGCCGCGACGCATCGCTGCCCAGCCGCTTGGTGGCGGTGAAGGTCAGCGGCGGGCTGCCGAAGATGTCGGTCGGGATGCTCATCGTGTCCATCGCCTTGATGAAGCTGTCGGTCGTCAGGTTCGTCCCGGCCTTCTGTGCCGCCTTGATGAACGCATCCATGATCGTGTAGCCGTAGGCCGAGAACACCGTCGGGTCGTCGCCGAAGCGGGTCTTGTACTTGGTCGCCCAGAAGCGCAGCGGCTGCGACGCTTCGTCCAGGTACGGCACCTGCGCGGTCATCGTCGCGTAGAAGCCGTCCATCGCCTTGCCGCCGAGCTTGTGGATCAGTTCGGTGTAGGCGGCGCTCGACCCGAGGAAGACCGGGTTGAATCCGGTCTTGCGCGCCTCGGCGATCGCGCCGATGGTCTCGCGGATGATCGTGCCCAGCACCACCAGGTCGCAGCCCGCGCCCTTGAGCTTGGCCACCTGCGACGAAAAGTCGGTGGCGCCGCGCTTGTACGAAGTCTTCTCCGCGACTTCCATGCCGATGGTCTTGAGCCCGCTCTCTGCGCCGCGCACCACCTCGAGCCCGAACTCGTCGTCCTGGTAGAGCGCGCACACCTTCTTCACGCCCTTTTCCTTGGCCAGCTTGGGCAGCCAGGTGCGGATCTGGTCGTAGTAGGTCACCGCGTTCGAGTACTTCAGCCGGTTGAAGGGCTCGTACATGTCGCGCGCCGCGGTCACCGGGAAGAAGTTGATCACGTTCTTCTCGAACTGCACCGGCATCGCCGCCATGTTCGCGGCGGTGCCGATGTGGGCGGCGACGATGAACACCTTGTCCTGGTTGACCAGCTTCTGCGCGGCCAGCACCGCCTTCTTCGGGTCGTAGCCGTTGTCCTCGGTGATCAGCTTGATCTTGCGGCCGTTGACGCCGCCCTGCTCGTTGATCTCGTCGACGCGCAGCTGCATGCCCTGGCGCACCGCCTTGCCGAAGCCGGCGACCGGGCCCGACAGGTCCTGGATCGTGCCGACCCGGATCTCGTCCTTGGTCACGCCCTGTTGCTGGGCGTGCGCGCCGGCGGCCACGATCGACAGTGCCGCGGCGACGGCAGGGAACAGCAGTTTCATCTTCGAATTCCTCGGGTGGTGGGGTTCAACGGTACATGGCCTCGATGGCCTCGGCGTACTTCTTCTCGACCAGCTTGCGCTTGAGCTTCATCGTCGGCGTGAGCTCCTCGTCCTCGGCCGTCAACTGCGTCTGCAGCAGGTAGAACTTCTTGATCTGCTCGACGCGCGCGAACTTCGCATTCACGCGGTCCACCTCGGCCTGGATCAAGGCCTGCACTTCGGGCGCCTTCGTCAGGCTCGCATAGTTGCCGAACGGGACGTCGTGGTCCTGCGCGTACTTTTCCACGTTCTCCTGGTCGATCATGATCAGCACCACCAGATACGGCCGCCTGTCGCCGATGACCACCGCGTCGGTGACGTAGGGCGAGAACTTCAGCTCGTTCTCGATCTCGCTCGGGGTGATGTTCTTGCCGCCGGCCGTGATGATGATGTCCTTCATCCGGTCGGTGATGTAGAAGTAGCCGTCGTCGTCGACGCGGCCGACGTCGCCGGTGTGCAGCCAGCCGTCGGCGTCGATCGCCTCGGCGGTCTTCTGCGGCAGGTTCAGGTAGCCGATGATCACGTTCGGCCCGCGCAGCAGGATCTCGTGGGTGCCTTCGGCGATGCGCATCTGCAGCCCCGGTCCGGGTCGGCCGATGCTGCCCGGGCGCATGCCGCGGCGCGGCGTGATCGTGCCGCCACCGCAGGTTTCGGTCATGCCCCAGCCCTCGCGCAGCGGGATGCCCAGCGCCATGAACCAGCGGATCAGCTCCGGCGAGATCGGCGCCGCGCCGGTCATGCCGACTTCGACGCGGTCCATGCCGATCATGCGCTTGACGTTGTCCAGCACCAGCCGGCGCGCCAGTTGATGGCGCAGCTTCAGCCCGAAGGGCGGCTCGCGGTTCTCCAGCGTGCACTTGGCGACTTCGCCGCCGATCTGCAGCGCCAGCGCGTAGGCCGCGCGCTGCAGCCGGTCGGCTTCGCTGAGCGCGATCGACACCTGCGAATAGATCTTCTCCCACACCCGCGGCACCGCGAAGAACAGGTGCGGACGCACCTCGCGCAGGTTCTCGAACACCGTCTCCGGGTTCTCGACGTAGTTGACGACCGACGCGCGCTCGAGCGGGATGAAGGCGCCGATCATGCGCTCGGCGATGTGGCACAGCGGCAGGAAGGCGATGCGCTCGCCGCCGCGCGGCACGCCTTCGAACAGCGTCGCCGACAGCGCCGACAGCACCGCGACGATGTTGTGCTGGCTGATCATCGCGCCCTTGGGCCGGCCGGTGGTGCCCGAGGTGTAGACCAGCACCGCCACCTCGGCCGGGTCGCGCGCCGCACTGCGTTCTTGCAGCAGCATCGGCCGCGACTTCAGCAACTCGCGGCCGATCTCGCGCAGCTGCTCCAGGCTGATCACGCGCGGGTCGCTGAAGGACTGCAGGCCTTCCATGTCGTAGACGATCACGCGGCGGATCAGCGGCAGCCGCCCGGCGACTTCCAGGTACTTGTCGAGCTGCTCGTCGTCTTCGACGAACAGGTACACGCTGCGCGAATCGCTGCACAGGTACTCGACCTGGGTCGCCGCGTCGGTCGGGTAGATGCCGTTGCACACGCCGCCGGCGGACTGCACCGCCAGGTCGCACCACACCCATTCGCGGCAGGTGTTGGACAGCACCGACGCGACCTCGCCGGGCTCGAAGCCCAGGCTCGCCAGACCGGCGCCGATCTCGTCGACGATGCGCGCCACCTGGTTCCAGCTGTAGGCCTGCCAGATGCCCAGCTCCTTCTGGCGCATCATCGTCGCGTCGCCGAGCTCCCTGACGCGCAGGCGGAACAGCTCGGGGATCGATCGGTACGGCAGCGTCTCGGCGCGATAGCCGAACTCCTCGCCGGTGACGATGCGGTGCGGGTCCTTCGACATGTGCATTGGCACCCTCGCGCTACGCGCGGTCCCGCCAGGCGGGACGCTGCGCCCACTTCGGAGCGGCCGGGCGTGGGCGCGTGCTCATCGCCAGGTCTTCTTCTTCTTCCAGCGCCGCTCGCCGCGCACGCCGCTGTCCTTCTTGCCGAGATAGAACTCCTTGATGTCCTCCTTCTCGCGCAAGGCGGCGCAGGAGTCGTCCATGACGATGCGCCCGGTCTCGAGCACGTAGCCGTGGTCGGCCACGTTCAGCGCCATGTTGGCGTTCTGCTCGACCAGCAGCATCGTCGTGCCGCGCTCGCGGTTGATGCGCACGACGATCTCGAAGATGTCGCGCGTCAGCTTCGGCGACAGCCCCAGGCTGGGTTCGTCGAGCAGGATCAGGTCGGGCGCCGCCATCAGCGCGCGCGAGATCGCCAGCATCTGCTGCTGCCCGCCGGACAGCAGCCCGGCATCCTGTGCCGCCCGCTCCTTCAGGATCGGGAAGTAGCCGAAGGCCGCCTCGATGTCGCGCGCCACGGCGTCGCGGTCGTGGCGCGTGTAGGCACCCATCAGCAGGTTGTCGCGCACCGACAGCAGCGGGAACACCTCGCGCCCCTCGGGCACGTGGCTCAGGCCCAGGCGCACGATGCGCGCCGGGTCGAGCGCAGTGATGTTCTCGCCCTTGTAGCTGACGCTGCCGCGGTTCGGGTCGATGATGCCGGAGATCGTCTTCAGGATCGTGCTCTTGCCGGCGCCGTTGCTGCCGAGCACGGTGACGATCTCGCCGCGGCGCACCTTCAGGCTGACGCCGCGGATCGCCTTGATCGGCCCGTAGGAGCTTTCGACGTTGGCCAGCGCGAGGACCACCTCGCCGCTTCCGGCCGCGGGTGCCTGGTTCACCGGACCGCCCTCCGGATTGCGGGCTGCGGGATTCGCGCGCGGCAGGCGATCATGCGGCGCTCCTGCGCAGCGACGACAGGTCGTCGGTCGAGCCGAGGTAGGCCTCGATCACGCCCGGATGCGCCTGTACCTCGGCCGGCGCGCCCATGGCCACGACCTCGCCCTGGTTCATCGCCAGCACCCGATCGGACACTTTCGACACCAGGCCCATGTCGTGCTCGACCATCAGCACGGTGATGCCGAGGTCGTCGCGGATGTCCTGGATCCACCAGGCCATGTCGTCGGTCTCCTCGACGTTCAGGCCCGACGACGGTTCGTCCAGCAGCAGCAGCTTGGGCTCGCAGCACAGCGCACGCGCCAGTTCGACCACCTTGCGCACGCCGTAGGGCAGCCCGGCGACCATCGCGTCGCGGTGCGGCTGCAGGTCGAGGAAGTCGATCACCTGTTCGGCCTTCTCGCGCGCGTGCAACTCGGCGCGGCGGGTCGCGCCGGTGAACAGCAGGTCCTGCCACAGATTGCTCGTGCGGTGGGTGTGGGTGCCGATCAGCAGGTTCTGCAGCACGGTGGCGAACTCGAACAGCTCGATGTTCTGGAAGGTGCGCGCGATGCCGAGCGCGGCCACCGCATGCGGCGGCCGGCGCACCAGATCCTCGCCGCGGAAGCGGATCGTGCCGGCGCTGGGCTGGTAGATGCGGCTGATCAGGTTGAACACCGTCGTCTTGCCGGCGCCGTTGGGGCCGATCAGCGTGAACACCTCGCCCGGCATCACGTCGAAGGACACGTCGTTGACCGCGACCAGCCCGCCGAAACGCACGGTCAGGCCCTGGGCACTGAGCAGCGGCACCGTCAAGTCAGTCCTCCATCGCGCTTCGCACGTTCCAAGATGGATGAAACGCGTGGCGGCCATCGATCGGTACCGACCCTGTCCTGCCTCTCGGAACGTCTGCTGTTCTTCGTTGCGTTTCGGGGCCGTTGAGGCAAAGCCGCCGAGGGGGCAGCCGGCTGCGTTCAGCCAAATTCTTATTCACT
>JAFEFZ010000307.1 GCA_018240325.1 Pseudomonadota bacterium
CGCCCTGGCGTCGTTGCAAATCCTCGCGATGCCACTGGGCATCGCTGCGGTTTGCGCCTAGCCAGGACGACAAATCCATCGGTTTTCTTCAGTGCTGCACAGAGTGGAACACTGCACTAGCGCGCCACGCACGCGGCGCGGCAGCACCCGCCGCCGGCAGGGCGCGGCCGTGCGGATGTTATGATCAAAAATCAGTCCAAAACCGAATAGTCCTTTCGGATCAATGGCTTAGCATGATCCGACGGGCTCCGGGTGCCGCCGCCCGCCCATGCGCCTCAACCAGATCAAGCTGTCGGGCTTCAAGTCCTTCGCCGAACCCACCACCTTCCAGCTGCCCGGCCAGCGTGTCGGCGTCGTCGGCCCCAACGGCTGCGGCAAGAGCAACATCATGGACGCGGTGCGCTGGGTGCTGGGCGAGAGCAAGGCCAGCGAGCTGCGCGGCGAGTCGATGCAGGACGTGATCTTCAACGGCTCGGGCCTGCGCAAGCCGGCCGGCCGCGCCAGCGTCGAGCTGGTGTTCGACAACAGCGATGCGCGCGCCGGCGGGCCGTGGAACCAGTTCGGCGAGATCGCGGTCAAGCGCGTGCTCACGCGCGACGGCGGCTCGAGCTATTCGATCAACGGCCAGACGGTGCGCCGCCGCGACGTGCAGGACGTGTTCCTGGGCACGGGCCTTGGGCCGCGCGCCTACGCGATCATCGGCCAGGGCACGATCAGCCGCATCATCGAAAGCCGCCCCGAGGAGCTGCGCCTGTTCCTCGAGGAAGCCGCGGGCGTGTCCAAGTACAAGGAGCGCCGGCGCGAGACCGAGAACCGCCTGAAGGACACGCGCGAGAACCTGACGCGCGTCGAGGACATCCTGCGCGAGCTGAACGCCAACCTCGACAAGCTCGAGGCGCAGGCCGAGGTCGCCACCCGGTACCACGCGCTGCAGACGCAGGCGCAGCTGAAGCAGCAGCAGTTCTGGTTCCTGAAGCACCGCGACGCCGCCGCCGAGGAGCAGCGCGTGCACCAGGCGCTGCTCGACGCGCAGACCGCGCTCGACGCGCGCCTGGCCGAGTTGCGTCGCGTCGAGGCCGAGCTCGAGTCGATCCGCCAGGCGCATTTCGCGGCCGGCGACGCGCTGCACCTGCGCCAGGGCGAGCTGGCCGAAGCGGCGCTCGAAGTCAGCCGCCTCGAAGAGCGCATCCGCTACGTGGTCGATGCGCGCGAGCGCGCGCAGGCGCGCCTGGCCGAGTTGCGCGCGCAGGACGCGCAGTGGGCCGAACGCGCGCAGCAGGCGCGCGCCGAGGTCGAGCAGATCGACCAGCGCGGCGGCGAGGCGGCCGAGCAGGCGGCGCTGCTGGCGGCGCAGGCCGACGAGCAGCAGCACGCGCTGCCCGCGTTCGACGACGGCCTGCGCGCCGCGCAGCAGCGCAGCAGCGAGCAGCGCGGCGCCGTGACGCTGGTGCAGCAGCAGATCCAGGTGCTGGCGGCCGAGAGCCGCAGCGTCGACGAACAGTTGCGCCAGCTGCAGCTGCGCAGCGAGCGGCTCGAAGCCGAGCGTCGCGGCCTGGGCGAGCCCGACGCCGAAGGCCTGGGCCGTCTGCGCGCGGCGGTGGCCGAAGCCGGCGACGCGCGCACCACGGCCGACGCCCGGCTGCACGAGGCCGCCGAACAGGCGCAGGCGCTGGACGATCAGCGCAGCCGGCAGGCGCAGGCGGCGGCGGCCGAAGCCGCGCGCCTGGCCGAGACCGCGGCGCGCCTGGACGCGCTGCGCGCGCTGCAAGAGCAGGTGCAGCGCGCGAGCAAGCTCGAACCCTGGCTCGCGCGCCACGGCCTGCAGGGGCTGCGCGGGCTGTGGACGCGGGTGCACATCGAACCCGGCTGGGAGACGGCGCTCGAAGCCGCGCTGCGCGAACGCCTGGGCGCGCTCGAAGTCGGCCGGCTCGAGACGGTGCGCGCCTTCGCGGCCGATGCGCCGCCGGCGCGGCTGGCCTTCTACTCGCCGCCGCCGGGCGCGATCGCCAACACCCACCAGACGCTGCCGCGGCTGAGCGATCTGCTGCGGCTGAACGACGCCGGCCTGCAGGCGCTGCTGAACGACTGGCTCGAAGGCGTGTACACGGCCGCCGGCCTGGACGAGGCGCTGGCCGCACGCGACCGGCTGACTCACGGCGAAGTGATCATGTCGCGCGACGGCCACGCGGTGTCGCAGCATGCGGTCAGCTTCTACGCGCCCGATTCCGAGCAGGCCGGGCTGCTGCAGCGCCAGCAGGAGATCGAGAACCTCGAACGCCAGCACCGCGCGCAGTCGCTGATCGCCGGCGAGGCGCGCAGCGCCGGCGTGCGCGCCGACGCCGCCTACGCCGACGCGCAGCAGCGCAGCGCGCAGGCGCGGCGCGAAGCGGCCGACGCACAGGACCGGCTGCACCGCCAGCAGGTCGAGCTCACGCGGCTCGAGCAGCAGGCGCAGGCCAGCCGCGCGCGCCGCGGCCAGCTCGAAGCCGAACTGGCCGACCTGGGCGACCAGGGCGAGCGCTTGCTCGAGCGCCGCGCCGAAGGCGAGGCGCGCTTCGAGGAGCTGGACGCGCAACTGGCGCAGGCGCAGCAGCGGCATGCCGAGTGCGACGACGCGGTGATCGCAGCCGAACGGGCCTTGGCCGGCGCGCGCGAGCAGTTGCGCATGCTCGAGCGCCAGGCGCAGGAGGCGCAGTTCCAGGCGCGCACGCTGCAGGCGCGCCGCGCCGAACTCGAGCGCGCGATCGCGACCGCCGAGCAGCAGGCCGCGGCTAATGCGCAGGCGGCCGCACAGGTCGCGCACGAGCTCGCCGGCCTGGACGACGCGGCCGCGCAGGCCGGGCTGCAAACGGCGCTGGCGCTGCGCCTGCAGCGCGAGCAGGTGCTGGGCGCGGCGCGCAGCGCCTACGACGAGCTCAGCGCGCGGCTGCGCAGCGCCGACGAGCAGCGTCTGGTGTTCGAGCGCAGCCTCGAGCCGATGCGCGACGGCCTGACGAAGCTGCAGCTCGAGCAGCAGGCGGCGCAGCTCGGCGGCGCGCAGTACCTCGAGCAGCTCACCGCGGCCGAGGCCGACCTGGCGGCGCTGGCCGTCGGCATCGAGCAGGGCGGCGTCAAGCTGTGGGGGCTGCAGGGCGAGATCGACCGGCTCAACCGCGACATCGCCGCGCTCGGCGCGGTCAACCTCGCGGCGCTCGAAGAGCTGAGCGCGGCGCGCGAGCGCAAGCGCTTCCTCGACGCGCAGAACGCCGACCTGAGCGAGGCGATGACGACGCTCGAGGACGCGATCCGGAGAATCGACCTCGAGACGCGCGAGCTGCTGCGCCAGACCTTCGACGACGTCAACGCGCACTTCGGCCGCATGTTCCCGAGCCTGTTCGGCGGCGGCAGCGCCAGGCTGGTGATGACGGGCGACGAGATCCTCGACGCCGGCGTGCAGGTGATGGCGCAGCCGCCCGGCAAGAAGAACTCGACGATCCACCTGCTGTCGGGCGGCGAGAAGGCGCTGACCGCGATCGCGCTGGTGTTCGCGATCTTCCAGCTGAACCCGGCGCCCTTCTGCCTGCTCGACGAGGTCGATGCGCCGCTGGACGACGCCAACACCGAGCGCTACTGCAAGCTGGTGACCGAGATGAGCGCGGGCACGCAGTTCCTGTTCATCAGCCACAACAAGATCGCGATGGAGATGGCCGAGCAGCTGATCGGCGTGACGATGCAGGAGCAGGGCGTGTCGCGCATCGTCGCGGTGGACATGGAGGAGGCGCTCGGCATGGCCGAGGCCGCCTGAGCGCCTGTGACCCTGAACCGATGGGCCTGAGCCGATGGGACTGAAGCGATGAGCCTGACGATGGCGCTCGCGATCGCCGGCGCGGTGCTGCTGCTGGCGCTGCTGGCACATGGCTGGTGGAACGCGCGGCGCGCGAGCCCGCGCCGCGCCGATCCGCCGTCGGCGGCCGCCGCCGCGCGGATCGAGCCGTCGCTGGACGCCGCCGACGATCCGGCGGCCGCGCCGGGCGCGGCGGCGCGCGCGCCGACGCGGCGCTCGGCGCGCATCGACGCGCTGATCGACGCGATCGTGCCGCTGTCGCTCGAGGCGCCGGTCAGCGGCGAGGCGGTGCTCGCGCACTGGCCGGCCACGCGCCGCGCCGGCACCAAGCCCTTCCTGATCGAGGGCCTGGACCAGGCCAGCGGCGACTGGGCCCAGCCCGAGCCCGGCCGCCGCTACACCGAGCTGCAGGCCGGGCTGCAGATGGCCAACCGCAGCGGCGCGCTCAACGAGATCGAGTACTCCGAGTTCGTGCAGAAGGTGCAGGCCTTCGCCGAGAGCGTGGGCGCGCTGCCCGACTTCCCCGACATGCTCGACGTGGTCGCGCGTGCGCGCGAGCTCGATGCCTTCGCCGCGCCGGTGGATGCGCAGCTGACGCTGCGGCTGGTGGCGAAATCGGTCGCGTGGTCGGTGGGCTACGTGCAGCAGTGCGCGGCGCGCCGGCAGATGGTGCCGGGCGTGGTGCCGGGCCGGCTGGTGCTGCCCGGCGCGCAGGAAGGCGATCCGCCGGTGCTGGCGCTGGAGTTCGACCCGCAGGCGGCGCTGGCCGACGACCCGCACAGCGCGGCGCTGCGCGAGGTGCGCCTGATCCTGGACGTGCCGCAGACGGCGGCCGCGCTCGAGCCCTTTCCGCTGTGGCACGAGACCGCGCACGCGCTCGCCGAGGACATGGACGCGGCGATGCTCGACGACGCCGGCCGGCCGATCACGCTGCACGCCTTCGACGCGATCGGCAAGGAGCTGGCCGAGCTGTACGCCAAGCTCGAACTGCACGACCTGGCGGCCGGCACGCCGGCGGCGCGGCGGCTGTTTGCCGGCTGAGGGCCCGCGTGCGCCGCGGCGTCAGCCGACGCGGCGCACCGGCTCGCGCATCAGCACGAACTCCTCGGCCGCGGTCGGGTGCATCGCGATCGTGCGGTCGAACTGCGCCTTGGTCGCGCCTGCGGTGATCGCGACCGCCAGGCTCTGGATGATCTCGGGCGCGTCGGTGCCGATCATGTGCGCGGCGCGCACGCGGCCGCCGGCCGCATCGACCAGCAGCTTCATGTAGCAGCGCTCGGTGCCGCCGATGAAGGCCTGCTTCATCGGCCGGAAGTCGGCCTCGAACACCGCGAGCTTCGCGCCGGAGGCGGCCAGCTCGGCTTCGGTCGGCCCGATCGTTGCCACCGGCGGCAGCATGAACACGGCGCTGGCGACCAGGCTCAGGTCCACGCTGCGCGGCGCGCCGCCGAACAGCGAATCGGCGAGCGCGCGCCCTTCGGCGATCGCCACCGGCGTCAGGTTGACGCGGTGGGTGACGTCGCCGATCGCGTACACGTTCGCGGCGCTGGTGCGCAGCTGCGCGTCCACCGGGATCGCGCCGCGCGCGTCGGGCGTGATGCCGATCGTCTCCAGCCCCAGGCCCGCGGTGTTGGGGCGGCGGCCGGTGGCGTTGAGCACGAACGGGAAGCCGGGCACGCGCTCGTCGTCGAGCACCAGCAGCCGCTGGCCGTCGGCGTGCTGGATCGCGCGCGGCACGCAGCCCGGATGCAGCTCGATGCCGGCGGCCTGCAGCGCGGCGGCGGCGCGCGTGCGCAGGTCTTCGTCGAAGCCGCGCAGCGGCAGCCCGGCGCGGTAGAACAGGCTGACGCGCACGCCCAGGCGCTGCAGCAGGCTCGCGAACTCGAGCGCGATGAAGCCGCTGCCGATGACGGCGGCGCTGGCCGGCAGCACGTGCAGGTCGAGCAGCTCGTCGCTGGTGGCGCAGCCTTCGATGCCCGGGATGCTGTCGCGCACCGGCTGCGCGCCGCTGGCGATCAGCAGGTGGCGGGCCTGCAGCAGCCGATCGCCCACGCGCACCCGGCCCGGGCCTTCGATGCATGCGCGGCCTTCGACCAGCTCGACCTTCGAGCCGGCCAGCATCTGGCGGTAGATCTGCTCGAGCCGATCGGTCTCGGCCGCCTTGGCCGCCGCCCAGCGCGGCATCTCGAAGTGCGGCTGGCCGAGGCTCCAGCCGAAACCCGCGGCCTCGCGGAAGGCGTCGCGGAACTGGGCCGCGTACATCAGCAGCTTCTTGGGCACGCAGCCGCGGATCACGCAGGTGCCGCCGACGCGGCTGGCCTCGACGACGGCGACCTTGGCGCCGTGCGCGGCCGCGCGCCGCGACGCGGCCACGCCGCCCGAGCCGGCGCCGATGACCAGCAGATCGTAGGTGTCGCTCATGGCAGCGGGTCGAAGACGGTCTTCCAGTCGTTCTTCATGCTGATCAGGGTCCAGCCCCAGGTCTTGTACAGGTCCAGCCCCTGGCTCAGCCGGCCGATGGCGGACGCACGGTCGTACGCGTATTCGCGCTGCGCGTCGTCGTGGTGCACCAGCATGCCCAGCCGCAGCCCGGGGCCGCTGGTGGTGTATTGCAGCATCGGCACGTCGCCGTCGGAGTTGCCGAAGGCGGCGATCGGCCGGCGGCCGACACCCGCGTCGATCGCGACCGGCTTGTTGTCGCCGTCGTTGACGAAGTCGACCTTCGGCAGCAGCAGCAGCTCGGCGTTGCGGCCGCGGACCTGGAACTCGAGCTGCTGGCGCGTGCCGATCACGCGCTCGGGCGGGATGCCGTAGACCCGATCGGCGAAGGCGCGCATGAAAGCCTGGCTGCCGCCGGAGACGATGTAGGTCGTGAAGCCGCTGGCGCGCAGGTACCACAGCACTTCGTGCATCGGCTGGTAGCTCAGGGTTTCGTACGGCCGCTTGAAGCGGGGATCCTGGGCCTGGCCGATCCAGCGCCGCACCTGGCCTTCGAAGGCCTCGGTGCTCATGCCGCTCTGCGCGGCGAGCACCAGCTGCGCGATCGCCTGCTCGCCGCCGGCCAGCGCGCCGCGCAGGTCGCCGGCGAGAGCCGACTTGAAGGGCTCCTGCTGCTGCCACTGCGGGTGCTGCGGCGCGAGCGCCTTGATGCGGTCGAACACGAACAGCATCTGCGTGTACATCGGGTACTCGGTCCACAGCGTGCCGTCGTTGTCGAACACGGCGACGCGTTCGGCCGGCGCGACATAGTCCTTGCTGCCTTCGGTGCTGACCGCGCGCACGAAGTCGATGATGCGCTGCTTGGCCGGCCCGGCATTCCACGACGGCAGCGGGTCGGTGCCGGCCGCCCCCGGCGGCAGCGGTGCGCACGCGGCCAGCACCACCGACAGCAAGGCCGCGGCCAGCCAGCGCCGGCGCGACATCCGGGTTGCGATCGGCGTGGCGTTCATCGGGCGTCCTCGGTCTGCGCGGTGGCGCCGCATTCTGCCCGAGCGTGGCATCCTTGGCGGACATGCAAGCCGCCCCTGCCGACCGTGCTGCGCAACTGCGCGCGCTGCTGAACCACCACGCGTACCGCTACTACGTGCTCGACGCGCCCGAGATCCCCGACGCCGAGTACGACCGGCTGTTCCGGGACCTGCAGGCGATCGAGGCCGCGCATCCCGAACTGCGCACGCCGGATTCGCCGACCCAGCGCGTCGGCGGTGCGGTGCTCGAAGGCCTGGCGCCGGTGCGGCATGCGCTGCCGATGCTGTCGATCCGCACCGAGACCGACACCACCGCCGCCGGCGCCGCGGCCTTCGACGCGCGCGTGCGCCGCGAGCTGGGCTTGCCCGACGACGCGCCGCCGGTCGAATATTGCGCCGAACTGAAGTTCGACGGCCTGGCGATCAACCTGCGCTACGAAGGCGGCGTGCTGGTGCAGGGCACCACCCGCGGCGACGGCGAGACCGGCGAGGACGTGACGCAGAACCTGCGCACGATCGGCCAGGTGCCGCTGCGCCTGCAAGGGGCCGGCCTGCCGCCGCTGATCGAGATCCGCGGCGAGGCCTACATGCGCCGCGACGATTTCGAGCGGCTGAACGAGCGCCAGCGCGAGCACGGCGCCAAGACCTTCGTCAACCCGCGCAACACCGCGGCCGGCGCGATCCGCCAGCTCGACCCGGCGGGCATGGCCGACAAGCGGCTGAGCTTCTTCGCCTACGGGCTGGGCGAGACGCGCGGCTGGAGCCTGCCGGCCACCCACGGCGCGGTGCTGGATGCGATCGCCGCCTTCGGCGTGCCGGTGGATGCGCACCGCCGCGTGGTGCAGGGCGCGGCCGGATTGGCGGCCTTCCACGAAGCGATCGCGGCCAGCCGCGACGCGCTGCCCTTCGACATCGACGGCGTGGTCTACAAGGTCAACTCGCTCGAGCTGCAGCAGCGGCTGGGTTTCGTCACGCGCGAGCCGCGCTGGGCGGTGGCGCACAAGTACCCGGCGCAGGAGCAGCTGACGCGGCTGAACGCGATCGAGGTGCAGGTCGGCCGCACCGGCAAGCTCACGCCGGTGGCCAAGCTCGAGCCGGTGTTCGTCGGCGGCACCACCGTCAGCAATGCGACGCTGCACAACCTGTTCGAGCTGCGGCGCAAGGGCGTGCGCGTCGGCGACACCGTGATCGTGCGCCGCGCCGGCGACGTGATCCCCGAAGTCGTGGGCCGCGTGAACCCGCCGCTCCAGGCGGCGCTGCCGCCGCCCGGCGAGGCCGGATCCGCGTGGCAGCCGCGCCCGCACTACGTGCCGAACTTCCGCATGCCGCGCCAGTGCCCCGTGTGCGCCAGCGCGGTGCAGCGCGAGCGCGGCAGCGTCGAGCACCGCTGCAGCGGCGGCCTGTATTGCCCGGCGCAGCGCAAGCAGGCGCTGCTGCATTTCGCCGGCCGGCGCGCGCTGGACATCGAAGGCCTGGGCGACAAGCTGGTCGACCAGCTGGTCGACGGCGGCATCGTGCGCACGCTGCCCGAGCTGTACAGGCTGGGCATCGCCAAGCTCGCGGCGCTGGAGCGCATGGCCGACAAGAGCGCGGCCAACCTGCTCGCGGCGCTGGAGCGCAGCAAGCACACGACGCTGCCGCGCTTCCTGTATGCGCTGGGCATCCGCCATGTCGGCGAGGCGACCGCGAAGGACCTGGCCGCGCATTTCGGCTCGCTCGACCGGGTGATGGACGCGGGCGAGGCGCAGCTGCTCGAGGTGCGCGACGTCGGGCCGGTGGTCGCGCACAGCATCCGCACCTTCTTCGACCAGCCGCACAACCGCGAGGTGGTCGAGCAGTTGCGCGCCGCCGGCCTGCGCTGGGACGAGCACAGTGGGGCCGCCGCCGCCGCGCCGAAGCCGCTGGCCGGCCTGACGGTGGTGCTGACGGGCACGCTGCCCTCGCTGACCCGCGAGCAGGCGAAGGAACAGCTCGAAGCGGCCGGCGCGAAGGTGGCGGGCTCGGTGTCGAAGAAGACCGCATACGTGGTCGCCGGCGCGGAAGCGGGCAGCAAGCTCGACAAGGCGCGCGCGCTCGGCGTGCCGGTGCTCGACGAAGCCGGCCTGCAGGCGCTGCTGCGCGCCGGGGCCTGACGCCGGGCCCGGTGCGTCTGCGCGGGCAGGGCGGCCGAGCCGGCGGCCGGTGCAGTCAGCCACGCATAATGGGACGCTGCAACCAGCCATCGATCGAACCCATGAAGCTTCGAACCCGCCTGTTGACCGCATTGCTGCTGCCTGTTGCCGTGCTCGCGGCTGCGCCGCCTGCGGCGGCAGCCTGCCTGAGCGAGGCCGAAGTCGCGGTGCTGGTCGACAGCTTCCTGGCGCGCAAGCCGGCGCCGAACCCCGAGGGCCTGAGCGATGCCGACGCCGCCTGCACCCGCGCCCGGTTCAACCAGCAGTTCGCGCCGAAGGCCGGCGGGCCGGCGGTCGGCTACAAGGCCGGGCTGACGAATCCGGCGGTGCAGAAGCGCTTCAACGCCAGCGCGCCGGTGTGGGGCGTGGTGTACGCGCCGATGCTGCTGAAGGACGGCGCAACGGTCGACGCCGCCTTCGGCGCGCGGCCGCTGTTCGAGGCCGACCTGCTGGTGCGCATCGGCGACGAATCGATCAACCGCGCGCAGACGCCCGAGCAGGCGATCGGCGCGATCGACCAGGTGATCCCGGCGATCGAGCTGCCCGACCTGATGGTCGAGGCGCCGGGCAAGCTCGACGGCGCGGCGATCGCCGCGATCAACGTCGGCGCGCGCTGGTTCGTGCTCGGCGAGCCGATCGCCGCCGACCGCAAGATCGAGCTGATCGACGCGCTGCCTTCGATGCGGGTGGTGGTGATGCGCGGCGGCGAAGACCTGGACGTGGGTTACGGCCGCGACGTGCTCGGCCACCCGCTGAATGCGGTGATCTGGCTCGCGCAGGACCTGCAAAAGCACGGGCTGGCGCTGAAGAAGGGCGACCTGGTCAGCGTCGGCTCCTTCTCGAAGCTGATGCCGCCCAAGCCGGGCAAGGTCGAGGTGCAGTACCAGGGCCTGCCGGGCAACCCGACGGTCGCGGTGCAGTTCCGCTGAGCAGGAGCCGGCGATGGCAGTGCGCGAGATCCTGAAGATGGGCGACCCGCGGCTGCTGCGCATCGCCGCGCCGGTGACCGAGTTCGACACGCCCGCGCTGCTGGCGCTGGTCGAAGACCTGTTCGACACCATGCGCGCGGCCGACGGCGCCGGCCTGGCCGCGCCGCAGATCGGCGAGGACCTGCAGCTGGTGATCTTCGGCTTCGACCACAACGGGCGCTACCCCGACGCGCCGCCGGTACCGCAGACGGTGCTGATCAACCCGGTGGTCGAGGCGGTCGACGGCGAGATCGTCGCAGGCTGGGAAGGCTGCCTGTCGGTGCCGGGGCTGCGCGGCGTGGTGCCGCGCTTTGCACGCATCCGCTACCGCGGCTTCGACCCGCAGGGCCGCGTGATCGAGCGCGAAGCCGACGGCTTCCACGCGCGCGTGGTGCAGCACGAGTGCGACCACCTGATCGGGCGGCTGTACCCGACGCGCATGACCGACCTGAGCCGCTTCGGCTACACGAGCGTGCTGTTTCCCGACCTCGAGCCGGGCGAGGCCGACGACTGAAGCCCGTTCGCCGCCTCGCTCGGGGCGGGCCGGCCGGGCACTTGCTTGCGCCGCGAGTGCCCCGGCGCCGCGCCGATCGGCGCTGCAGGCGGCGCGGTTCACTGCGGCAGCACCACGATGAAGATGCCGGTCACTGCGCAGGCAGGTACGAGCCTGGCGGGTAACCCGGCCATCGGGCCAAACCAGATGCCCGAGCCGACGCGCGCCGCGTGCGGGTGATCGCGGCGCGCCCGGTATTCGCCGACCGCTGCGCCGGCCAGCGGCAGACACCACACGCCCACGCGGACGGCTGCCGGGGATCGGGCTGGCTGTCAGCGCCGCGGGCGTGCGCTGCGTTATGCGGGGATGGTGGCGGCACCCGGCCGCCCGAGGGAATGGCATGTCGGGGCGCAACTTGAAACGGCAGCGTGGGTTCGCCGGATTCCTGGCGCTGTGCGCGGCGCTGCTGGTCGCCGGCAGCACGGCTGCCTGGAGCCAGGTGTCAGCCGACCCGCCCGGCCGGGTGGGCCGCATTGCGGCGCGCCAGGGCGACGTGTGGATCCTCGATGCCGACAGCAGCGAGTGGGTCGCCGCTGCGCTGAACCGGCCGTTCACGCAGGGCGATCGCCTGGCCACCGGCGCCGACGGCAGCGCCACGCTGCGCATCGGCTCGACCGCGCTGATCATGGACCGCGACACCACGATCGACGCGGTGCGGCTCGACGACGATCGCGTGCAGATCGCGCTGGAGCAGGGCAGTGTCGCGCTGCAGGTGCTGTCCGCCGACATCGCGGCCGAGACCGAAGTGTCCACGGCAGAGGGCCGCTTCGAGCCGTTGCGCGCCGGGCTGTACCGCGTCGACCGGCAGGGCCAGACCAGCTGGGGCTCGGTCTGGCGCGGCGAGCTGGCGCTGACGGCGCCCGACCTGCGGCTGACGCTGCAGCCCGGCGAGCGCGCCGACCTGTGGCTCGACACCAACCGCGGCCTCACCCACAGCCGGCCGCTGGCGCCGTTGAACGATGACTTCGCGGCGACTGTGTGGCGCGACACCGAGTCCGCTGCGGGCGCGGGTGCGGCCGCACCAGTCTACGTGTCGCCGGAGATGACCGGCGCCGACGACCTCGGCCGCTACGGCGGCTGGCAGCAGCACCCGCAGTTCGGCCCGGTGTGGGCGCCGACGGTGGTGGCCGCCGGCTGGGCGCCGTACCGCTTCGGCCAGTGGGTGTGGCTGCGGCCCTGGGGCTGGACCTGGGTCGACGATGCGCCCTGGGGCTTTGCGCCGTTCCACTTCGGCCGCTGGTTCTGGTGGGGCGGGCGCTGGTTCTGGGCGCCGGGGCCGTGGATGCCGCGGCCGGTGTTCGCGCCTGCGCTGGTGGGTTGGTTCGGCGGGCCGCAACTGCGCGTCGTGATCGGGGCGCAGCCGTTGCCGGCCGTGGGCTGGGTGCCGCTGGCGCCGCACGAGCGCTACCGGCCGCCCTTCGCTGCCGGCCCCGGCTGGCTGAACCGCGTGAATGCCGGGCCGCCGGGCTTCGGCGCGCGCCCGCCCGGCTATGCCAACCGGCAGGTGCCGGGCGCAGTCACGGTGCTGCCAGGCGCCGCGCCGGTGCCGCGCCAGCCGGTGGCGGGCGCAGCGGTGGACGGCCGCGTCGTGGACTGGCGGCGCCGGCTGCCGCGCGATGACTTCTATCGCCCGCCGCCGCCGGCGCTGCCCGCGGCGCCCCAGGCGACATCCCGGGAGCCGGTGCAGTGGCCGGCCCACAGGCCCGTGCCGCCGGCGATGCCGGCGATGCCGGCAAGGCCTGTGACCCAGCCGCCGCTGCCGCAGGTGCCGGTGCAGCCGCTGCCGCCGCCGCGGCCGCACCCGGGCCCGGGCCCGACGATGCAATCGCCGCAGCCGATGCAGCCGCTGCAGCCGCCCCAACCAATGCAGCCGGCCCAGCCGATGCAGCCGACTCATCCGATGCAGCCGACCCAGCCGATGCAGCCGATGCAGCCGATGCAGCCGGCCCAGCCGGCGCCGGTGGAACCGGTGCCGCCGCAGCGGCCGCGGCCGCATCCGGGCCCGACGATGCAATCGCCGCAGCCGATGCCGGCGGCGCCCGCGGCGCCGATGCCGTCGATGCAGCCAGGGCAGCCGCTGCAGCCGCTGCAGCCGCACCAGGCCATGCGTCCGCCAGCGCCGGTGCCGGCGCCCCAGCCGATGCAGCCGATGCAGCCGATGCAGCCGATGCGGCCACCGCCGTCGCATCAGCCGCACCCGTCGGCCGATGCTCCGGCGGCGCCCGTCGCGTCGCCCGGGCCGCCTGTCAGGCCCGGCGGCCCCTTCGGCGGCCCGCCGCGCGGCCCGGCGCCGCCGCTGCAGACCAACGGGCCGGCTGGCACGAACCCGCAGCCGGTGATCGTGCCGCGGCCGCCCGCACCGGGCCAACCCGAGCCGGGTGCGGGGCCGCGCCGCGGCGACGATGACGCCAGGCGGCGCCCGCCCGAAGCACGCGGCCCCCAGCGCGAAGCGCAGCGCTGAGCTTCGGCTGGTGCCGCGCCGCAATGGCGCCGGCCGCTACTTCAGCAACGGCTGCAGTGCCGGCCAGACGTTGTCCAGCATCTTCGGCTGGGCGTCGGCGTTCGGGTGGATGCGGTCGGGCTGGAAGTAGCGGGCGATGTCGGGCGCATCGGCCACGCCCTTCAGGAAGAAGGGCACGAGCGCGGCGCCCTCGGCCTTGGCTGCCGCGGCGAAGGACGCGGCGAAATCCTGCGCGTACTTCTGGCCGTAGTTCGGCGGCACCTGCATGCCCAGCAGCAGCACGCGCGCGCCCGCGGCCTTGGCGGCGCGCGCCATCTCGGTGAGGTTGGCGCGGGTCATGTCCAGCGGCAGCCCGCGCAGCGCGTCGTTGCCGCCGAGCTCGAGGATGACGACGCGCGGCTGGTGCTCGGCCAGCAGCGCCGGCAGGCGCGAGCGGCCGCCCGCGGTGGTGTCGCCGCTGACGCTGGCGTTGACCACGTCGATCTTGCGCGGCGCCAGCCGCTGCTGCAGCAGCGCAACCCAACCGCTGCCGCGCGCCAGCCCGTATTCGGCCGACAGGCTGTCGCCGACCACCAGCACCGGGCCGGTGCGCTCGGCCGTTCGCCCCGCACCGGCGGCCAGCAGCAGGAGCAAGCCACAATGCCGCGCCGCCGCGCGCCGCGTGAGCCCTGGAACCGATTGCCGCATGTCAGAACCGATCATCGCCGCCGAACAAGTGTGCAAGCAGGTGGCCGACGCCACCGGGACGCTGACCATTCTCCATGACATCAGTTTCGCGCTGCGGCTGCAGGAATCGGTGGCGATCGTCGGCGCCTCGGGTTCGGGCAAGAGCACGCTGCTGTCGATCCTGGCGGGGCTGGACGTGCCCACCAGCGGCCAGGTGCGGCTGGCGGGCACGGCGCTGTTCGAACTCGACGAGGATGCGCGCGCCGCGCTGCGCGCACGCAAGCTGGGTTTCGTGTTCCAGAGCTTCCAGCTGCTGGGCAACCTCACGGCGCTGGAGAACGTGATGCTGCCGCTCGAGCTGCTGGGGCGGCGCGATGCGCGCGAGCGCGCGACCGAGATGCTCGGCCGCGTCGGCTTGAGCAGCCGGCTCGGCCACTATCCGAAGCTGCTGTCGGGCGGCGAGCAGCAGCGCGTGGCGCTGGCGCGCGCCTTCGTCGTGCAGCCGGCGGTGCTGCTGGCCGACGAGCCCACCGGCAGCCTGGATTTCGCCACCGGCGCGCGCGTGATGGAGCTGATGTTCGAGATGAACCGCGAGGCCGGCACGACGCTGGTGCTGGTCACCCACGACCCGGACATCGCGGCGCGCTGCCGCAGGCAGTTGCACATCGAGGGCGGGCGCCTGGTGCGCGACGACAGCGGGCCCGCGAAGGCCTGAGCCGCGGCTGCGCGCGGGCGGTGTGCGCCTACTGCGACGCGAACTTGTAGTCGGTGCGCGCGGCCTTGCGCAGCTCTTCCTGATACTGCTGCAGCTGGATCTGCTCGAGGCGCTGCACGATCTGCGCCTTCACGTCGTCGAAGGACGGGAACTGCGCGTCGCGCGTGTCTTCGAGCTTGATGATGTGCCAGCCGAACTGCGTCTTCACCGGCGATTCGGTGGTCTCGCCCTTCTTCAGCTTGGCCAGCGCCTGGCCGAACTCGGGCACATAGGCGTCGGCCTTCGCGAAGTCGAGGTCGCCGCCGCTTTCGGCCGATCCCGGATCCTTCGAGTTCTTCTTGGCCAGTTCCTCGAAGCTGGCGCCGGCCTTGAGCTTGGCGATCAGCGCCTTGGCCTCGTCCTCGGACTCCACCAGTATGTGGCGCGCACGGTATTCGGTGCCCGCGGCCTGGGCCTTGAACTTGTCGTATTCAGCCTTGGCCTCGGCATCGGTCACCGGATGCTTCTTGCGGAAGTCGTCGAACAACTCGCGGATCAGGATGCTCTGGCGCGCCAGCTCCATCTGCGCGCGGTAGTCGGCCGATGCGGCCAGGCCCTTGCGCTCGGCCTCCTGCGTGAAGATCTCGCGCAGCACCACCTGGTCCTTGGCCTGCGCCTCGAGTTCGGGGCCGACCTTCTGCCCGGCCTTGGCCGCCTGCGCGATCAGGTTGTCGACGCGTGCCTTGGGCACCGCCTTGCCGTTGACGATGGCGATGTTCTGGGCGAGTGCCGCCAGCGGCAGCAGCAGCATCACGGCGCCGGCCGCACGCAGCGATTTGGAATGGAGCTTCATCGGTGGAGGACGCAACAGGCGGTTGGCAGACAGCGGCGCGCACCACGCGGCACGCCGGGGGCGCGCGAACTCGAAAAAAAAGGGGGGTCAGGCTTCGTCGGGGGCGCGGGCGTCGATCGCCAGCGCATGGATGCCGCCCGGCATCAGCGGGCGCAGGGCATCATACACGAGGCGATGGCGCGCGACCCGCGGCAACCCGGCGAAGCGCGCGCTGGTGATGCGCACCGTGTAGTGCCCGCCTTCCTTGGCGCCGGCATGCCCGATGTGGTGGTGGCTGTCGTCGATCACCGCCAGCGCGCTGGGCTCGAGCGCGGCGCGCAACGCCGTCTCGAGTTCGTTGAGATTCAGGTAGCGTCTCATCGTGGATCGGCCGGCGGCTGCGCGGTGGTCGGCGCATCGCCCTTCAGGTAGCGCGCCAGCACCAGGCCCTGCGCGACGGTGAAGGCCAGCGTCAATCCGAGGCTGCCGAAGAGCTTGAAGTTGACCCAGGCGGCAGTGGAAAAGGTGTAGGCGACCCACAGGTTCAGCAGGCCCATCAGCCCGAAGAACGCGACCCACGCGAAGTTGAGCCGGTGCCAGACCTTGCCCGGCAGCTGCATCTGCTCGCCCAGCAGCGCGCGCAGCAGGTTCTTGCCGAACAGCAGCGGGCTCAGCCAGAAGGCCAGCCCCATCGCCCAGTACAGCACGCTGGGCTTCCACTTGATGAAGGTCTCGTTGTGGAAGTAGACCGTCGCGCCGCCGAGCACGACCACCAGCGCCAGGCTGACCCACAGCATCTTGTCCACCGCGCGGCCGCGCAGCTTGAGCCACGCCACCTGCGCCAATGTCGCCAGGATCACCACCACGGTGGCCAGCAGCACCGGTGCTTCGCTCGCGCCGACGGCGCCGCCGGCCACGACAAAGCCGAAGTGCTCGGTGGCGAAGGCGGCTGCCCAGTCCCGGTTCGCGTCCGAATACTTGAACGCGGCGAAGAACAGCGCGATCGGCAGGAAGTCGAACAACAGTTTCATGCGCGGGCCGTGGGCCGGGGCCACGGCCCGGCGGGTTGCTACTTCTGGTCCGGGCGGAAGTCTATCGCGGCCGAATTGATGCAGAAACGCTCGCCGGTGGGCGCCGGGCCGTCGTCGAACACATGGCCCAGGTGGGTGCCGCAACGTGCGCAGCGCACTTCGACGCGCAGCATGCCGTGGCTCGCGTCGCGCAGCCGCTCGACGCGCGCCGGCTCGATCGGCGCGCTGTAGCTGGGCCAGCCGCAGCCGGCGTCGAACTTGGTGCCGGCGTCGAACAGCGGCTCGCCGCAGCCGATGCAGCGGTACTGCCCGGCGGCGAAGTGGTCCCAGTAGCGGCCGCTGAAGGCGCGCTCGGTCGCGGCGTGGCGCGCGACCTGGTACTGCATCGGGTCGAGCTGCGCGCGCCATTCGGCGTCGGTCTTGCGCACCGGATAGCTGGGGTCGTCGATCGGCTTGGAGCTCATCGGAGGCGGGGCGTCGCGCGGCGGCGCCGGGGATTCGCAGTGTAGCCAGCCGCCGCGCCCCCGCTCGGCGCGCGGGCAAGCGCTGCGGACGGCTGTCGCTGTCGTTACAGTCCGGCCGCGGGGGCGACTCCTAGAATCGCACGACCGTTCGATTCCGCCCCGTCCCGATCCACCCCACCCGAGGTCCGCCCATGTCCGCCAGCTACGAAGTCCGCGGCGCCGTCGCCGTCATCACCCTGAACAATCCGCCGGTCAACGGCCTGGGTTACGACACGCGGCGCGGCATCGCCGACGGCATCGACCGCGCCAACGCCGACCCGGCCGTGAAGGCGGTCGTGATCACCGGTGCGGGCCGGGCCTTCTCCGGCGGCGCCGACATCCGCGAGTTCGGCACGCCCAAGGCCATCGCCGAGCCCAACCTGCTGAGCCTGATCCTGCAGGTCGAAGCCAGCGCGAAGCCGGTGGTCGCGGCGCTGCACAGCGTGGTGATGGGCGGCGGGCTCGAGCTGGCGCTGGGCTGCCACTACCGCGTCGCCGCGCCGGGCACTCAGGTGGCGCTGCCCGAGGTCAAGATCGGCCTCGTGCCCGGCGCCGGCGGCACGCAGCGGCTGCCGCGCGTGCTGGGGGTCGAGACCGCGCTGAACATGATCGTCAGCGGCGAGCCGGTCAAGAGCGAACTGCTGGCGGCCGTGCCCGGCCAGAAGCTGATCCAGAAGCTGATCGACGGCGACCTGCTCGCCGGTGCGGTGGCCTATGCGGCCGAGGTGGCCGAGCTTCATGCCAAGGGGGGGCCGCTGCCGCGCGTGCGCGACCTGAAGGCGGTGCACGCCAACGCCGACGGCTACTTCGCCTTCGCGCGCAACACCGTGAAGGCGATGGCGAAGAACTTCCCGGCGCCGGCCAAGTGCGTGGACTGCGTCGAAGCAGCGGTGAAGATGAAGTTCGACGACGGCATGCGCTTCGAGCGCGACACCTTCCTCGGGCTGATGCTGACGCCCGAGAGCCGCGCGCTGCGCCATGCCTTCCTGGGCGAGCGCGCGGCGAGCAAGATCCCCGACGTGCCCGAGGACACGCCGCAGCGCAAGATCGAGAAGGTGGCCGTCATCGGCGCCGGCACGATGGGCGGCGGCATCTCGATGAACTTCCTGAACGCCGGCATCCCGGTGACCATCCTCGAGACGGCGCAGGAGGCGCTGGACCGCGGCGTCGGTGTGATGCGCAAGAACTACGAGGCGCAGGTCAAGAAGGGCAAGCTCAAGTCGGACAAGTACGAGCAGCGCATGGCGCTGCTGAAGACCACGCTCGCCTACGAGGACATCCGGGACGCCGACATGGTGATCGAGGCGGTGTTCGAGGAGATGGGCGTCAAGGAGAAGGTGTTCAAGAAGCTCGACGAGGTGATGAAGCCGGGCGCGATCCTGGCCAGCAACACCAGCACGCTCGACGTCGACCAGATCGCCGCCTTCACCCAGCGGCCGCAAGACGTGATCGGCACGCACTTCTTCAGCCCGGCCAACGTGATGCGGCTGCTCGAGGTGGTGCGCGGCAAGGCCACCGCCAAGGACGTGCTCGCCACGGTGATGGCGCTGGGCAAGAAGATCCGGAAGACGGCGGTGGTGTCCGGCGTGTGCGACGGCTTCATCGGCAACCGCATGATCGAGCAGTACAGCCGCCAGGCCGGCTTCATGCTGGACGAGGGCTGCACGCCGGCGCAGGTGGACAAGGCGATCGAGAAGTTCGGCTTCGCGATGGGCCCGTTCCGCATGGGCGACCTGGCCGGCAACGACATCGGCTGGGCGATCCGCAAGCGCCGCGCGACCGAGCGCGCCGAGATGCGCTACAGCAGATCAGCGGACCTGCTGTGCGAGATGGGCCGCTTCGGGCAGAAGACGGGCGCCGGCTGGTACGACTACCAGCCCGGCAGGCGCGACGCGATCCCGTCGCCGGTGGTGAACGAGATGATCGACCAGCACCGCGCATCGCTCGGCATCGCGCCGCGCAAGATCGCCGACGACGAGATCGTGCAGCGGCTGGTGTACGCGCTGGTCAACGAGGGCGCGAAGATCCTCGAGGAAGGCATCGCCAGCAAGGCCAGCGACATCGACATGGTGTATCTCACCGGCTACGGCTTCCCGCTGTGGCGCGGCGGGCCGATGTGCTATGCCGACACCGTGGGCCTGTTCAACGTGGTGCAGGCGATGAAACGCTTCGCGCGCAACCCGAACGACGACCAGGCCTTCTGGCAGCCGGCGCCGCTGCTGGCCAAGCTGGCGGCCGAGGGCAAGAGCTTCACCTGAACGCCGCCAGCCGCCCTGCAAGAGCCGCCAACCGGCATCATCTGCCAACGACCGAAGGAATCGTCATGACCGCTGCGCTGATCGTCTCCACCGCCCGCACACCGCTTGCCAAGAGCTGGAAGGGCGCCTTCAACATGACCCACGGCGCCACGCTCGGCGGCTTCGCGATCAAGGCCGCGGTCGAGCGCGCCGGCGTCGACCCGGCCGCGATCGACGACGTGCTGATGGGCTGCGCCAACCCCGAGGGCGCGACCGGCATGAACATCGCGCGCCAGGCGGCGCTGCGTGCCGGGCTGCCGGTCAGCGTCAGCGGCGCCACCGTCAACCGCTTCTGCTCGAGCGGGCTGCAGACCATCGCGATGGCCGCGCAGCGCATCATCGCCGGCGAGAGCGACCTGCTGGTGGCCGGCGGGCTGGAGAGCATCTCCTGCGTGCAGCAGGAGATGAACAAGCACATGATCGCCGACAGCTGGCTGGTCGAGCACAAGCCGGCGATCTACATGAGCATGCTCGAGACCGCCGAGAACGTGGCCAAGCGCTACGGCATCGCGAAAGAGCGCATGGACGAATACGGCGCCGCCAGCCAGCAGAAGGCCTGCGCCGCGCAGGAAGCGGGCAAGTTCAAGGACGAGATGATCGCGTGCACGGTGACGGCAGGCGTCGCCGATGCACAGCTGGGCCTGCGCACCAAGGAAGTGACGATCAGCGCCGACGAAGGCCTGCGCCCCGGCACCACGGTGGATGCCATCCGCGGCATCCGCCCGGCGCTGCCCGGCG
>JAFEFZ010000308.1 GCA_018240325.1 Pseudomonadota bacterium
GCACCGGGGTCACCGGGGTCACCGGGGTCACCGGGGTATTGGCGGGCATGGGCTTCATGGGCGGGCGCAGCGTACCAGCTTCATCGAGCCCGCCGCCGCGGCCGGGCGGACGGCGGCCGGCGGCAGCGCGGCTGCTACGCTGCGCACGGCGCGCCGGCCCCCCCCCGAGCGGGCCAGGCCGCCTGTGGATGCGAAAGGATCCCGCCCATGCCCACCGACACCGTGACCGACCTGGGCGCCTGCGCGCTCGGCCGCGCGCTGCAGCGCCGCGAGCTGTCCAGCCGCGAGCTGATGCAGGCGTACCTGGACCGCATCGCGCGGCTGAACCCGGCCGTCAACGCGCTCGTCGGCCTGCGCCCGGCCGACGAACTGCTGCGCGAGGCCGATGCGCGCGACGCCGAGCGCGCCCGCGGCGAGCCTTGCGGGCCGCTGCACGGCTTCCCGCTGGCGATCAAGGATCTGTCGCCGGTGGCCGGCATGGTCACGACGATGGGCTCGCCGCTGCTGCGCCAGTTCCGGCCCGACCACGATTCGGCGATGGTCGCGCGCATGAAGGCCGCGGGCGCGGTGCTGATCGGCCGCAGCAACGTGCCCGAGTTCGGCCTGGGCTCGCACACCTACAACCCGGTGTACGGCATCACCCGCAACGCCTGGGATCCGGCGCGCAGCGCCGGCGGCTCGAGCGGCGGCGCCGCGGCGGCGCTGGCGCTGCGGCTGCAGCCGGTGGCCGACGGCAGCGACATGATGGGCTCGCTGCGCAACCCGGCCGCGTGGCACAACCTGTTCGGCCTGCGCCCCAGCGCCGGCCGCGTGCCCTACGACCCGCATGCGGGCGACGCCTTCGTCGCGCAGCTCGGCACCGAAGGGCCGATGGGCCGCAGCGTTGCCGACGTGGCGCTGCTGCTGTCGGTGCAGGCCGGGCGCCACGACGGCCAGCCGCTGTCGATCGCCGCCGGCGGCAGCGCCTTCGCGCCGCCGCTCGACCCGCGCGCCGCAGGCCTGCGCATCGGCTGGCTCGGCGACCTGGACGGCTACCTGGCGATGGAACCCGGCATCGTGCCGCTGTGCGAGGCGGCGCTGCGGCGCTTCGAAGGCGCGGGCGCGCGCGTGGAGCCGCTGGCGCTGAGCTGGCCGGCCGACGAGGTCTGGCAGACCTGGCTGACCTGGCGGCGCTTTCTGGTCGCCGGCACGCTCGGGCCCTTCGGCGCCGACCCGAAGCGCTACGCGCAGCTCAAGCCCGAGGCGCAGTGGGAGTACGACCAGGGCCAGGGGCTCACCGGGCCGCAGATCCATGCCGCGAGCAGCGCGCGCACGCGCTTCTACCGCCACCTGCTCGCGCTGTTCGAGCGCTTCGACCTGCTGGCGCTGCCGAGCGCGCAGGTGTGGCCCTTCCCGGCCGAATGGCACTGGCCGCGCGCGATCGCCGGCCGCACGATGGACACCTACCACCGCTGGATGGAGGTGGTGATCTACGCGACGCTGGCCGGCCTGCCGGCGATCAGCGTGCCCGCAGGCTTCGACGATCGCGGCCTGCCGATGGGGCTGCAGCTGATCGGCCGGCCGCAGGCCGACCGTGCGCTGCTGGACGCGGCTGCCGCCTACGAGGCCGTGATCGGCGACTGGCTCGCGCGCCGGCCGGCGCTGGCCCTGCCGCAGCGGGGCTGAAGCGGCGCTCGGGCCTGCGTGCCCGGTTGCGCCCGGCCAGCAGCCTGCGGTTGCCGACGCAGGCGGCGGTGCCGGCGCGTCAACGCCGCGGGCCGCGCACGCTCAGACGAAGCTGAGCCCGATCGAGATCACGATGCCCATCACGAACAGCTGGATCAGGCAGAAGCCCATGATGTCCTTGGCCTTCAGGTTCGCGATCGCCAGCACCGGCAGCGCCCAGAACGGCTGCAGCATGTTGGTCCAGGAGTCGCCCCAGGCCACGGCCATCGCGGTGCGCGCCATGTCGGCACCCAGCGCCTGCGCGGCCTCGATCACCACCGGCGCCTGCACCGCCCACTGGCCGCCGCCCGAGGGCACGAAGATGTTGACGAGGCCCGCGCTCATGAAGGTCCAGAACGGCAGGCTCTCGGCCGTGGCAAAGGAGACGAACCATTCGGACAGCGTCGCCGCGAGCCCGGAGTTGAGCATGATCGCCATGATGCCGGCGTAGAAGGGGAACTGCAGCACGATGCCGCCGGTGCCCCGGATCGCCTCTTCGAGGCTGTCGAGCAGCCGCCGCGGCGTGCCGTGCAGCACGATCGCCAGGAACAGAAAGCTGAAGTTGACGATGTTGAGGTTGATGCCGCCCTGCTTGATCACGTAGTAGTGGAACATGTAGGCCAGCCCGGCGATGCCGATCAGGCCGGTGAGCACGCGGCTGCGTTCGAGCCGGCCGGCCGGGGTATCGGCGCTCACGCCGTCATCGCGCGTCTCGGCCAGCAGCGCGGGATCGACGAACACGCTCTCGTCCTCGCGCGGCATCATCAGCCGGTTCATCAGCGGCACGACGACGAACATGCCGAGCACGATGGCGATGTTGAAGGCCGAGAATATGGTCTGCGAGGTCGGGATGACGCCGATCTTGTCTGCGGTGAAGTGCCCTTCGGTGGCCACCGTCAGCGGGATCGACCCAGCCAGCCCGCCGTGCCAGACGATGAAGCCCGAGTAGGCGCTGGCGATCAGCAGCCGGTAGTCGACACGAACCGAGCGCGCCACCTCCTTGGCGAAGATCGCGCCGACCACAAGGCCGAAGCCCCAGTTGATCCAGTTTGCAATCAACGCCACCAGCGTGACGACGATGATCGCCGAGCCCGGCGAGCGAGCCAGCTTCGCGATGCGCGCGAGCAGCTTGTGCACCAGCGGCGTCAGCGCCAGCATGTAGCCGGTGACCAGCACCAGCACCATCTGCATCGTGAAGGGCAGCAGACCCCAGAAGCCGTCGCCCCACATGTTCACGACCTCCATCGGGCCGCGGCGTTCCACGCCCATCGCGGCAAAGCCGGCAACCAGCGTGAGCAGGATGACGAACAGGTAAGGGTCGGGCAGCCAGCGCTCGACCAGGCGCACGGAAAAGCGCGTCAACGCGTGAAACATGGGATGGGCTCCTTCTGGGCTCTCGGCAAGGCCGGGATAGGCGGCGGCATGCGATACGCAGTGCACGCCGGCCATCTTGCCAGCAAGCGGGCGCGAAGGTTCAGGAGCCGCCGGCAAGCGCCTCGATCCGCACCGAGGCCGACGATGCCGCATCGTTCAGCGGCGGCCGGCATCTGAAGCTGCACGCCGCGCCGGCGGCATTGATCGCTGCCCGCTCGCCCGACTGCGCCGGCCGGGTGGTGCGCTTCCTCCCGACGTCGCCTACCGGGATGGATTGGCGATCCGGCAAGGGCGCCGCGCATCGCCGGTCTGCCCGTCTACTCGGGCGGATCGAGATCCTCCAGGTCGGCCGGGTCCTTCAGCCGCCCGCTGGCGCGCTTGTGCCGAAGTCGCGCAAGGCATCCAGCAAACGTGCCAGATTCCCGGGACCGGGCCGAACCCAGAAGTCGATATCGCCCGTATGGCGCGGGTGGCCGTGCGCGGCCGGCGCGTAGCCGCCGACCAGCAAGTATTCAACGCCCCTGGCGTCGAGCAACTCGGCAAACTCTTTGAAGTCGCGGTTCAGCATCCGGGGATCCTGCCGCCTGCAGCGCCTGCCGGCGCAGCAGTTCCACGGCCGCAATGCGCTCGACCATCGGCCGCGACAACCAATAGCGCAGATCGCGGGCCTGCTGCCGGCGCGCGGGCACCCATTCGATGATCCGCTCCATGCCGGCATTGTCCGTCAGCCGCATAGGCCGCCGCGGCATCATTGGAACGCCACCTCGGCAAAGCTGCGCAGCTTGCGGCTGTGCAGTCGCCCCGGGCCTTCGCGGCGCAGCAGCTCGACCGCGCGCAGGCCGATGCGCAGGTGCTGGTCCACGCGCTCGCGGTAGAAGGTGTTGGCCATGCCCGGCAGCTTGATCTCGCCGTGCAGCGGCTTGTCGCTGACGCACAGCAAGGTGCCGTAGGGCACCCGGAAGCGAAAGCCGTTGGCGGCGATGGTGGCGCTTTCCATGTCCAGCGCCACCGCGCGGCTCTGGCTGAAGCGGCGTTCGGGGTTGCTCGCCATGTTGCGCTTGGGCAGCAGCTCCCAGTTGCGGTTGTCGGTGGAGGCGACGGTGCCGGTGCGCATCAGCCGCTTGAGCTCGTAGCCTTCGAGCCTCGTCACGTCGGCCACCGCGCGCTCCAGCGCCAGTTGCACTTCGGCCAGCGCGGGGATCGGCACCCACAGCGGCAGCTCTTCGTCGAGCACGTGGTCCTCGCGCACGTAGGCGTGGGCGAGCACGTAGTCGCCCAGCTGCTGCGTGTTGCGCAGCCCCGCGCAGTGGCCGAGCATCAGCCACGCGTGCGGGCGCAGCACGGCGACGTGGTCGGTGATCGTCTTGGCGTTGGCCGGGCCGACGCCGATGTTGACCATCGTGATGCCGCTGTGGTCGCCGCGCTTCAGGTGGTAGGCCGGCATCTGCGGCAGCCGCGGCGGCGCGCTGCCGGCGTCGTCGTCCGGTTGCGCGCGGCTGCCCGCGCGGCGCGTGACCAGGTTGCCGGGCTCGACGAAGCAGTCGTAGCCGCAGACCGGGTCGGCCATCATCTCGCGGCCGAGCTTGATGAATTCATCGATGTAGAACTGGTAGTTCGTGAACAGCACGAAGTTCTGGAAGTGCTCGGGCGCGGTGCCGGTGTAGTGGCGCAGCCGCTGCAGCGAGTAGTCGACCCGCGGCGCGGTGAACAGCGCCAGCGGCTGCGCCTCGCCCGGCTGCGGCTCGTGGGTGCCGTTGGCGATGCCGTCGTCCATCACGCCCAGGTCGGGCAGGTCGAACAGGTCGCGCAGCCGCAGCCGGCGCTCCAGGCCGAGCGTGCCCTCGAGCTGGTCGTCGTCGGCCAGGCAGAAGTGCACGGGAATGGGCTGCGTGCTCGTGCCGACTTCGAGCGTGACGCCGTGGTTGCGCAGCAGCAGCGCGAACTGCTCGAGGCAGTAGCGGCCGAACAGGTCGGGCCGGGTGAGCGTGGTTTCGTAGGTGCCGGGGCCGGCGACGAAGCCGTAGCTCAGCCGCGAATCGGCGCGCGCGACGGTGTCGGTGCGCACCCGCACGAAGGGGTAGCAGGCGCGCACGTGCTGCTGCGGGTCGGCGCCGGCGATGAAGGCGTGCAGCGCGTCGCGCAGGTGCTGCACGCTGCGCCGGTAGATGTCGCGCACCTGTTCGAGCGCCTGCGCGGCGTCGTCGAAGCGGGCGGGGGCGATGTACAGCGGCTCGATCGGCATGGCGGTTCTGGGGATCGTGAGGGCGGCGGTCCTGCGTGATGATTGTGATCGCTGCGCACGGCGCGTTGCCCCGGAGGACCGCGATGCAGTACCTGAACGATGCCGGCGGCCGCTTCAAGCTGCCGCTGAAGAACGACGCCGGCAAGACGGTGGCGACGCTGCTGTGGGGCGACCCGCTGCAGGTGCTGGAGCGCAGCGGCGAGCGCGTGAAGGTGCGCGCGCGCCGGCGCGTCGGCTGGCTGCCGGCAGGCGCGGTGGGCGACACCGGGCTGCTCGAGGTCTACGTGATCGACGTCGGCCAGGGCGACGGCGTGCTCGTGCGCACGCCGCACGACGACGCCTGGCACCTGATCGACGCCGGCATCCGCGCCGCCGATCAGATGACGAAGAAGGGTGCCGCCAATTTCGTGCGCTGGAAGTTCATCGACGACCTGCAGCGCGACCGCGTCAGCCTGAAGAACGCGATCGTCACCCACCCCGACGCCGACCACTACGGCGGCATGATCGACCTGCTCGGCGGCGCGCTGCCCGACGGCCGCACGTTCGCGGTGGAGGTCGAGCGCTTCTGGCACAGCGGCATCGGCCGCTTCCGCGACGGCGCCAAGCTCGGCGCGCTGCGCGCCGACACCGGCGTCACGCCGCTGCCGCAGCCCGGCTTCGGCATCAAGCCGCAGGCGAAGTTCATCGTCGAGCTGCTCGACGGCAAGACGCACTTCAAGTCGCCCGAGCGCGCCTTCGCCGGCGACTTCGCCGATCTGGCCCGGCTGGTGGGCACGGTGCCGCGCAGGGTCGGCCGGCTCGCGCACACCGACGGCTGGCTGCCGGGCTACGCGCCGGCCGCGGGCGCCGCTGCGATCCGCGTGCTCGGCCCGGTGGCCGAGAAGCTGGCCGGCGGCGGCGTGGGGCTGCGCGACCTGGGCAGCGACAGCGTCACGCGCAACGGCCATTCGGTGGTGCTGCGCGTGGACTACGGCGCCGCGCGCATCCTGCTCACCGGCGACCTGAACACCGTGTCGCAGCAGCTGCTGCTGGCGCTGCACCCGGCGGCGGAGTTCGCCGCCGACGTGGCCAAGGGCTGCCACCACGGCAGCGACGACATCGACCTGCGCTTCGTGCGCGCGTGTGCGGCGCGTGCGACCGTCGTGTCATCGGGCGACAACGAGGACTACGCCCACCCGCGCCCGCGCGTGCTGGGCGCGAGCGCGCGCTACGGCCGCGAGTCGCGCGCCGCCGACGGCACGACGATGCCGCCGCTGCTGTACTCGACCGAACTGGCGCGTTCGGTGGGGCTGGACTTCGCTGCGCACGTGCGCACGGTGGCCGAGCCGAAGCAGCCGTACAAGCCCGATCAGCTCGAGGCCGACTTCGACGCGTCGCCCGCGGGCCGCTACCGCCGGCTGTCGTGGCTGCCGATCGCGACCGACCTGGTCTACGGCCTGGTCAACGTGCGCACCGACGGCCGGCGCATCCTGTGCGCGTCGATGAAGGAGGGCTCGTCGGACTTCGACCTGCAGGTCTTCGACGCCGGCGTCGATCCGGGTTGAGGCGGCCGGCAGCCGGTCAGGCTCAGGACGGCTTGCGGCGCAGGCGAAAGCGGCCGAAGAAGCTGCCCGCACCGCCGAGCCGCGCGTCGAGCCTGCGCGACGCGAAGCGCGCGCCGGCCATCGCCGCCAGCACCAGCGGCACGTGAATGACCGACTGCCGCTCCAGCAATCCGGTGCTTGCGCGAAGCCGCCCGCCGCCGCCGCCGCCACCACCACCGCCGCCGCCCGCCTGACGCGCCTGCAAGCCGGGCTGGTAGGCCGCCATCTGCTCCGGGGCGCCGCCACGGGCACCGGCGTTGCAGGCACTCAGTTCGTCGTCGGCGCTCATGCGTCACGCCATCGGCGCGGGCCGGCCCCCTACTGCTGGCGGAATTCCGTCTTCCACAGCCTGTCCAGTTCGGCCGCCATCGCAGCGTCAGGCCCGCCGAGCAGCGTGCTGCGGCCCTTGTCGTAGAGCTTGCCGTAGACCGCGCCGCTGCCGGCGGCGTAGAGCAGCAGCAGGTTGTGGTCGGCGCAGTCGTGCGGCTTGCAGGGCGTGGCGACCTGGAATTCCTGCCCCGCCACCGCGACCTTGCCCACCGGAGCAGAGTTGCTCATGGCCGCCAGCCAGGGCTCCTTGGCGCGGGCGCCGAGCGCCGCCGTGTAGGCCGCCTTGAAGCGGGGGCACTTCAGCAGGTCGGCGGTGGTGACCATGCCGTCGTCGGCGTGGGCCGTGGCGATCGCCGCCAGCGCCAACGCCCAACCGGCGGCCCATGAATTGCGCTTTGCCCAGGTGTGCATCGTCCAGACTCCTCGATCCGGCGTCCAGCGTAGCCGGACCACGGCGCCGCGCAGCCCCCATTTGGGGGCGATCGGCCTTAAGCTGCGGCGACGCAGACGCACGCAGACTCGATGGATGACTCGGATCGACAACTGGAGGAGCTGACCGACGCGGTGTACCGCGCCGCGCTGGAGCCGCTGGCCTGGAACGACGTGATGCTGTCGATGAAGCGCAGCTTCCCGTCGGCGGCGCAGACCTTCTACCTGCTGCACATGCAGCCGCGCCGCATCCAGCCGGTCAGCCTGGCCGGCATCGAGCCGGCGTGGCTGCGCAGCTTCGACGCGCTGTACTTCGCGCCCGACAACCCGTGGATCCGCATGACGCAGCACCTGCACCGGCCGGGCGTGGTGCGCACCAACGAAAGGCTCGACCGCGTGCTGCGCACCCGCGGCGCGCTGTACCGCTCGTCCTACTACAACGACTGGATGCGCCCGCAGGGCTTCAAGTACACCATCGGCAACACGCTGCTGTCCGAAGGCGGCATCGTCGCCAACATCACCTTGATGCGCGCGCCGGACATGCGCACCTTCGGCAGCGCCGAGGTGCGCCGCTTCGAGGCGTTGAGCCGGCACATGACGCGTGCGCTGCAGATGTCGATGCGGCTCGAGCGCACCGAGTCGGGCGCAGCGGACACGGGCGTGCTCGATGCCCTGCCGCACGCGCTGGCCGTCGTCGATGCGCAGCGGCGGCTGCTCCATGCCAATGCGGCGATGGAGTCGCTGCTGCGCCGCCGCTGCGGCCTGGCCGCCCGCGAGGGCCGGATCGAGGCCGCTTCAGCCGATGCGCAGCCAGCGCTGAGGGCATTGATCGACGCCGCGCTGGGCCCGCAGCGGCAGGCCTCGACCGGCGCGCTGGCGTTGCCGTGCAACGAGGCGAAGCGGCTGGAGGTGTCGGCCATGCCGCTGCCCGGCCGCATGGGCCGCACCCTGATCGCCCGCCCGACCGTGCTGCTGATGGCGACGCAGCGGGGTGGGCGGCCCGCTCCCGGCCATGCGTCGATCTGCCGCCGGCATGGGCTGACCGCGGCCGAAGGCCGGCTGGCCGAGTGGCTGTGCCGGGGCCGAGGCCTGAAGGAGGCGGCGCAAGGCCTGGGCGTGACCTACGGCACGGCGCGTGCGTACCTGAAGACCGCCTTCGCGAAACTGGGCGTGCATTCGCAGGCGCAGCTGGTGGCCCGGATGCTGGCCGATCCCGACGGCGACGCCTGAAGGCGGTGTCCGGCCGGGCCCGGTTTCATCCGCGCGCCGGCCGCATCGGCATGCCGGCCTTCAGCCGGCCGCAGAACCGGCCGCGCAGCCGGTTGCGTGCTCGGGCCCGTGGTCGGATGCGGCCCCGCGCGCCAGCGGCCCGAGCGCCATCTGCTCGATCTGCGCGACCTTGTGCTCGAAGCGCGACGACTCGAGCAGCGAGCGCGGCTTCAGGCCGCTGTTGACCGCGGCCGCGTGCTGCGCACGCCACAGGTCGAAGGGCCACGCCAGGGCGTCGGCCACGAGGTCGCGCAGCGAATCCCACAAGGCCTGCTCTTCCTGCTGGCGTGCCGGCCCGTCCGGGCGCAGCAGCCAGGCGGCCAGGTGACGCTGCAGCGCGGCCTGGCGCAGCAGTTGCGTGGCCGCCAGGCCGGCACCCGCCTGCCACGGGTCGAGCCACGGTTGCGAACTTCGAACAGGACTGATGCGTTCCATCGATGTCCTCCAGTTGACAAGTTGCAGGCAGCGTAACACCTGAGGGCGCTCATCCTTGGGAGGAACTCCCCAAATCATGTTGCAATGCAGCAAACTTGCCACAAATCGGCGGCCCTGATCGTTCAGATAATCACATGATGGTCGTTTCCTGGAGAGCATGCACTCACACTCTGAGCTTCGAGGAAGGCTCCGGTGCAGCCCGGCCGGCTGCCGCGAACCCGGATGCCGCCCCGCAGCCGACTCCAGGGCCGCTGGCCGTGAAACCGGCTACAGCGCCCGCACGGTGATGCGCGCGCCCATCAGCCCGAAGCCGTCGCCGTCGGCGCGCAGCCCGGCAGCGCGGGCCCGGGCCAGCACGGCGTCGCGGTCGGCCACCGCGAGCGTGAAGCCGGCGATGCCGTCGCCGCGCGCGTCGGCCGGCACGAAATCGAGCCAGCCGCCGT
>JAFEFZ010000309.1 GCA_018240325.1 Pseudomonadota bacterium
CGCCCTGGCGTCGTTGCAAATCCTCGCGATGCCACTGGGCATCGCTGCGGTTTGCGCCTAGCCAGGACGACAAATCCATCGGTTTTCTTCAGTGCTGCACAGAGTGGAACACTGCACTAGCGCGCAGCAGTGCCCCTCGATGCTCTGGATCGCGCTGTACCTGCCGGCGTTGTCGCTCGACGCCTTTGCCGCCGCCTTCGGCGCGGCGGGCGATGCGTTGCCGCTGGCGCTGCTCGACGGCCATCGGGTGGCCGCCGTCAATGCCGTGGCGCAGCGGCTCGGCGTCGAGCCCGGCTGCAGGCGCGCCACCGCGCTGGCGCTGGCGCCGCAGCTGCACTTCGGCCGTGCCGACGCCGCCCGCGATGCCCAGGCGCTGCGCGCCGTCGCCCACGTGGCGCTGGCCTTCACGCCGATGGTCGCGATCGACGCCGGCGCCGGCCGGCCCTGCGTGCTGCTCGAGGTGCAGGGCAGCCTGCGCTGCTTCGGCGGCCTCGAGCGGCTGCAGCAGCGGCTGCTCGAAGCCGTCGCCGCGCTCGAGCCGCTGCGGCTGCAGCACCGGCTGGCGGCGGCGCCCACCGCCGCCGGCGCCGCGCTGCTGGCGCGCTGGCGCGACGGCCTCGCCCTCGGCGCCCATGCCACCGACCAACCCGCGCTGCGGGCGCTGCTCGACGGCGCACCGCTCGCGCTGCTGGCGCAGGCCGTCGATGGATCTGCGGCCGTTACGCAGCAGGGCGGGCCTGGCGGGGCCCCGGGGATACGCGGGCCGGGCGGAGCCTCGGGGATCAGCGGGTCGGCCGAGGCGGCAACCGAACGCCTGCAGGGCATGGGCCTGCAATGCGTGGGCGATCTGCGCAGCCTGCCGCGCGCCGGGCTGGCGCGGCGGCTCGGCCCGGCGCTGCTGCTGGCGCTGGACCGGGCGTGCGGCGATGCGCCCGATCCGCGCGATCCGCTGCGGCCCGAAGCCCGCTTTGCCGCCGCCTGCGAGCTGCACGAGCGCGCCGACCGCAGCGACCAGCTGCTCGCCGCCGCGGCGCTGCTGCTGGCAAGGCTGGTGGCCTGGGCGCAGGCGCAGCACGCGCGCATCGGCAGCTTCACGCTGCGGCTGCGGCACGAGCACCGGCACCGCTGCGATGCCGGCGAAGCGGAGCACACCGAGGTCGCCGTGGCGCTGGCCGAGCCGTCGAACGACCCGCGCCACCTGCAACTGCTGCTGCGCGAGCGGCTGGCGCGGCTGCAGCTGCCCGCGCCCACGCTGCAGCTGCAGCTGCGTTGCGGCCGGCTGCAACACGGCCCGGCGCCCAACGGCGAGCTGTTTCCGACGCCGGCCGATGCGCAGGAGGGGCTGGCGCGGCTGGTCGAGCGGCTGCAGGCGCGGCTCGGCCCCGAGCACGTGTGCCGGCCGGTGCCGGTGGCCGACCACCGGCCCGAGCGCGCGGCCGTCTGGCAGCCCGCCATCTGGCAGCCGGCCGGCACGGCGGCGCGGCAACCGGCCAGCGGGCCCGCGCTGCGGCGGCAGGCACAGCGGTCGGCGAGGCGGGCCGGCGCTGTGCCTGCTGCTGTGCCTGCTGTTGTGCCTGCTGTTGTGCCTGCTGTTGCGCCTGCTGTTGTGCCTGCTGTTGTGCCTGCTGTTGCCGTGCGCGCCGCCGCCGTACCCGCCGCCGTACCCGCCGCCGCTGCGCCTGCTGCGCCTGCTGCCGCTGCGCCTGCTGCGCCTGCTGCCGCCGTGCCCGCCGCCGCGCCTGCCGCCGCTGCGCCGATCCGCCCGGTCTGGCTGCTCGAGCCGCCACAGCCGCTGCCCGAGCGCTGGTCGCAGCCCTGGCTCGACGGCGCGCCGCTGCAACTGCTGGCCGGGCCGGAGCGCATCGAGTCCGGCTGGTGGGACGGTGCGCCGGCGCAGCGCGACTACTTCATCGCGCGCGTGGCCGACGGGGTGCTGGTGTGGGTCTATCGCGCGCGCCTGCCCACCGGCAACCCGGCGGCAGACGGCTGGTTCCTGCACGGGCGATTCGGTTGAGAGCCCCAGGGCCGGGCTGTGCCCAACCCGCCCCCGAAGGATCAAGGAAACTCGCGGCGGCCGCCCGGCGTTTCCTCGAGCGCCGCCGGCACCAGGCCTGGCCGGGCCGGCAGCCTTCAGGCCGGCTGCGGCGGCGCGGAGGATCCCGAACCGTCAGCGCGCCGGTGCCGCGCCTTGCCCGGCCAGCAGTTGCGCCACCCGCGCCACCGGCCAGGCTTGCAGCGTGCACAGCAGCGCGTGGTCGATCCCGTTGGCGGCGTCGGCGCCCAGGCGCGAGGCCAATTCCTGCTGCAGCCGCAGCAGCAGGTGGGCGGTGGTGGTGGCGTCGGCCAGCGCACGGTGCGCGCGGCCGGCGTCCGGCAGGCCGTGCCAGGCCGCCAGCGTGCCCAGGCGGTGGTTGGGCGCCTGCGGGAACAGCCGGCGCGACAGGCGCACCGTGCACGCGAACGGGTGCTCCTGCGCCTGGCTGCAGCCGGCGCGCTGTGCTTCGGCGATCCAGAACGTGCGGTCGAATGCGGCGTTGTGGGCGACGAGCGGGCAGCCGGCCGTGAAGCGCAGCGCCTCGCGCATCACGTCCTCGGCCGGCGGGGCGGCGGCCAGCATCGCGTTCGTGATGCCCGTGAGCGCTTCGATGAACGGCGGCACGCGCGCGCCGCTGTTCATCAGGCTCGACCAATGGCCGACGATGCGCCCGTCGTCCACCAGCACGGCGGCGATCTCGGTGGCTCTGGCGCCCTGGCCCGGCGAGCTGCCGGTCGTCTCGAAGTCGATGACCGCGACCGGCATGCGGCCTGCTGCGGCCCGCGTTGCACCCGCATCGGGCGGCCGCCGGCCGCTGCTGGCGTGATGGTCGGTGGGCAGACTCGGGGAGAACATGAAGTTGCCGGATCCGGCCGGCACCGGGGCCGGGCAACGGGCCGATTCTGCATCAGTGGATTCGAAAGCTTCGCGGCGCGCCGTCCTGCCGGGCGCTGCCGCAACCGGCGCGGGATCGCGGCGGCGCGCAGCGCGGCGCGAGCGGAAGCGTGCGGCCGGTGCGCCTGCACAGGCCGGCCCGGCGCGTGCTGCGGCATATGATCCGCCGATGCTTTCGATGGATCCCGGCCTGTTCATGATGGGTGTGGGCGCTGTCGCCCTGGTGGGCGGATTCAGCGCCCGGCGCCATTCGTGGGGGGTGGGATTGATGTATGTCGGCATCCTCGTGCTGCTCGGCACGATGCTGAAGATGATCATTTCGCAGATGGCCTAGGCGCCGAGAGGCTGCGCCCGCCGTGCAGGCGAGCGCGACAGCCGGCCCGGTTCTGGCGGCGTCGGGCGCCGGCTGCAGCGCCGGGGGTGCATCCGGGCCTGGTCCAGGGCCCCGCCGCCGCCGCCGCCCCCGCCGCTGCCCCACCGAAGGAAGACGATGCTGCTGCCCACCTACTTCATCTCCCACGGCGGCGGCCCATGGCCGTGGATGGACGAGATGCGTGCGCCGATGGCCGGGCTGACGCGTTCGCTGCAGTCGATCGCCGCCGAACTCGGCCGGCCGCCCGCGGCGGTTCTTATGGTGTCGGCGCACTGGGAGGCCGCCGCCTTCACGCTGATGAACGGCGCGCGCCCGCCGATGCTCTACGACTACTTCGGCTTCCCGCCGCACACCTACACCATCCGCTACCCGGCGCCCGGCGCGCCGGTGCTGGCCGAGCGGGTGCATCGGCTGATCGAGGCCGCGGGCCTGCCGGCCGGCCTGGACGCCGAACGCGGCTTCGACCACGGCGCCTTCGTGCCGCTGGCTGTGATGTACCCGCAGGCCGATGTGCCGGTGCTGCAGCTGTCGCTGCGGGCGGGCCTGGATCCGGCCGAGCATCTGGCGCTGGGCCGTGCGCTCGCGCCGCTGCGCGGCGAGCAGGTGCTGATCCTCGGCAGCGGCCTGAGCTACCACAACCTGCGCGCCTTCGGCCCGCCGGGGCGGGACGCGTCCGTCGCCTTCGACGGCTGGCTGCAGCAGGCGCTGGTCGGGCGCGACGGGCCCGGGCGCGCGGCGCAGCTGGTGCAGTGGACGGCGGCACCGGCAGCGCGAGCCGCGCATCCGCGCGAGGAACACCTGATCCCGCTGATGGTGGCCAGCGGCGCCGCCGAGGACGAGCCGGCGCAGTGCTGCTGGCACGAGGACAGCGCGCGCGGCATCGTCGTGTCGAGCTTTCGCTTCGGCACCGCGCCGGGCCGGCAAGAGCCGGGCGCCCCGGGGCCGTAGCGCGCCGGCAGCGTCTTCCTCTGGGGGCGGCGGCCGCGCAGCGCCGTGTGCGTCTCGCGGCCGCTGCCCGCGCCCGGTTGCCTGCAACCGCCGAAGGCCGCGCGCGCCGGGGAAGGGGGGCAGCGGGGCCGCAGTTGGTCTGCACCCGGCCGGCCTGGATCGCCCAGCCAGCGCCCGGGTGGGGAAGGGCGAGGCCGGGCCTGGCAGCGTGCGCGGCAGCGGTGCCGGCACCGGACGGCCGGGCGCCGCATCATCCTGCGCCGGCCTACCAGCCCGCCCGGGTGCTTCGGGCAAAGAAGAAGCCAGGCCGTCATGGGCATGAGGGCCTGGCTTGCAGGATCGGTGGCGGACGGTTGTCGGTCACGGAAGACAACCGTTGAGCTTACGATCCATGCCGCGGGTCGCTGAGGGTCAAGCGCCCAGAATTCGGCGCGCCAGCACGGACTGCATGTCGCGGCGGCCATCGATGATCAGGTAGATCACGACGCGGTTGCCCATGACGCGACAGATCACCCGGTAGGGCTTGAACGCCGTCTGCCGATACTCCTTGATGCCCAGCGCCACCTCTGATCAGGCGGCGCTGTTCGGGCGGATGGACCGCTGAACGCGGTTCGATGCTGTGCCGGTGCGCGGTGTTGACCGCGAACCACCGCGCGCAAGTGGTTGATTTTCAAAGCCAGGGTGCCCCGGCCAGCCACCGGCCGGATGGAGAAGAGAGAGGCCGGCGAGTGGCAGAGGGCGCCGAAGTGACTGCGTCACGCCCCGGCAGCGCACCGGATCACGCCGCACAAGCCCGCGCACACGCGCGCTTCGGGCAAAAAGAAAGCCAGGCGAGAGGCCTGGCTTGCCGGATCGGTGGTGGAGACGAGGAGGATCGAACTCCTGACCTTCGCATTGCGAACGCGACGCTCTCCCAGCTGAGCTACGCCCCCACGCGGAATGCGGATTCTAGCATCGTGACGGCCGGTGACGCTCGGGTCGGCGCAGACCCATAGGGCCCAGGGCGGGGGATTTCCAGCTGCGCCGCTACGGCCCGGCCTGGTTCGAAGCCCAGCACAGCAACCGTGTCGGGATGCCGGAGTGCGCGCAGCATCTGGTGTGCTGGGCCGGAGCCTGGGCGCTGAGCCGCAGGCGATTGACCCGCGCCGAACCGGACATCGCCTGCGGCACGGGCCCGTCGGCGGCGCTCGACCCGTTCCCGGCGGCACGAGCGGGCGCTGCGGCTGCGGGGCCTGCGCTGATGCCGATCGGCGCGCGCTATGGCCGAGATTGACAGCCGGTATTGGCGCCCGGGCGGCCCGTTTGCTAGGGTCCGCTCTCTCGCCGCTCGGCGACGGGATGTTCGTCCACCAACCAGGAGACTCAGATGGGCTTGAAGGGATCGAAGACCGAGCAGAACCTGAAGGACGCCTTCGCGGGCGAATCGCAGGCCAACCGCCGCTACCTGTACTTCGCGAACAAGGCCGACGTCGAGGGCCAGAACGACGTGGCCGCGCTGTTCCGCTCCACCGCCGAGGGCGAGACCGGCCACGCCCACGGCCACCTCGAGTTCCTCGAGCAAGGCTCGGGCGATCCGGCCACGGGGCTGCCGATCGGCAACAGCCGCCTGAACCTGAAGGCCGCGGTCGCCGGCGAGACCCACGAGTACACCGACATGTACCCGGGCATGGCCAAGACGGCGCGCGAGGAAGGCTTCGACGAGATCGCCGACTGGTTCGAGACGCTGGCCAAGGCCGAGCGCTCGCACGCCAACCGCTACCAGAAGGCGCTGGACGCGTTCGTCGACTGACGCGGGCAGGCCCGCCGTCCGCCGCACGAGGGGCTTGCGCGCCCCTTGTGGCGCCTTCAGGTTCCGGAGGTCTGCATGCGCGAAGGCAATCTCGAAGCACCGACCCGCCACCCGATCGACTGGCGCGGCGCCGAGTTCTACGACGAGGCGCCGCTGTTCAAGGAGATGGAGCGGGTGTTCGACATCTGCCACGGCTGCCGCCGCTGCGTCGGCCTGTGCCAGAGCTTCCCGAACCTGTTCGACCTGGTCGACGCCACCGCCGACGGCGAGGTGCACGGCGTGGCGAAGGCGGACTACTGGAAGGTCGTCGACCAGTGCTACCTGTGCGACCTGTGCTACATGACGAAGTGCCCGTACACGCCGCCGCACCCGTGGAACGTGGACTTCCCGCACCTGATGCTGCGCGCCAAGGCGCAGAAGTTCCGCCGCGGCGGCGTCAAGGGCGGCGAGCGGTTCCTCGCCAGCACCGACGTGCACGGCCAGTTCGCCGGCATCCCGGTGGTCGTGCAGGCGGTCAATGCCGTCAACCGCACGAAGTTCGCGCGCCGGCGGATGGATGCGGCGCTCGGCGTGCACCCCGACGCGTGGATGCCGGAGCTCGCGCCGCAGCGCTTCCGCTGGGGCCGGTTGATGAGCAGCACCGCGTTCGCCGTCCGCGACGGCGAGCGCAGCCCGGGAAAGGTGGCGATCTTCGCCACCTGCTATGTCAACTACAACGAGCCCGGCATCGGCGACGACCTGGTGCGCGTGCTCGAGCACAACGAGATCCCCTACGAGATCGTCGAGCATGAATCGTGCTGCGGCATGCCCAAGCTCGAGCTCGGCGACCTGGAATCGGTGGCGCGGCACAAGCAGGCCAACATGCCGGTGCTGGCGAAGTACGCGCGCGAAGGCTTCGCGATCCTTTCAGCGGTGCCGAGCTGCACGCTGATGTTCAAGCAGGAACTGCCGCTGATGTTCCCGGAGTGCGCCGACACGCAGGCCGTGCAGGCCGCGATGTGGGATCCCTTCGAATACCTGGTGGCGCGCCACAAGGACGGGCTGCTGAAGCTCGACTTCAAGAACGCGCTGGGCAAGGTCAGCTACCACATCCCCTGCCACGGCCGGGTGCAGAAGATCGGCCGCAAGACCGAGGAGATGCTGAAGATCGTCGGCGCGCATGTCGAGCTGCAGCTCAACACGGTGGAGCGCTGCTCGGGCCACGCGGGCACCTACGGCGTGAAGACGCCGACGCACCCGGTGGCGATGAAGATCGGCCGGCCGGTGTTCAAGGCGATGGCCCGGGACGAGCCCGACGTGGTCGGCAGCGACTGCCCGATGGCCGGGCACCACATCGCGCAGGGGCTGGACGAAGCCGGCACGCCTGCGAAGAAGGTGCAGCACCCGCTGGCGATGCTGCGCAGCGCCTACGGCCTGTGAGCGCGACCGCCGGAGCGAAGACGATGACGATCACCCCCGACAGCCTGATGACGCTGGAGGCCTACGCGAAGATCCGCGCGGGCAGCCGCGCCGCGGCGATCGCCCACCGCCGGCTGCGCAGCGTGGCGCTGGGCGAGCACCTGCGGCTGCAGTTCGAGGACGAGCAGACGATCCGCCGCCAGATCCAGGAGATGCTGCACATCGAGAAGATCTTCGACCCGGCCGGCATCCAGGCCGAGATCGACGTCTACGGTCCGCTGGTGCCCGACGGCCGCAACTGGAAGGCGACGATGCTGATCGAGTATGCCGACCCGCTCGAGCGCCAGCGCGAACTGGCGCGGCTGATCGGCATCGAGGACCGGATGTATGTCGAGGTGGAAGGCAGCGCGCGCGTCCATGCGATCGCCGACGAGGATCTGGACCGCGAGAACGACGACAAGACCTCGTCGGTGCACTTCCTGCGCTTCGAGTTCACGCCGGCGATGTGCGCCGCGATCCGCGCCGGTGCCGCGGTCCGGCTCGGCTGCGACCACCCGAACTGCACGGCGCAAGTGCGCATCGCCGCGGACACGCTCGCCAGTCTGGCCGGCGACCTGCGCTGACCGGCAAGGCCTGCGGCTGCAAGCCCGCACCACGCCCGCACCACGCCCTCGCCATGCCCGCTGGTGTTGCCGGTGCGCCGCGGCACGCCGGCGGGTGTCGTGCAGAACGCACGCCGCAGCCCGGGTTCTCGGGACTCTCACCCGTTCGAGGGATGGCCGCCGCGACCAGAGCCGGAAGAATCCGGGCTGCACGCCAGCGCTTGGACGCTGCCCGAGGCAGGACAGGGGTGCAGGAGCAAACGGGGATGCCGCAGACCTTCAATGTCGGATCGAAGTCGCTGTTCGTCACGCTGACGGCGTGGGCATTCATCGTGCTGGCGGCGCTGGCGAGCGCGTCGGCGCTGCTGCAGAACGCGGCGATCGCCTCGTTCGCGCCGGGGCTGGCGGTGGTCGGCAACGTGCAGCCGCTGCCGCTGCTGACCGGCTTGCTGCTGGGCTACCTGCCGTGGGTCGTGGGTGCCGGGCTGCTGATGTCGCTGGCCACGCTGGCCTGCGCCGTCGGCCTGCTGCTGCGCCTGGAGTGGGCGCGCCGGGTCTTCATCGCGCTGCTGGTGCTGGCGATCGCCGCCAACATCGCCGGAATGTGGCTGCAGCAGGAGGTGTTGCAGTCGCTGGTCAGCAGCACCTTGCAGCGTGCGCCGCTGCCGCCGCATGCGGCCGACCTGTTCGGCGGCTTCGTCACCGCCGCCCGCGTCGGCGCGGTGCTGCTGACGCTGGCTGCCTGCGGGCTGCTGGCGTGGATCATCCGTCGGCTGATGTCGCCGGCCGTGCGCCAGGAATTCGCCTGAGGGCACAGCGCCCGCGCCGCGCTGAGCGGGGCCCGGCCTTCCGACCGACCGGCCGCCCGACCGCGCCCGCCACAGGGCGGGGGGATCCCGCGGCGCTGCGGCGCCCCACGCCCTGCCGCCGCTACATGCTGCGCCGGTACTGCCCGCCCACCGCGAACAGCGCATCGGTGATCTGGCCGAGCGAGCAGCAGCGCACCGCGTCCATCAGCACCTCGAACACGTTGCGGTTCCCGATCACGGCGGCCTGAAGCCGCTCGAGCATCGCCGGCGCCTCGGCCGCGTGGCGCGCGTGGAAATCGTTCAGCCGCTTCAGCTGGCTCTGCTTTTCCTCTTCGGTCGAGCGTGCCAGCTCCAGCGGCGGCGCCTCGGCATCGCCGTGCGGGCTGCGGAAGGTGTTGACGCCGATGATCGGGTATTCGCCGGTGTGCTTCAGCTGCTCGTAGTGCAGGCTTTCTTCCTGGATCTTGCTGCGCTGGTAGCCGGTTTCCATCGCGCCGAGCACGCCGCCGCGCTCGGCGATCTTCTCGAACTCGGCCAGCACCGCTTCTTCGACCAGCTCGGTCAGCTCGTCGATGATGAACGCACCCTGGTTCGGGTTCTCGTTCTTCGCCAGCCCCCATTCGCGGTTGATGATCAGCTGGATCGCCATCGCGCGGCGCACGCTTTCTTCGGTGGGCGTGGTGATCGCCTCGTCGTAGGCGTTGGTGTGCAGGCTGTTGCAGTTGTCGTAGATCGCGATCAGCGCTTGCAGCGTGGTGCGGATGTCGTTGAACTGGATCTCCTGCGCGTGCAGGCTGCGGCCGGAGGTCTGGATGTGGTACTTGAGCTTCTGGCTGCGCTCGTTGGCGCCGTAGCGGTCGCGCATCGCCGTGGCCCAGATGCGGCGCGCCACGCGGCCCATCACGGTGTACTCCGGGTCCATGCCGTTGCTGAAGAAGAAGCTCAGGTTCGGCGCGAAGTCGTCGATGTGCATGCCGCGCGCCAGGTAGGCCTCGACGAAGGTGAAGCCGTTCGAGAGCGTGAACGCCAGCTGGCTGATCGGGTTGGCGCCGGCCTCGGCGATGTGGTAGCCCGAGATGCTCACCGAGTAGAAGTTGCGCACCTTGTGGCGCACGAAGTACTCGGCGATGTCGCCCATCACCTTGAGCGAGAACTCGGTCGAGAAGATGCAGGTGTTCTGGCCCTGGTCTTCCTTCAGGATGTCGGCCTGCACCGTGCCGCGCACGTTCTCGAGCACCCAGGCACGGATCTTCTGGGCCTCGTCGTCGGTGGGCTCGCGGCCGTTTCCTTCGGGAGCCGGGGCGCGGAACTTGTCCAGGTTCTGGTCGATCGCGGCGTTCATGAACATCGCCAGGATCGTCGGTGCGGGCCCGTTGATCGTCATGCTGACGGAGGTGTCCGGGTTCGTCAGGTCGAAGCCCGAATACAGCACCTTCAGGTCGTCGAGCGTCGCGATCGACACGCCCGAGTTGCCGACCTTGCCGTAGATGTCGGGCCGCGGATCGGGGTCGTTGCCGTACAGCGTGACCGAGTCGAAGGCGGTGGACAGCCGCTTTGCCGGCATGCCTTCGCTGAGCAGCTTGAAGCGGCGGTTGGTGCGGAAGGCGTCGCCCTCGCCGGCGAACATCCGGGTCGGGTCCTCGTTCTCGCGCTTGAACGCGAACACGCCGGCGGTGTAGGGGAAGCTGCCGGGCACGTTCTCGAGCAGCAGCCACTTCAGCAGCTCGCCGTCGCACTCGTAGGCGGGCAACGCCACCTTGCGGATCTTGTGGCCCGACAGCGTGGTGTGCGTCAGCCCGGTGCGGATCTCGCGGTCGCGGATCTTCACCACGTACTCGTCGCCCGCATAGGCCTTGACCATGTCGGGCCACATCGCCAGCAGCTTGCGCGAATGGGCGTCGAGCTTGGCCTCGCGCTGCGCGGCCGCCTGCCCCAGCAGCGCCACCGCGTCCGACGATCCGCCGGCGCCGCCGCGCAGCATCGCCGCGCTGGCGCGCAGCTGCTGCACCGCGCGTGCCAGCCGCGCCTGCGCGCGCGCGTGGCGCTTGTAGCCGCGCACGGTGTCGGCGATGTCGGCCAGGTAGCGCACGCGCGCCGCCGGCACGATCGGCACCTGATGGGTGCTGTGGCGCGTGGACACCGCCGGCAACGTGCCGCCCGCGAGATCGAGCCCGAGCTCGGCGAGCCGGGGCTCGAGCGCCTGGTACAGCGCGGTCACGCCGTCGTCGTTGAAGCGGCTGGCCATCGTGCCGAACACCGGCATCGACTGCGGCGACTGCTTGAAGGCTTCGCGGTTGCGCTGCACCTGCTTGGCCACGTCGCGCAGCGCGTCGGCAGCGCCCTTGCGGTCGAACTTGTTGATGGCCACGAACTCGGCGAAGTCGAGCATGTCGATCTTCTCGAGCTGGCTGGCGGCGCCGTACTCGGGCGTCATCACGTAGATCGGCACGTCCACCAGCGGCACGATCGCCGCGTCGCCCTGGCCGATGCCCGAGGTCTCGACGATGACCAGATCGAAGCCCGCCGCCTTGCAGGCGGCGACCACGTCGGGCAGCGCCTGGCTGATCTCGCTGCCGGCGTCGCGCGTGGCCAGGCTGCGCATGTACACGCGCTGGCCGTCGTCGCCGGCCGCGGGCTTGCGCCAGGGCCCGATCGCGTTCATGCGGATGCGGTCGCCCAGCAGCGCGCCGCCGCTCTTGCGCCGGCTCGGGTCGATGCTGATCACCGCGATCTGCAGACGATCGCCCTGGTCCAGCCGCAGCCGGCGCACCAGCTCGTCGGTCAGGCTGCTCTTGCCGGCGCCGCCGGTGCCGGTGATGCCGATGACCGGCGTGCGCGCCGCCGCGGCCAGCGCCTTGAGCTCGGCGCGCAACTCGTCGCCGACCTGGCCGTTTTCGAGCGCGGTGATCAGCTGCGCCAGCGCCCGGCGCCCGGCGCCCGGGCCGCGGATCGCCGCTGCGCTCTTCGGGGCGTCGGCCGACAGGTCGCGGTCGCAGCGCATCAGCATCTCGCCGATCATCCCGGCCAGCCCCATGCGCTGGCCGTCCTCGGGGCTGTAGATGCGGCTGACGCCGCCGGCGTGCAGCTCGGCGATCTCCGCCGGCACGATCACGCCGCCGCCGCCGCCGAACACGCGGATCTGCGCGCCGCCGCGCTCGCGCAGCAGCTGCAGCATGTACTTGAAGTATTCGACGTGGCCGCCCTGGTAGCTGCTGATCGCGATGCCCTGCACGTCCTCTTGCAGCGCTGCGGTGACCACCTCGTCCACCGATCGGTTGTGGCCCAGGTGGATCACCTCGGCGCCCATGCTCTGCAGCAGCCTGCGCATGATGTTGATCGCCGCGTCGTGGCCGTCGAACAGCGACGCCGCGGTGACGAAGCGCACCTTGTTGGTCGGGCGGTAGGCGGCAAGCGCCTGGGCTTCGGCGGACAGGTCGGTCATGGCGGATTCCAGTTTGCGTTGCACGGAAGGGGCCGCGGATCTGCGCCGGGCTGCGCGCGCGGCGCGCCGGGGCCACGATATTAACCGTCGCCGCTTCGGCGCGACGGCCGGGGTCGTGGTTTTCCCGGGCTTGCGGCCCGCTCGAACCCCGCCCGGCTGCGCGGCCCGCGCGCGGCTGCTAGTCTCGCGGCCGGTCATCCCGTCCCCGCACCACCATGAGCTTCCTCGCAATCGACATCGGCAACACCCGGCTGAAGTGGGCGCAGTACGACGCCGCCCGCCCGGGTGCGCGGCTGCTGGCGCACGGCGCCGTCTTCATCGAGACGATCGACACGCTGGCCGAGGCCGAGTGGCAGGCGCTGACGCCGCCGCGCGCGATGCTCGGCTGCGTGGTGGCCGGCGACGCGGTGCGCCGCCGCGTCGAGGAGCAGCTCGAGCTGTGGGACCTGGAACCCCACTGGGTGGTGCCCGGCACGCGCGAAGCCGGCGTCGTCAACGGCTACGAGCACCCGAACCGGCTCGGCGCCGACCGCTGGGTCGCGTTGATCGGCGCGCGCGCGCGGGTGCTCGCATCGGGCCCGCCGCGGCCGGCGCTGGTGGTGATGATCGGCACGGCCGCCACCGTCGATGCGATCGACGCCGAGGGCCGCTTCATCGGCGGGCTGATCCTGCCCGGCTTCGGCCTGATGCTCAAGGCGCTCGAGATGGGCACCGCCGGCCTCAAGGTGCCCACCGGCGAAGTGGTGGATTTCCCCACCAACACCAGCGACGCGCTGATGAGCGGCGGCGCCAGCGCGATCGTCGGCGCGATCGAGCGCCAGTACCGCAAGCTGCTGGCGCGCACCGGCAGCGAGCCGGCGCTGTTCATGACCGGCGGCGCCGCGGTCAAGCTCGCGCCGATCACCGACCTCGCCTTCGAGACCGTCGATTCGCTGATCTTCGACGGCCTGCTGCGGATCCAGGCGATGCGCAACGGCGGCTGAAGCCGCCCGCCGGGCGCTACAGGATGTAGCGCGACAGGTCTTCGTTCTTCGCCAGTTCGGCCAGGCGCCGATCGACCAATGCGGTGTCGATGCGCACCGTCTGGCCGCTGCGGTTCGGCGCGTCGAAGCTGAGCTCGTCGAGCAGCCGCTCCATCACCGTCGCCAGCCGGCGCGCGCCGATGTTCTCGGTGCTCTCGTTCACGTCGTGCGCGATCTGCGCCAGGCGGCGGATCGCCGCCGGCTCGATCTCGAGTGCCACGCCCTCGGTGGCCAGCAGCGCCTGGTACTGCTTGATCAGGCTGGCATGGGTGCTGGTCAGGATCGCCTCGAAGTCGTCGACGCTGAGCGAACCCAGCTCCACGCGGATCGGGAAGCGCCCCTGCAGCTCGGGGATCAGGTCGCTCGGCTTGGCCAGGTGGAAGGCGCCCGACGCGATGAACAGGATGTGGTCGGTGCGCACCATGCCGTACTTGGTGTTGACGGTAGTGCCCTCGACCAGCGGCAGCAGGTCGCGCTGCACGCCCTGGCGCGACACGTCGGCGCCGCCGCGCTCGCTGCCCGAGCCGCCCGAGGCCACCTTGTCGATCTCGTCGATGAAGACGATGCCGTTGCCTTCGGCGTTGGCCACCGCGCTGGCGCGGATCTCGTCGTCGTTGACCAGCTTGCCCGCCTCTTCCTCGGCCAGCAGCTTCAGCGCCTCGCCGATCTTGAGCTTGCGCGTGCTGCGGCGGCCTTGGCCGAGCGACGAGAACAGCCCCTTCAGCTGCTCGGCCATCTCCTCCATGCCCTGCGGGCCCAGGATCTCGAGCGACGGCCGCGCCTCGGCCAGCTCGACCTCGATCTCGCGATCGGAAAGCAGGCCCTCGCGCAGCCGCTTGCGCATCACCTGGCGCGCCGTGTTGTCGGCCGCCGGCTGCGCGTCCACGCCGAAGCCCGCGCGCGGCGGCGGCACCAGGATGTCGAGCACGCGCTCCTCGGCGGCGTCCTCGGCCTGATTGCGCTTGCGCTTGATCTGCAGCTCGCGCTCCTGCTTGACGGCCACGTCGACCAGGTCGCGCACGATGCTGTCCACGTCCTTGCCGACGTAGCCGACCTCGGTGAACTTGGTCGCCTCGACCTTGATGAACGGGGCGTCGGCGAGCCGCGCCAGCCGGCGCGCGATCTCGGTCTTGCCCACGCCGGTGGGGCCGATCATCAGGATGTTCTTCGGCGTGATCTCGGCGCGCATCGGCTCGGCCACCTGCTGGCGACGCCAGCGGTTGCGCAGCGCGATCGCCACCGCGCGCTTGGCCTGCGCCTGGCCGACGATGTGGCGGTCGAGTTCGGAGACGATCTCCTGCGGCGTCATCTGGCTCATTCGAGCGTCTCGATCGTGTGCTGCTGGTTGGTGTAGATGCAGATGTCGCCGGCGATCCCGAGCGCGCACTTCACCATCTCGGCCGGCGCCAGCTGGGTATGCGCCAGCAGCGCGCGCGCCGCCGCCTGTGCGTAGGCGCCGCCCGAGCCGATCGCGACGATGCCGTGCTCGGGCTCGAGCACGTCGCCGTTGCCGGTGACGATCAGCGAAGCCTCGCGGTCGGCCACCGCGAGCATCGCCTCGAGCCGGCGCAGCACCCGGTCGGTGCGCCAGTCCTTGGTCAGCTCGATCGCGGCGCGCACCAACTGGCCCTGGTGCTTCTCGAGCTTGGCCTCGAAACGCTCGAACAGCGTGAAGGCGTCGGCGGTGGCGCCGGCAAAGCCGGCCAGCACCTGGTCGCGGTACAGCTTGCGCACCTTGCGTGCGCTGGACTTGACGACGATGCTGCCCAGCGTCACCTGGCCGTCGCCGCCGAGCGCGACCTGCCGGCCGCGGCGCACGCTGACGATGGTGGTGCCGTGGAAGGCCGGCGGGCTCGGCGTGGACATGGTGATCGCTTCGGTCGGCCGCCGGCGGCGGCATTGCGGCGATTGTCGCCGCAGCGCGGCCCGGCGGCTGCCGGGACGCCGGCTACACCTTGCGCACCTGCACGCGCGCGTGCTCGTTGATGCCCATCGCGCCGAAGAACAGCGCCACCAGGCGGTGCGCATCGACGAAGTGCACCGTGCGGCCTTCGCCGCGGCGCATCAGCACCCAGTTCAGCAGGTCGCCGGCGGCGATGAAATCGACCCGGATCAGCCGGGCGCAGGACACGCTGACCACCTGCGCGCTGCCGAGCTGGGCGCTCAGGCGGCCGAGCGTGTCGCCGATGTCGCCGACCAGCTGGCCGCTGAGCTCGACGCTGGCCACCTGGGCGCCTGCGGGCACATCGTCCGCCAGGCCCGACTCCATGAAGGCGGTCGAGACCTCGCTGACGACCGACAGCGGCGGCGTGTGCGTGTGCAGCCCCGAGTTGCCGATGCGCACGTTGCAGCGGGTGTGCTCCCACGACGGCGGCGACACCTCGTAGGTCACGCAGTAGTCGATCGCCGCCTCGTCGAACTGATCGGCGCGGTTGGCCAGCTTGAGCGCGTCGAGCCGCACCTGCCAGAACGCCGGGTCGGCGTCGCGCACGCCGGTCGGCGCGGCTTCCTGCAGCATGCTGAACAGGTGGTCGCCGGCGAGCCAGAGCATCTCGAGCTGCTGCTTGCTCCAGTGGCGGAACAGCGACGACAGCTGGGTCGCGGCCTCGGCCTCGATCGCGCGCAGCGCCGACCAGTCGAAGATCCACGGCAGCGGCATCTGCAGCGTCTGCGAGCGCAGCTGCGCGACCGCCTGGGTATCCAGCAGGTCCGGGCAGACCCAGCCGGCCTCGGTGCCGGCGGCAGACTGCGGCAGCAAGCCGCCGGGTGCCGTCTCGGCCACCGCTTCGGCCACCAGCCGTGGCAGCGAGAACCACTGCGGCGCCGACCAGCCGAACTGGTGCGCGTAATCGGCCGCCAGCACCTCGAAGCGGGCCTGCTCGCCGGTGGCGCGGTACAGGTCGAACAGCACCAGCCAGGTCTCGGCGTGCAGGGTGCGCGCACCGCCCGCGCCGGTGAGTTGCGCGAGCAACTGCTCGCAATGCCCGAACTCGGCATTGGCGAAGGCGATCACCGCCTCGTCGAGATCGGGGTCGTGCACCACTTCGCTGACCTCGACCGCGAAGGACTGGTTCAGCCCCAGGCCGATGTCGTGGGCGCCTGGCGCCGCCGGCGTCTGCGGCGACAGGCCGGGTGACGCCGTCGCCGTCGCGGCGGGTGCCGGCAGGCTCAGGTCCAGATCGGGCAACGGCGGCAGCGCCGGCAGCGAGTCGGCGCCGCAGGCCGACAGCGCAGCCTGCGGCGCACCGGCGCCCGACGGCGGCGGCAGGCCGGAGCGCGCCAGCACCGCCGGCTCGGTGGGCGCGCCGCCGAAGCTCGTGCTGTGGCGGGCCGACGGCGAGAAGGCGCCGACGTCCATCTGCTTCTCGATCTCGTCGATCTTGGCCTTGACGCCCGCGTCGGGCTTGGCGGCCATCGACTCCGACTGCCGCGCCTCGGAGTCGACGACCCGGGCCGAGCCCAGCGCCTGCAGCTGTTCGGGCGTCAGGCCTTCGCGCCGCACCTTGCGCAGCATGTCGAACTCGCGCTTGCGCACGAAATCGTTGCGCCGCTTGCGCTCGATCATCGCCTTGAGCTCGGACTTCTCGAGCTCGAAGTCGCGGCCGTCGTCCTGCTTCGTGCCCAGCTCGGTCCAGTCCGTGGACGGGTTGGCCACGAAGCGGGCCACCCTGCGGAAGAAGCCTTCGCCCTCGGCCATCAGTGGGGTGTGCGCGCGTACCAAGCGGCGCGGCCCCGGGTGGGGGCCGCTGCGCCGGGGGTGGTCGAATCAGTCACCGAACATCTTCTGCTTCATCTCGCGGCGCTGCTGCGCCTCGAGCGACAAGGTCGCGGTCGGCCGCGCGAGCAGCCGCGCCAGGCCGATCGGCTCGCCAGTCTCGTCGCAGTAGCCGTATTCGCCGGTCTCGACCCGCGCCAGCGACTGGCTGATCTTCTTGAGCAGCTTGCGCTCGCGGTCGCGGGTGCGCAACTCGAGCGCGTGCTCCTCGTCGATCGTCGCGCGGTCGGCCGGATCGGGCACGATCGTGGTGTCTTCGCGCAGGTTCTCGGTGGTCTGGTCGGCGTTGGACAGCAGGTCGTTCTTCTGCTGCAGCAGGCGCAGGCGGAAGAACTCGCGCTGCTTGTCGTTCATGTATTCGGCCTCGGGCATCGCCAGCACCTCGGCTTCGCTCAGTTCGGCTGCCGACTTGGATTTCCACGCATTGGCGAGCTTGGGATCGGGCTTGGCTGCCGGGCGCGGCACATCGCCCGCGTCGGGCGTGCGCGCCGGTGCGCGGGCAGGGGCGAAGCGGTCGACGAAACGCTGCGCGGCGCTGACGGCCGGTGCGGCTGCCGGCACGGCGGCGGCCGCCACGGGCGCGCCGCCGGCCGAGGCCGCTGTCGGGGCGGCCTTGGCGGCGGCCCCAGCGGCCTTGGCGGGTGCGGGCGCCTTCGTTGCGGCGGCCTTGTCCGGGACCTCGCGGGCAGCGGCCACGGCGCCCTTGGCCGGAATCTTGGTCACTGTGGGGTCTCCTTGGTTGTGGAATTCGGCAATCGCCGGGGTATCGGCCCGCGCAAGCCCCCAGGGAAAACCGCCCTGGGGCCGTTTCGGGCGCGCGGATTGTAGCCACGCCGATCGTCGCGCGGGCGCTGCGCCGGATGCTGCGGTGGCCGGCCGTGAAACCCGGCGCGGACGCGGCCGCTGCAGCCGGATCGCGGATGCCCGGCCGCTTCGTCAGGCACGCACGAGCCCGCAGTGGGCTCGTGCGGGTCCTGACTCAGCCTTGCAGGCCGCACGGTGCGCGCGCGACGCGCACCGTTCTTCGCGAGGCGTGGCGCCGCGCGCAGGCGCAGCGCCACGTCCACGCTCCCCCCACGG
>JAFEFZ010000030.1 GCA_018240325.1 Pseudomonadota bacterium
GGCGCCCTGCGCGGCCGTTCGGGCAAGATGCGCGCGATGCGCGTGCTGATCGTCGAGGACGACCCGCTGCTCGGCGACGGCCTGGCGGCCGGGCTGCGCGCGCTGGGCTTCTCGGTGGACTGGCTGCGCGACGGCGAGCAGGCCGACGCCGCGCTCGCCGTGGCCGCCTACGACCTGATCGTGCTCGACCTCGGCCTGCCCGGCGCCGACGGCCTGCACTGGCTGCGGCGCTGGCGCCGATCGTCCGCCGCTGCGCCACGCCCGGGCGCGCCGGCTGCGGCTCGCGTGCCGGTGCTGATCCTGACGGCGCGCGACGCGCTCGAGCAGCGCGTCGCCGGGCTCGACGAGGGCGCCGACGACTACCTGGTCAAGCCGGTGCAACTGGCCGAGCTCGCGGCGCGCATGCGCGCGGTGCTGCGCCGCAGCCACGGCCGGCCCGAGCCGCTCTGGCAGCACGGCCCGCTGAGCTGGGACAGCGCCGCGCGGCGTGCCAGCTGGCACGGCAGCCCGGTGGAGCTGGCGCCGCGCGAACTCGCGCTGCTCGAGCTGCTGCTGGCGCACCCGCAGCGCGTGCTGTCGCGCGCCACGCTGCAGGACAAGCTGTACGCGTTCGGGCAGGACATCGACAGCAACGCGCTCGAGGTGCACGTGCACCACCTGCGGCGCAAGCTGCACCCGAAGATCGTGCGCACCGTGCGCGGCGTCGGCTACGCGCTGGGCGCCGCCGAAGACCTGCAACCGTGACGCTGCAACGCCGCCTGCTGCTGTTGCTGCTTGTCGGCGCGCCGCTGGTGTGGACCGCGGGGCTGCTGTTCGACCGCGCACGCGCGCGCCACGAGATCGACGAGCTGTTCGACGTGCAGCAGCTGCGGCTCGCGCAGCAGGTGCTGGCACTGCTGCCGGCCGCCGCGCCCGCCGGCGCCGCACCCGGCGAGGGCGCACCGGGCACGGCCGTGCCCGGCGGCGGTACACAAGCCGGCGGCGCGCCGGCGCTGCGCACGGCGCCGGCGCGCAACCCGGCCGAACGCGGCGACCAGCTGGTGATCGCCGCCTGGACCGCGGCGGGCGAGCCGCTGCTGGTGTCCGCCGACGGCAGCCGCCTGCCCTTCCTGGCCGGCGCCGGCGGCTTCGTCGACCAGCGCATCGATGGCCGCGACTGGCGCACCTACTACCTCGCCGGCGGGGGCCGCGTGGTGGCCGTGGCCCACCGCGTGCACGAACGGCGCGAGCTGGTGAACGCGCTGGTGGCCGGGCAGCTGGTGCCCTGGCTGCTGACGCTGCCGGTGCTGCTGCTGGTGATGGCCGCGGCGGTGCGCACCGCGCTCGCGCCGCTGCGCCGGCTGACCGCGGGGCTCGGGCAGCGCAACCCGGCCGACCTGCGCCCGCTGCCCGAGGATGCGCTGCCGGCCGACCTGCGGCCGCTGGTGCACGCGATCAACGCGCTGCTCGAGCGGGTCGAGCGCGGGCTGGCGCAGGAGCGGCGCTTCACCGCCGACGCCGCGCACGAGCTGCGCACGCCGCTGGCCGCGCTGCAGGCGCAGTGGGACGCGGCCCGGGCCGCAGCGCAGGCGGCCGGCGCCACGCCCACGGCGGCCGAGGCCGGGATCGGCGCCGGGCTCGAGCGGCTGTCGCGGCTGGTGGCGCAGATGCTGGCGCTGGCGCGCATCGACCGCCCCGATGCGGCGGCCGTGACGGCGCCGCTGGACTGGCCGGCGCTGACCGAGGAGCTGTTCAGCGCGCTGCTGCCGCTGGCCGAGGCGCGCCACGTGGAGCTCGCCTGCGATTGGCCGCCCGACGGCCGGCCGCCGTGGCCCGCCGCCGGCGACGCCGGCCTGCTGCAGGTGATGCTGCGCAACCTGCTGGACAACGCGATCCGGCACGCGCCGGCGCACAGCACCGTGAGCCTGCGCCTGGGCACCGATTCGATCGAGGTGGCCGACGCCGGAGCGGGCGTGCCCGAGGCCGATCGCCACCGGCTCGGCGACCGCTTCTACCGTGCGCCCGGCCAGGACGACGCCGGCAGCGGCCTGGGGCTGTCGATCGTGCAGCGCATCGCGCAACTGCACGCGATGCGGCTGCGCTTCATCCACGGCGATGGGCTGCGGGCGCGGCTCGAGCCGGCCGGGCACGAAGGCGGCTGACGAGCGCCCCGGGGCCGGCCTGGACCCAGCCTGCCCCCGTGGGTCCAGGCAATTCGGCACGGCGCGGCGCTGCCGCCGGTTGCAGCGCCCGCCGACCCGCGCCGCCCGCCGACCCGCGCCGCCCGCTGGACACCGGCGCCGCAGCGGCTACGCTATGCCGCATGCGGCGGCGCGTGCGCCGGCCGCACCGGCGGCCGGCCTTGCGCGCTGCGGCCGCCGGCGACCTCACCGGGAGACCGACCATGCGCATCGCCCTGCTCGGCGCCGGGAACATCGGCCAGGCCATCGCGCGCCTGCTCGCCGGCTGCGGCGACTACCGCGTGACCGTGTTCGACCGCAATCCGAAGACGCTCGAGCGCCTGGCCGGGCCTGCGCTCGCGATCCGCATCGTCGACACCGAAGACCCGGGCGTGCTGCGCGCCGCGCTGCTCGCCGGCGGCGGCGCCGATGCAATCGTGAACGCGCTGCCGTTCCACCTTGCGGCGCGCAGCGCGACGCTGGCGCGCGAGATCGGCTGCCACTACTTCGACCTCACCGAGGATGTCGCGGCGACGCGCGCGATCAAGGCGCTGGCCGACGGCGCCGCCACGGTGCTGATGCCGCAGTGCGGGCTCGCGCCCGGCTTCGTCGGCATCGTCGCGCAGCATCTGGCGCGCGGCTTCGACACGCTCGACGAAGTCCAGATGCGCGTCGGCGCGCTGCCGGCGTTCCCGACCAACGCGCTCAAGTACAACCTGACCTGGAGCGTCGACGGGCTGATCAACGAGTACTGCCGCCCCTGCGAGGCGATCCGCGACGGCCAGCGGCTGGAGGTGCTGCCGCTCGAGGGCCTCGAGCATTTCTCGCTCGACGGCGTCGAGTACGAGGCCTTCAACACCTCGGGCGGGCTGGGCACGCTGTGCGACACGCTCGCCGGCCGCGTGCGCACGCTCGACTACAAGAGCGTGCGCTACCCCGGCCACCACGCGCTGATGCGCGCGCTGCTCGGCGACCTGCGCCTCGCGCACGACCAGCCCACGCTGAAGGCGATCCTGCGGCGCGCCATCCCGTCGACGATGCAGGACCTGGTGCTGGTGTTCGTCACCGTCAGCGGGCTGCGCGACGGCCAGCTGGTGCAGGAAGTATTCGCGCGCAAGATCTTCGCCGACCGCGACGGCGACCCGCCGCGCTCGGCGATCCAGCTGACCACCGCCGCCGGCATCTGTGCGGCGCTCGACCTGTTCCGCGAGGGGCACTTGCCGCGCCGCGGCTTCGTCCGCCAGGAACAGATAGAGTTGCCCGACTTCCTCGCCAACCGTTTCGGCCGGGCCTACCAGCAGCTGCGCCAGGTCGAGTCGATCGGCTGACACGCCATGCATCCCGCCCACGACCTGCTTGCCGCGCTCGGCGTGCCCGCAGCCGCGCTGCGCGGCGGCACGCTGCCGGTGCGCTCGCCGATCGACGGCAGCCTGCTCGCCCAGCTCCCCGAATCCGACGACGCCGCAGCGGCGATCGGCCGCGCGCAGCAGGCCTTCCTGGACTGGCGCAGCGTGCCGGCGCCGCGCCGCGGCGAGCTGGTGCGCCTGTTCGGCGACGAGCTGCGCGCGCACAAGGCCGAGCTGGCCGCGCTGGTGACGCTGGAGGCGGGCAAGATCGGCAGCGAAAGCCTGGGCGAAGTGCAGGAAATGATCGACATCGGCGACTTCGCGGTCGGCCTGTCACGCCAGCTGCACGGGCTGACGATCGCGAGCGAGCGCCCCGGCCACCGGATGATGGAGCAGTGGCACCCGCTGGGCGTGGTCGGCGTGATCAGCGCGTTCAACTTCCCGGTGGCGGTGTGGGCGTGGAACGCCGCGCTCGCGCTGGTTGCCGGCGACAGCGTGGTCTGGAAGCCGAGCGAGAAGACGCCGCTGGCGGCGCTGGCGACCCAGGCGCTGTTCGCGCGCGCCTGCGCGCGCTTCGGCGCCGACGCGCCGCCGGGTCTGCTGCAGCTGCTGATCGGCGGCGCCGGGCTCGGCGCGGCGCTGGCCGACGACCCGCGCGTGGCGCTGCTGTCGGCCACCGGCTCCACCCGCATGGGGCGTGCGGTGGCGCCGCGCGTGGCCGCGCGCTTCGGCCGCTGCCTGCTCGAGCTCGGCGGCAACAACGCCGTCGTCGTCGGCGCCAGCGCCGACCTCGACCTGGCGGTGCGCGGCATCGTGTTCGGCGCCTGGGGCACCGCCGGGCAGCGCTGCACCAGCACGCGCCGGGTGCTGGCGCACGCCGCCGTCCACGACGAACTGCTCGCCCGGCTCGAGCGCGCGCGCGCGTCGCTGCCGATCGGCGACCCGCGCGAGAGCGGCACCCTGGTCGGGCCGCTGATCGACGGCCGCGCCTTCGACGCGATGCAGGCGGCGCTCGCGGCCGCGCGCGCGCAGGGCGGCCAGGTGCGCGGCGGCGAGCGCGCGCCGGTCGGCGGCTGGGGCGACGCCTGGTATGCGGCACCGGCACTGGCCGTGATGCCGGCGCAAAGCGCGATCGTCTGCGAGGAAACCTTCGCGCCGATCCTGTACCTGCTGCGCTGGGAGCACTTCGACGACGCGCTGCGGCTGCACAACGCGGTGCCGCAGGGCCTGTCGTCGGCGATCTTCACCAACGACCTGCGCGAGGCCGAGGCCTTCATGGCGGCCGAGGGCTCCGACTGCGGCATCGCCAACGTCAACATCGGCACCTCGGGCGCCGAGATCGGCGGCGCCTTCGGCGGCGAGAAGGAGACCGGCGGCGGCCGCGAATCGGGTTCCGACGCGTGGAAGCACTACATGCGGCGCGCGACCAACACCGTGAACTACTCGCGCGCGCTGCCGCTGGCGCAGGGCGTGCGCTTCGATTTCTGAGCACGGCGCGCCGGCGTCCGCTCAACCACCGGAGGCCGAAGATGCCGAACACCAATCGTCAGGTGCTGCTGCTCGAGACGCCCGCGGGCAAGCTCGGCACCGAACATTTCCGCCTGGCCGAGGCGCCGATGCCGTCGCCGGCCGAAGGCGAGGTGCTGCTGCGCGTGCGCTGCCTGTCGCTGGACGCGGCCAGCCGCGCCTGGATGCAGGGCGCGACCTACCGCTCGGCGGTCGAGGCGGGCAGCGTGATGGCCGGCCTGGCGCTGGCCGAAGTCGCCGAGTCGCGCGCGCCCGGCCTGGCCAGCGGCGACCTGGTGCTCGCCGAGACCGGCTGGCAGGAATGGGCGGCGGTGCCGGCGGCCGGGCTGCGCCGGCTGCCGCGCGTCGAGCCGATCACGCACCTGCTGAGCGTGTACGGCGTCGCCGGCCTGACCGCCTACTTCGGCCTGCTCGAGGTGGGCCGGCCCAAGGCGGGCGACACCGTCGTGGTGTCGGCCGCCGCCGGCTCGGTCGGCTCGCTGGCGGGCCAGATCGCGAAGATCCAGGGAGCCACCGTGGTGGGCATCGCCGGCGGCGCGGCGAAGTGCCGGCTGCTGACCGAGGAGCTCGGCTTCGACGCGGCCGTCGACTACAAGGCCGCCGACTTCCACGCGGCACTGAAGGCCGCGGCGCCCAAGGGCATCGACGTGTACTTCGACAACGTCGGCGGCGATGTCTTCGAGGCCTGCCTGTTCCGGATGAACCTGCACGGGCGCATCGCCTGCTGCGGCGCGGTGTCGCAGTACGACGGCCGGCCGCCGGCGCACGGGCCGCGCGGCGTGCCCGGCCTGATCGTCACCCGGCGGCTGAGGCTGCAGGGCTTCATCGTGCACGACTACCTGGAGCGCTCGGACGAGGCGATCGCGCCGTTGCAGCGCTGGGTGGCCGAGGGCCGCCTGCGGGTGCGCGAAGACATCGTCGAGGGGCTCGAGCAGGCACCGGCGGGCCTGGTCGGCCTGCTGGCCGGCGCCAACGTGGGCAAGCGGATGGTGCGCGTGAGCTGATCGCCGCCGATGTCGCCGCCGATATCGCCGCCGACTCGGCCGGATCGGCCGCGGGCCGCCGGGAGGCGATTGACCCCGGTCAAGCGTGGTGCAGCACCGGCGCCGCAGACTGCGGCTTTTCGCGATCCCTGAAGGAGCCCGCCGTGGCCATGTACCGGAAGATCCTCGTGCCGCTCGACGGCAGCGATTTCGCGTCGCGCGGCGTCGAGCACGCGATCGCGCTGGCCCGCACCTGCGGCGCACCGCTGTGCCTGATGCACGTGATCGACACCTTCCCGATGGGCATGGAGTGGGCCGACACCGAAGCCTGGCGCGTGCTGATCGACGGCTGGCGCGCGCAGGGCCAGGCGCTGCTCGATGCCGCGCAGGAGCAGGCCCGGCAGCAGGGCGTGCAGGCCGAGACGGTGCTGGTCGAGTTCCCGCCCGGGCGCGTGGCCGACAGCATCGTCGAGCAGGCCGTGCAGCACGGCTGCGACCTGATCGTGATGGGCAGCCACGGCCGGCGCGGGCTGCGGCGCATGATGCTCGGCAGCGACGCCGAGCTGGTGCTGCGCACCAGCCGGGTGCCGGTGCTGGTGGTGCACCAGCCGCCGGCGCATCCGGGCTGACGGGCGGGCGCCGCGCGCCGACCCCGTGCCGCGCCGACGAGCCCGGCGCCGCCCGGCATGCGCCACCTGTTCGAACCCAGCCTGGTCAACGGCCCCGAAGGCGACCCGGCGCTGTACATCGACCTGCGCGGCGAGCGGCGCGCGCTGCTGCTCGACCTGGGCGACATCGCGGCGCTGCCGCCGCGCAAGCTGCTGCGGCTGACGCATGTGTTCGTCAGCCACGCGCACATGGACCACTTCGCCGGCTTCGACACGCTGCTGCGCGTGGTGCTCTGCCGCAAGGACCGGCTGGTGCTCGTCGGCGGGCCGGGCTTCGTCGACCGGGTCGAGCACCGGCTGCTGGCCTACACCTGGAACGTGGTGCACCGCTACGCCGTGCCGCTGCAGCTCGACGTGCGCGCCTGGGCGCCCGACGGCAGCGGCCGGCGGGCGAGCTTCAGCAGCCGCAGCGGCTTCGTCCGCGAGGGCGATGCGCGCTGGCCGGTCGCGGACGGCGTGCTGCTCGACGAGCCGCTGCTGCGCGTGCGCGCCGCCTGTGTCGACCACGAGACGCCGTGCCTGGCCTTCCTGGTCGAGGAAAAGGCGCGCGCACGCGTCGCCAAGGATCGCCTGGCGGCGCTCGGGCTGGGCACCGGCCCTTGGCTGCGCGCGCTGAAGCAGGCGCTGCTGGCGGGCGCGCCGGCGCACACGCCGATCCACGTGTGCTGGCGCGACCGGCTGGGCGAACACGCGCAGCAGCGCAGCGTCGGCGAGCTGGCGGCGGCGGTGCTCGAGCTCGGCCCGGGGCAGCGCATCGGCTACGCGACCGACCTGCGCTTCACCGACGCCAACCGCCAGGCGCTGGCGGCGCTGCTGGCGGGCGTCGACCGGCTGTTCATCGAGAGCGCCTTCCTGCAGGCCGACGCCGCGCAGGCGGCGCGCAAGAACCACCTGACTGCGCAGCAGGCCGGGTGCATCGCGCGCGAGCTCGGCGCCCGGTCGGTCGTGCCCTTGCACTTCTCGCCGCGCTATGCGGGGCGCACGGCTGAACTCGTCGCCGAAGTGCGCGCCGCGTGGGGCGCCAGCGCCGGCGCCGCGCCCGCTGCGCCCGCCGCGCCCGTTGACGCGCACGAGGACCAGGCCTGGACGCGGGCGCTGCGCTGAGCGCGCGCCCGGCGCTGCCTCAGGGCGCGTCGCCCACCAGCCCGTTGCGGATCGCGTACACGGTCAGCTCGGCGTTGTTGGCCAGCTGCAGCTTCTCGAGCACGCGCGCGCGGTACACCGACACCGTCTTCGGCGACAGCACC
>JAFEFZ010000310.1 GCA_018240325.1 Pseudomonadota bacterium
CGGCGCAGAAGTCGCGCACCACCGGCGGCAGCGCGTAGCGCGCCTGCGAATGGGTGGCCGCGATGGTCAGCGTGCCGCGGCGCTGGGCGGCGTAGTCGGCGCCGGCGCGCTCCAGGTTCTCGGCTTCGAGCAGCAGCCGCTCGACGATCGGCAGCACCGCGCGCCCCGGCTCGGTCAGGCCGGTCAGGCGCTTGCCGGCACGCTCGAAGACGACGATGCCGAGCTCGTCCTCGAGCTCGCGGATCTGCCGGCTGACCCCGGGCTGCGAGGTGTGCAGCGCCTCGGCCGCAGCGGTCAGGTTGAAACCCCGGCGCACGGCTTCGCGCAGGGCGCGCAGTTGCTGGAAGTTCAACGGACGGGCGGCATCAGGGCCGGCGGGGCTGCGACCGCCGGATTATCGGCAGCGCCGGCCTGCCGGCCCGGTGCGGCGCGCGAACCACTGCCCTGCGCACCCGCAGGCATCGGGCACGACGGGCGCCCGCCCGATTCCCGCCTCTCAGCCTCTCAGGGCAGCCGGGCCGTCGTGCACTGCACGCCCGCCAGGCTCGACCCCTGGCCCAGCACGGTCTGGCAGGCCACCACCTGGCGCGACTGCGGCTCGTGGAACCACGCGGTGCTGGTGTTGCCGCTGGCCGACACGCCGACCGCCTGCAGAGTCGGCGCGGTGTTGATCTGCGAGCGCGCCTGGTGCGCCAGCGGCCAGGCCAGGGCCAGCGCGAGCAGGGCGGCGACGCCCAGGAAACGCAAGCGGCGGCGGTTCATGCGGGACCTCCTTGGCGTGCCCGCGGGCACGATCAGCGCGGCACGAGCGACTGCCGGTGCACCGCGTGGGCTTCGACCTGCGCCGGCGCGAACCACCAGTTCAGCAGCCGCCCTTCGCTCCATGCGCTCAGCTGGTCCTTCTGGTTCGGGTGGAACTGGCGGTCGACGACGCCGCCGGAGACCACGGCTTCGACCTTGTCGTCGTCGCCCAGGTCGGCCACCAGCCGCATCGACGCGAAGAAGTTGACATCGAAGCCGCCCATGAAGGGGCTGAGCGCGCGCAGCAGCGTCGCGCCCGAGCCGCTCATCGGCGCTTCCGGATAGCCGAGGAAGTCGCGGCCGAAGCCCCTGGTCCGCAGCGGGCTGTAGAAGTAGATGCGGTGCTCGCTGCCCCACTTCCACTGCGCCGGGTCGGCGCCGTGGCGCGCCTGCAGCTCGGGGCGCACCGTGGCGGCGACGCGGCGCACCAGGTCGGGCAGCGTCTCTTTCTGCGGCGTGCGGATGTCGTCGAACCACGGCGAATCGGGGGTCTGCACCAGCTCGTCGAAGCGCTCCTGCCACGCGTACCAGTTGCCCAGCCAGCTGCGCGCGAGCTTGTCACCCATCTCGTCGACATAGGTCTCGTAGGCCAGGCGCTCGTACAGGTGGTGGTAGATCAGCGGTGCGGCGGCGTCCTGGTCGTCGCGCCCGTCCCAGGCTTCGAGGATGCGCGCGAGATCGGCGTTAGCCGGGTCGTCGCGCAGCGCCGCGACCAGCGCGGGCTTCAGCCGCGGCGCCTGCAGGTTCTGGGCGTCCATCATCAGCGTCGCCTGGTCGGCAGTCGTCATGCCCTTGCCCTGGCCCAGCACCTCGCCGATGCGGCGGATGCGGTAGCTGGAGGCGAAGTACGACGAATAGTCGTACGCATAGCCGTCGGGCCGGTTGTCGTTGTTCGCAGTGCCGACCCAGTCGCGCGCCGGCGTGATCATGCCGGGCATCTGGTCGGGCGGGATGAAGCCCTGCCAGTCGTCGCTTGTACCCACCGGCTTCGGGTGGCTGCCCTGTTTGCTCGCGCGTACCGGCACCCGGCCGGTGGCGCGGTGGCCGATGCCGCCGGCCGTATCGGCGAACACGTAGTTGAAGTAGATCACGTCCATCGCCTGCGCGGCGCGGTCGACGTCGGCGATGCTGCGCGCGGTGAGCAGCTGGTCGACGCCGATGCCGCCTGCCGGCAGCTCGGCCGAGGCCATGCGCAGGCTGAGCAGCGCTTCGCCGTCGTAGCCGAAGACCGGCCCGCTGATCACCGGCCCGCGCACCGTCGCGCGGATCCGCATCTTCTCTTCGCGGAACCCGCCGGGGGCTTCCTTGTCCTTGACGCGGATGACTTCGTCGATGATCTGGAACGGCCGCACCTGGGCGCCGTCGACGTAGTGGTCGGGCTGCCCCGGCGCGACCTTCTCGATGAACAGGTCCTGCGAGTCGCCGTAGGCATTGGTCAGGCCGAAGGCCACGTGCGCGGTGCGCCCGACCTGGATGCCCGGCACCGCCGGCAGCGCCGCGCCCACCGCCTGGATCTCGGGCGTGAACAGCCCCACCGGGTGCCAGATGCCCGGCAGCATGCGCGCATCCAGGTGCGGGTCGTTGACCAGCACCGCCGCGCCGCTGGCCGAGCGGCTCTTGCCGATCGCCCAGTTGTTGCTGCCCACCGCGATCGGCGCCAGCGGCGCGTCCGGCTCGCCCAGCCCGGCCAGCAGTTGCACTGCGCCCAGCGGCGCCGCGCCGGCTGCGCTGCCGACGATCACCGGCTGCTGCGTGCGGTCGGGGTTGACGTTCACCGGCGCCAGCTCGCGCAGTGCCTTGTCGGCGCCGAACTTGTCGATCAGCTTCTGCATCTGCAGCTCGGCCTTGAAGTTGGCCGCCTGGCTCCAGTTGACGAAGTGCAGCACCGTGACCATGTCTTCCAGCGTCCACGGCGTGGGCACGAAGCCGGCCAGACGCAGCTCCACCGGATGGTCGTCGGCGTGCTGCGTGATGTAGTCGTTCATGCCTTGTGCGTACCACAGCAGGAAGTCGCGCGCCTGCGGCGCGAGCAGCTGCGCGTGGCGCTCGGCGTTGCGGCGCAGGCCCAGCAGCCGGATCTGGCGGTCGCTGGCCAACCCCGACGCGCCCACGCTTTCGGCCAGCCGGCCGGTGGCGATCGCGCGGTAGCCCTCCAGCTGGAACAGCCGGTCCTGCGCGGTGACGAAGCCCTGCGCGCGGATCAGGTCGGGCGTGTTCTGCGCAAAGATGTACGGGATGCCGTGCGCGTCGCGCAGCACGCGCACCGGCGCCGTCAGGCCCGACACCGACAGCTCGCCCTCGACGTTCGGGCCGCGCAGGCTGGCGGCCAAGGCGTGGGCCGGCAGCGCGGCGGCGAGCACCACGGCAGCAGCCAGCAGGCGGCGACGGATCGGCATCATCAACTCCTCGGGGTGTTCGGGCTGCTGCCGGCCGCCTTGTCGGCAGGCAGCGATTGCAGCGGTTGCAGCGTGGCGAGCGCGTCGCGCACGGCGCCCGGGCTCAGGATCTCGGGCAGCAGCAGCGGCGTCTGGCCGGGCCGGTGCAGCACGTAGACCGGCACGCCGTTGCGGCCCAGCCGCGCCAGCGCCTGGGTGATCACCGCGTCGCGCCGCGTCCAGTCGGCGCGCATCAGCGTGACGCCGGCCTGCGCGAACGCCGCCTGGATCGGCGCGGTGTCGAGCACCAGCCGCTTGTTGACCTGGCAGCTGACGCACCAGGCGGCGGTGAAGTCGACGAACACCGGCCGGCCTTCGGCCAGCAGGCGGTCGATCCCGGCTTCGTCGAAGGGCTGCCAGCGGTCTTCGGCCGGGGATGCGGCCACGGCGGCGGCGGCGGCATCGGGCGCCGCCGCCGGCCAGCTCCAGGCCAACAGCGCCGCCAGCGCCGCGACGCCGGCCGCGCGGCCGGCCCAGCCGCGGCCCAGGCCGGCGTGCCAGGCCCAGGCCACCGCGCCGGCACCCACCAGCACCAGCAGCAGCCGCGCCATCGCGCCCACGCCCGCCTGCTGGCCCAGCACCCAGGCCAGCCACACGGCGGTGGCGAACATCGGGAAGGCGAGCGCCTGCTTCAGGTGCAGCATCCAGGCGCCGGGCCGCGGCAGCCGCGAGCGCCAGCCGGGCAGCAGCACCAGCGCCGCATAGGGCAGCGCCATGCCCAGGCCGAGCGCCGCGAACACCGCCAGCGCCACCGGCGGCGGCTGCGTCAGCGCGTAGCCGAGCGCGGCGCCCATGAAGGGCGCGGTGCAGGGCGTGGCCGCCACCACCGCGAGCACGCCGGCACCGAAGGCATCGGCAGCCGGATGCGCACTGCGCCAGGCCGCGAGGCGCTGCGGCAGCAGCGGCGTGAACTCCAGCCCGCCCATCAGGTTCAGGCCGATCAGGCAGAACAGCAGCGCCAGCGCGAACACCACCGCCGGCTCCTGCAGCTGGAAGCCCCAGCCCACCGCCTGCCCGGCCGCCTGCAGCGCGATCAGCCCCAGCGCCAGCGCGAGGAAGCTGCCGAGCACGCCGGCGCCGTAGGCCAGCGCGTGCAGCCGCAGCGCGGCCGGCGCCGCGGCCTGCCGGGTCAGGCCGAGCAGCTTGATCGACAGCACCGGGAACACGCAGGGCATCAGGTTCAGCAATGCGCCGCCGGCCAGCGCCAGCAGCAGCGCCACCCCGATGCCGATGGCCGCCGCCGGCGCCGCCGCGCCCGCGAGGCTGGCCGCTGCGCCGCCGCCGGCCAGCGGCCGCGCGCCTGCGGGCAGCGCGATCGCGGCCACTTCGCGCCACGGCGCGCTGAATTCGACCATCGGCGAGCCCAGGCCCCAGGCCGCCGCGCTGTCGGCCACCGCGATGCCTTCGAGCGCGGCCGGCAGCTCGGCCGCGTTCGGGCCCAGCCGCAGCCGCCACGCATAGCCGCGCGGCGTGGCGTAGGCCTGGTGCACCGTGGTCTCGATCAGCTGCTCGGCAAAGGGGAAGAAGCGCGCCGGCGGCAGCGCCGCGGCGCCGGCGGGCAGGCCGCCGTCGCGCTCGAGCGTCAGCAGCAGCTCGCGCCCGCTGCGCTGCACCTCGGCCGTCCAGCCCTGCAGCGGCACGGCGCGCGCGGCGGCCGCGCGCTCGAACAGCGCGGTGTGCGCGGTGCTGCCGGGCGTGGTGCCGGCGGCGGCCACCGGCAGCTGCAGCCGCAGCGTCGCCTCTTCGGGGATGCAGACCTCGCGGCACACCAGCCAGCGCACCTGCGCCGTCAGCGCCAGCGTCGAGCCGGGGCGCGCATCGGCCGGCGCGGTGAAGGCCAGCGGCAGCAGCAGCTCGCCCTCGTAGCCGTAGTTGACCAGCGGGCCCAGCGGCAGCCGCTCGGGCGCCGGCCACTCGATCGGGCCGACCGCGGCGCCGCTCGGCAGCTGCCAGTCGATCGTCGTCGGCAGGCCCGAGTCGCCGGGGTTGCGCCAGTAGCTGTGCCACTGCGGCGCGTGCTGCAGCAGCAGCCCGATCTGCAGCGTGCCGCCGGGGGCGACGGCGCTGCGCTCGGCCACCAGCTCGGCGGTGACGTGCTCGGTCTTGACCGGCTGCGCCTGCAGCGCGGGCGCCAGCGCCGCCCACGACAGCAGCAGCAGGCCGCAGCGCAGCGCGGCCGTCAAACAGGCACGCGGGCAGGCACGCAGGCGGGCGCGAAGGGCAGCAGCAAACGCGGGCAACGGGCGGGGCAAGGTCGGGGTCTTCGGGGGCGGCGCGGGTCGCCGAGCATAGCGGCAACCACCGCGCGCGCGGCCCGCTCGGCGGCGATCCCCTTGCCGCAGCGGCCTGCACCCGACGGCGCCGCCGCGGCGCACGGCCGGTCCGAAGCCGCTGCAGCCCCGCACGCGCCAGTGCTGATCGTCCCGGCCGACAATGCGCCGCTCGAACGGCGCGCCGCTGCCCGGCCCGCCCGCCGCAACAGGAGTCGTGATGAGCCAGTACGCATTCGGCAAGACGGTGACGATGGGTTTCGACCAGGCGCTCGGGCGCGTCACCGAAGAGTTGGCCAAGGTCGGTTTCGGCATCCTGACCGAGATCGACGTGCAGGCCACGATGAAGAAGAAGCTCGGCGTCGACATGCCGCCGTATCGCATCCTGGGCGCCTGCAACCCGCAGTTCGCGCACCAGGCGATCGGCGCCGAGCCGCAGATCGGCGCGCTGCTGCCGTGCAACGTGGTGGTGCGCCAGGACGCGCAGGGTGCGGTGCAGGTCGAGCTGATGGACCCGCAGGCGGTGCTCGGCCTCGTCGCCAACCCGGCGGTGGCGCCGCTGGCCGCTCAGGTGCGCCAGCGGCTCGACCAGGCGCTCGCGGCGCTGTAGGCGCCGGCTGGGCGGCCTGGCGCCCGGCCCGCCCCGTCGGGCCAATGGAAGCTGGGGCGACCCGACGGTTTCGGCGACGCCGCCCTCGCCGCCCTCGCCGCCCGGCGCTGCGCGGGCGGCGGCGCGATCAGATCAGTCCGGCGACCTCGTCGAGGCGGGTGATCAGCCAGTCGGGCGGCGCGGCGACGAAGTCGGTTTCGGGCGCCTCGCCGCCGCGGATGATCGCCACGCGCAGGCCGGCGGCGCGCGCCGCGTGCACGTCGGCCAGGCTGTCGCCGACGAACAGCGCCTGGTCCGGCGGCGTGTTCGTCGCCGCCAATGCGATCGCCACGCCCTGCGGATGGGGCTTCAGGCGCGTGACGTCGTCGCGGCTGACCACGCGTCGCAGCCGGTCGCGCAAGCCGAAGCGGACGAGCGCCGCGTCCAGCGCCGTGCGGCCGATGTTGCTGACCAGCGCCGCCGCGACGCCGCGCTCGGCCAGGCGCTGCAGCAGCGCGGCGGCGCCGGCGCGTGCCGACCAGCGCGTGAGCGCGTCGCCGTCCCAGCGGTCATAGACCGGATACAGCGCGCGGCGCAATGCGTCGATGCGATCGGGCGCCATCGCCCGGTCGGCCGCCAGGTTCCACATGCGCGCGTAGTTGCCCTCGACCGCATAGCCCTGTTGCGCGAAGGCGGCGCGCAACTCGGCCTCGGCCTCGGCCAGCCGCCACTGGAAATCGACCAGCGTGCCCTCGAAGTCGAAGATCACGGTGCGGATCGGCGCGTGCATGGCCCAGTCGGCCCTACGGTTGCGTGCGGCGCGCGGTCACGGCTGCACCGGCTGGGCGCGCCCGGCTGCGGCGCGCGGCCCTGCCCAGGGCTCGGCCGCAGCGATGAAGCCGCCGCCCAGGCACACCTCGCCGTCGTAGACCACCGCCGACTGCCCCGGCGCCACCGCCCATTGCGGCGCATCGAAGTCCAGCCGCAATTCAGCGCCGGCCAGGCTGAGGCGGCACGGCGCATCGGCCTGGCGGTAGCGCGTCTTGGCCGCATAGGCGCCGGGCGGCGGCGCATGGCCGGCGATCCAGTGCACGCCGTCGGCCACGAGCGCGCGCGCCAGCAGCGCCGGGTGGTCGTGGCCCTGCACCACGCGCAGCACGTTGTGCTGCAGATCCTTGCCGGCCACGTACCAGGGCGCGTGCTCGGCGCCGCCGCGCGCCGCGCCGCGTTCCTTGACGCCGCCGATGCCCAGCCCCTGGCGCTGGCCGAGCGTGTAGAAGCTCAAGCCCACGTGGCGGCCGAGCGTACGCCCGCGCTCGTCGCGGATCGGGCCGGGCTGGTGCTGCACGAAGCGGTTCAGGAACTCGCGAAACGGCCGTTCGCCGATGAAGCAGATGCCGGTGGAGTCGCGCTTGGCGGCGTTGGGCAGGCCGATCTCGGCCGCCAGCCGGCGCACCTCGGTCTTGTGCAGCTCGCCCAGCGGGAAGCGGCTGCGCGCGAGCTGCGCCTGCGTCAGCCGGTGCAGGAAGTAGCTCTGGTCCTTCAGCGGATCGAGCCCCTCGAGCAGCTCGAAGCGGCCCGATGACTTCGACTTCGACTCGCGCACGCGCGCGTAGTGGCCGGTGGCGATGGCCTGCGCACCCAGCCGCAGCGCGTGGTCGAGGAAGGCCTTGAACTTGATTTCGGCGTTGCACAGCACGTCGGGGTTGGGCGTGCGTCCGGCGCGGTATTCGCGCAGGAATTCGGCGAACACGCGCTCGCGGTACTCGGCGGCGAAGTTGACGTGCTCGAGCTCGATGCCGATCACGTCGGCCACCGCGGCGGCGTCGACGAAATCGGCGTTGGCGCTGCAGTAGGCATCGTCGTCGTCGCCCTCCCAGTTCTTCATGAACAGGCCGACGACTTCGTGCCCCTGCTGCTTCAGCAGCCAAGCGGCGACGGCGGAATCGACGCCGCCGCTCAGGCCGATCACGATGCGCTCGCGCTTCACCGGCGCGATTATCCGGCGCCGGTCCGGCGCAGCGCCGCCGCGGCGCCGGCGCGCGCCGTGCCTACGCCGGGCGGATGTTCTGGTTCACGCGGAACAGGTTGCCCGGGTCGTAGCTGCGCTTGACCGCGGCCAGCCGCGGATAGTTGTCGCGGAAGCTCGCCTTCACGCGGTCGGCGCCCTCGTCCATCATGAAGTTCACGTAGGCGCCGCCGGCCGAATACGGGTGCAGCGCGGTCTGGTAGTCGCGCGCCCAGTTGCTGATCACGGCCGCGTTCTTCGGGTCGGGGTCGACGCCGACGAACACCGCCGACCAGCGCGCATCGCGGTAGCTGAACGCGGTCTCGCCGCGGCCCACGCGCTGCGCGGCGCCGTCGATCGGATACAGGTGCATCGCCGAGTGCAGCGTCGGCAGCCGCTCGGCGTACTGCGCGTGCAGCGCGATCGCCGCGTCGGGCAGCTCGTAGACGAAGTCGGCGCGCCAGTACCACTGCAGCCCCGGCGCGTACAGGCCGTCGAAGGCGCCCTGCAGCATCGGGAACGGCAGCGCGTGCGGGCCGTGCAGCGCCGGCTTGGTCGCCTGCACCGGCGCGAACGCAGCGTCGGCCTTGGCCGGGTCGCCGGTCCAGCACCAGACCACGCCGCACATCTTCTGCCGGTGCAGCGCCTCGGGGAAGGGCGGCGCCGGCGGCACCGTCATCAGTGCGAGGAAGCCGTTCAGCTCTTCGGGCGCGTTCACGATGAAGTCGCGGTACCAGGCCATGACTTCGGCGGCGCGCGCCAGCGGCCACAGCGTCGGCCCGGCGATCACGTTGGCCACCGGATGCAGCCGGAACTCGAACGAGGTCACGACGCCGAAGTTGCCGCCGCCGCCGCGCAGCGCCCAGTACAGATCGGGGTGGCTGTGCTCGCTCGCGGTCACGAGCCGGCCGTCGGCCAGCACGACGTCGGCCGACAGCAGGTTGTCGATCGACAGCCCCCAGCGTCGCGTCAGGTGGCCGATGCCGCCGCCCAGCGTGAGGCCGCCGACCCCCGTGGAGCTGATGATGCCGCTGGGCGCGGCCAGCCCGAAGGCATGGGTCGCGTGGTCGACTTCGCGCCACAGGCAGCCGCCGTCGACGCGCACGCTGCGCGCGGCCGGGTCGACGCGGATGCCGCGCAGCCCCGATAGATCGATCACCAGGCCGTCGTCGCACACGCCCAGGCCGCCGCCGTTGTGGCCGCCGCCGCGCACCGCCAGCAGCAGGCCGTGCTCGCGGGCGAACTGCACCGACGCGATCACGTCGGCGACGTCGGCGCAACGCGCGATCAGCCGCGGGCGCTTGTCGATCATCGCGTTGAACACGGTGCGCGCCTGGTCGTAGTTGGCGTCGCCGGGTTGGATCAGGGCGCCGCGCAGGCGCGCGCGGTAGGTCGTCAGATCGTTGTCGCTGAACATCTCGGCCTCCTGTAGGGCAGTTGCAGCGAGACTCAATCTAGGCATCCGGCCGGCGATCGCCATCGACAGGATCGATCAATTCGCGCCCGTGCCTGCCGACGCAGCCGATAGTCAGAACTGACTATCGGCTGCCGCCGCGGCAGCAGCCGCAGCAGCTTGACACGGCCGATCGCTGGGCCTAGAAGCAAGCTGCGGTGCAGGCTTGCGCCGAAGCGCCGCGGGAGCCATTCGATGCCACTGTTCATCATCGAACGCCGCTTTGCCGACGCGCTCGACCTCGACGCCGAAGGGGCCGCGCTGATCAAGCAGGTCAACGACGCGGCCGGCGTCAACTGGCTGTACTCGTTCCTGTCGGCCGACCGGCGCAAGACCTATTGCCTGTACGAGGCGCCCAACGTCGAGGCGATCCGCGAAGCGGCGCGGCTCGCCGGCCTGCCCGCCGACGTGGTGGTCGAGGTCAGCCAGGTGCGGCCCGAGGCCTTCGGCTAGCGGCACCAGGCGCACGGCGCCTGGCGCCGTGCCGCACGGCCCTGAACAGGCGGATCGACGATGCGCTGCACCCGCTGCGGCCACGACAACCGCGCACAGGCGCGCTACTGCGACGCCTGCGGCGCGGCACTGCCTGTGCCCGACGACGAGGCGGCAGCACCGGCCGCCGCCCGCGCCGCCGAACTCGCGGCGCTGGACGCGCGGCTCGCACGCATGGCCGGCGGCCGCGGCGCGATCGTCGCGCTGGCCGGCGAGCCGGGCATCGGCAAGACGCACACCGCCCAGGCACTGGCCGCACACGCGGCCGGCGTGCGCGTGCTGTGGGGGCGCTGCTGCGAGGAGCCGGGCGCGCCGCCGTACTGGCCGTGGCTGCAGATCCTGCGCGCCTGGCTCGAGGCGCACGACGACGACGCGCTGCGCGCCGCGCTCGGCACGGGGGCGGCGCCGATCGCCGCGATCCTGCCCGAGATCGGCCAGCGCCTGCCCGGCCTGGCGCCGCCGGCACCCACACCCGACGCGCAGCAGCAGCGCTTTCGCCTGTTCGACGCGATCGCCGGCTTCTTCAGGCGCGCGGCCGCGGCCGAGCCGCTGCTGCTGATCATCGACAACCTGCACTGGGCCGACGCGTCGTCGCTGCGGCTGCTGGAATTCGTCGCGCCGGAGATCGACGCCAGCCGCATCCTGCTGCTCGCCACCTACCGCGACATCGAGCTGAGCCGGCAGCACCCGCTGGCGCACACGCTCGGCGAACTGGCGCGCCACGGCCACTTCGAGCGGCTGCGGCTGGCCGGGCTCGACCGCCGCCAGACCGGCGCGTTGGTTGCGCAGTCCGGCGGCGCCGCCCTGGGCGCGGCGCTGGTCGACGCGATCCACCGCCAGACCGAGGGCAACCCGCTGTTCATCGTCGAGACGACGCGCCTGCTGGTGCACGAGGCGGCCGCCGGGCCGCCGGCTGCGGGCGACGGCGCGCGGCCGCTGCGCATTCCGGAAGGCGTGAAGGAGGTGATCGGCCGGCGCCTGAACCGGCTGTCGCCGCAGGCCAACCGCGTGCTCGCCGGCGCCGCGCTGATCGGCCGGCGTTTCGAGCTGGCGCTGCTCGAGCGCCTGCTGGAGCCCCCGCTGGCGGCCGGCCTGCCGGAAGCGGTCGCCGAGGCGCTGCAGGCGCACGTGCTCGAGCCGGCCGAGCCGCAGGGCACGCTGCAGTTCGCGCACGCGCTGATCCGCGAGACGCTGTACGACGAGATCCCGGTGACCACGCGCAGCCGCCTGCACCTGCGCGCGGCGCAGGCGATCGAGGCCTTGCACGGCGCCGACGAGCGCCACCTGCCGGCGCTGGCCTGCCACTACGCCCGCGCGCTGCCCGGCGGCGACGCCGCGCGTGCGCTCGAGGTGGCGCGCCGCGCCGCCGGGCGCGCGAGCCGGCTGCTGGCGCACGAGGAAGCCGCGCGCTACCTGAGGCTGGCGCTGCAGGCCCGCGCCGCGCTCGGCGGCCCCGAGGATCCCGCCGCCGACGCCGGCCTGCTGGTGGCGCTGGGCGAGGCACTGGCGGCGGCGGGCGAGTACCTGCAGGCGCGCGAGACCTTCGAACAGGCACTGGCACTGGCGCGCAGCGCCGCGGCGGCCGACCTGATGGCGCGCGCCGCGCTCGGCTTCGAGGCCGCCACCTGGGCGCCGGGCCTGCCCGGGCAGGCGGCCGCGCGGCTGCTGCGCGACGCGCTCGCCGCACAGGGCAGCGGCGACGGCCTCACGCGCGCGCGGCTGCTCAGCGCGCTGGCACGTGCGCTGGTGTTCAGCGGCGACGCACGGCAGGCGGCGCTGGTGCGCGCGCAGGCGGTGGCGATGGCGCGGCGCAGCGGCGACGTGCCGACGCTGATCTCGACGCTGTCGGCCACGCTGTCGGTGCGCTGGCAGCCCGAGCGCGGCACGCAGCGGCTGCGCGACGCCGACGAGGCGATCGGCCTGGCCGACGCCATCGGCGACCCGGGCAGCGCGCTCGAGGCACAGGCCTGGCGGCTGTTCGAGCTGATGGAGCTGGGCGAGCTGGCGCAGTGGCGGGCCGGGCTCGAGCGCTACGAGCAACTGGCCGCGGAGCTGGGGCAGCCGTTCCCGTGCTACGTCGCGGTCACCTCGCGTGCCGCCTGTGCGCTGCTGCTGGGCCGCTTCGACGAGGCCGAAGGCCTGATCGCGCAGGCGCTGCAGCTCGGCCGGCGCATGCCGGGGCTGGACGCCGCCGGCGTCTTCGGCATGCAGATGTTCACGCTGCGCTGCGAGCAGGGCCGGCTGCAGGAGCTGGCGCCGGCGGTGCGGGCCTTCGCCGCCACGGTGCCCGCGGCCGACGCCTGGCGCCCGGGGCTGGCGCTGCTGTGTGCCGAGATCGGGCTGCTCGACGACGCGCGGCGCGTGTTCGAGCTGCTGGCCGCCGACGACTTCGCCGTCGTGCGCGACGACGCGCTGCGCAGTGCGAACCTGGCCTATCTGGCGCGGGTGTGCGCGCGGCTCGGCGATCGGCCGCGGGCCGAGCGGCTGTACGCGCTGCTGCTGCCCTACGACGGCCGCAACCTGCTGATCGGCACCACCGTCGCCTGCCTGGGCGCGGCGGCGTCGCTGCTCGGCCTGCTGGCCGCGACGCGGCGGCGCTGGCGCGACGCCGAGCGCCACTTCGAGGCGGCGATCGCGATGAACCACGCGCAAGGCGCCGAGCCGGCGCTGGCCCACGCCCGGCTGGGCTACGCATCGATGCGGCTGGCGCGCAACGCCGCCGGCGACGCCGCCGCCGCGCGCGCGCTGCTGGCCGATGCGCGCACCGCCGCCGCGCGCCTGGGCATGCGCGCGCTGATCGAGCGCATCGACGCGGTGCAGCCCGCGGGCACTGCGGCGCCGCAGCCCGCCGATGCGGCCGGCGCCGCCGGGCTCAGCCGGCGCGAGGTCCAGGTGCTGCAGCTGCTGGCCGCGGGCCTGGGCAACCGCGCGATCGGCGAACGCCTGTTCGTCAGCCCCAACACCGTCGCCAACCACGTGCGCGCGATCCTGGCCAAGACCGGCTCGGCCAACCGCACCGAGGCGGCGGCGTTCGCGATCCGCCACGCCATCGCCGACGGCTGAACCCGAACGGCAGTCGGAGCGGTAAGTCGGCGCCGGCGGGCATGAGATCGAGCTCGCCGCAGTGCAAGCTGCGGATTCGCAGGTGTCGGTAACATCGCACGACCCGCATTCGCCGGCGTGCAGGGTGCGGCCGGCCGCGGAGGCACGCCGATCGACGGAGGCACGACGTGAGCGATTCTTCCGACAGACTCATCGTGCTGAGCCTCGGCCCGATGTCGCGCGTGCTGTCGATGGCACCGGACGGCAGCGACGTCCAGGTGCTGGTCGACAACCTCGAGTCGAAGCCGGACGGCGTGACCATCGATCCGCGCAGGCGGCACCTGTTCTATACCTTCATGGGGACGACGCGCACCGGCGACGGCGACTTCTGGGAGAACGAGGGCTACATCGAACGCGCCAACTACGACGGCAGCCGGCGCAAGGTGATCGTGCCGCTCGGCAGCTTCGTCACCGGCAAGCAGATCGTCTTCGAGGCCGGCGCCGACCGGCTGTACTGGTGCGACCGCGAGGGCATGCGCGTGATGAGCTGCCGCACCGACGGCTCCGATCTGTACACGCACGTGCAGACCGGTGTCGGCGAGGAGCGGCGCGACGAGCGCCGACATTGCGTCGGCGTCGCGGTCGACGCCAAGGCGGGCCACATCTACTGGACCCTCAAGGGCACGCCCAACGGCAACGTCGGCCGCATCATGCGCATGCCGCTGGCGCGCACGCCGGGCCTCGATCCGCTGCGGCGCGCCGATGTCGAAACCGTGTTCGATGGGCTGCCGGAGCCGATCGACCTCGAGTGGGACGAGGCGAACCAGACCCTGTACTGGACCGACCGCGGCGATCCGCCGAGGGGCAACACGCTCAACCGCGCCAGGATGCGCGACGGCAAGCCGGTGGACCATGAGATCCTGCTGCACGATTTCCACGAGGCGATCGGGCTGGCGCTGGACCTGCCGAACCGGCGCGCCTTCGTCAGCGAGCTCGCCGGCCGCGTCTACATGGCCGACCTCGACCATCCGGGCAAGGGCAAGATCATCTTTCACGGCCGCGGCAGGCTGACCGGCCTGGCCTACCTGCGCGCCTGATCCGCGTGCCGCGAGCAGGCCGGTGCAGGAGATCGACATGGCGTTCAAGCTGCCCGAGAATATCGAGACCCGCCCGATCGCGATCCTGGGTGCGGGCACGCTGGGCCGCCGCATCGCGCTGATGCTGGCCACGCGCGGGGCCGAAGTGCGGCTCTACGACCCCGATGCCGAGGTGCGCGGGGCCGGCGTCGCGTTCGCCACGCAGCAGCTCCCCCGCGTGCTCGAATCGATCCAGGGCGGCCGCGCCGGCACGATCGTCGGCCGTGACGACCTGGCGGCCGCGCTGCAGGACGCGTGGCACGTGGTGGAGGCGGTGCCCGAGAAGCTCGCGCTGAAGCAGGAAGTCTTCAAGCAGATCGATGCGCTGTCTGCGCCCGATGCCATCCTGGCCAGCAATTCATCGTCGTATTGCACCAGCGCCTTTGCCGACAGCGTCGAGAACCCGGCGCGCCTGCTGAACACGCATTACCTGATGCCGCCTCGCGCCACGCCGGTGGAGCTGATGTCCTGCGGCCGCACCGACCCCGCCGTCATCCAGTTGCTGGCCGACGTGCTGCCGGGCTACGGCCTGACGCCCTACATCGTGCAGCGCGAGAGCATGGGCTTCATCTACAACCGCATCTGGGCCGCGATCAAGCGCGAGGTGCTGGCGGTGGTGGCCGAAGGCGTGGCCTCGCCGCAGGTGGTGGATGCGATCTACACCCAGGCGACCGGCGAGAAGAACGGCCCCTGCCGCAGGATGGACGCCGTCGGGCTGGACGTGGTGCTGAGCATCGAGGAGAACTACGCCGAGCACCGGCCGGGCCTGCCGGAATCGCCGCGCAGGCTGCTCGGGCAGATGATTGCCGAAGGCCGGCTGGGCGTGAAGAGCGGCCGCGGCTTCTACGACTACGACACACCGGCTTCGGGCCGGGCACAGGAGACGCCACGATGACCTCGTCGCCCCCCGAAGCCAAGGCCGTGCTCGAACGCTATCCCCGCGTCGCCGTGATCGGTGCCGGCGTGATCGGCTCGTCCTGGACGGCACTGTTCCTGGCCCACGGCCTGCACGTGGTGGTCAACGACCCGCGCCCGGACATCGAGGCGGTGGTCCGGGGCGACCTCGCCAAGATCGCGCCCACGCTGCAGGCGCTCGGCCTGCCGTCGCAAGGCCTGGAGAAGAAGCTGCGTTTCGAGCCCGACCTGGCGCGCGCGGTCGCCGCCGTCGATCTGGTGCAGGAGAACGGGCCCGAAAGGCCCGAGTGGAAGCAGCAGCTGTGGGCCAGCATCGAAAAGTCGGTGCCGGCGCATGCGCTGCTGCTGTCGTCGAGCTCGGCACGGCCGGCCACCGAACAGGGCCGCGACATGAAGGACCCGAGCCGCCTGTTGGTCGGCCACCCCTTCAACCCGCCGCACCTGATCCCGCTGGTCGAGGTGGTGCCGGGCGAGCGCACCGACGCGCGGGCGGTCGAGGACGCCGTCGCCTTCTACGCGGCGCTGGGCAAGGTGCCGCGCGTGCTGAAGAAGGAGATCCAGGGTTTCGTCGCCAACCGGCTGCAGCGCGCGATCATGCGCGAGTCGTGTTACCTGGTGCAGCAGGGCGTGTGCACAGTCGACGAACTCGACGACATCGTCACCAGCTCGATCGGGCTGCGCTGGGCCGTGAACGGGCCGTTCAGTTCGTTCCACATGGGCGGCGGGCCGGGCGGGCTCGCGGCCTTCTTCGCCGAAGGCGGGCTCGGCAGGAACATGGTCGCGGCCTGGCAGAACATGCCGCCGGTCGAGATGGACGAGGTGCTGAAGCAGCGCATCGTCAGCCAGACGGCGGCGTCCTTCGGCCGGGTCCCGATGCAGCAGATGGAACGCACCCGCGACAACAAGCAAGTCGCGCTGCTGCAGGCGCTGCGCGGATTCGCGCAGCCGGGCGACGACGACCCGGGCTGAAGGCGCCCCCAGGATCGGCCCGCGGCAGCTTCATCGCCGCGCCGGGCGCGGCAGCGGCACTGGCAACCGCAACAGGCGGGGCCTGGCGCTCGACCTGGCCGAAGCCGAGGGCCGGGCGCTGCCGGCGTGCATCTGCCGGCGCATCGTCGGGCAGGCGGTGTTGCCGACCCCGGTGTCGGCCGCGCCGGGATGACCAGGGGCAGCCGTGGTTCTCTTGGGCTGAATCCAGCGCCGCGCCGCATCCGGCATCGAGCGAGGGACGGGCCGCCGGCCACGCGCTAGTGCAGTGTTCCACTCTGTGCAGCACTTAAGAAAACCGATGGATTTGTCGTCCTGGCTAGGCGCAAACCGCAGCGATGCCCAGTGGCATCGCGAGGATTTGCAACGACGCCAGGGCGGC
>JAFEFZ010000311.1 GCA_018240325.1 Pseudomonadota bacterium
CCGGATCGGGCAGCGGGGGCGCACGCCAGCGCGCATCGTCGATCGCGATGTCGAGCGCGCGCGCCATGTACAGCGCCGCCTCGTGGTGCATGTCCTCGTGCAGCAGCGCGAGGCGAAAGAAGTACAGCGCGTCGTCGCCGTCGCCGGCCGCGCGCAGCCGCGCGAGGGTGGCGTCGAGCTGGCGCGCCAGGTCGGCGCGTGTGGCCGCGGCGTCGGGCAGCGGCAGCTGCCAGCGGCTGTCGTGCGCCACCCGGCTCGAGTTGTAGAGCGCGTCGGCGCCGGCGCGCAGCGGTGCGCGCCGCGCGGCGTCCGGGTCGGCGCGCGGCCCGAGCTCGAGCTGCGGGTTGCGCGCGATCCAGTACTCCTGGAACCAGCCGATGTGCCCCAGCTCCCACAGCGGCGGGTTGAGTTCAGCGCGCAGCGGCACCTGCAGGCCCGGCAGCGCGCGCTCGTAGGCCGCGAAGGCGGCGAGCGTGTCGGCGCGGCTCGCGCGCAGCGCATCGGCCAGCGCCTGCGGCGGCCCGCGACGGGCGTCGAGTGCCGGGCGCTGTACGCTCGCGTCGTGCATCGTGAACCCCTGGTCATCGTGACGCCGGCGCTGGCCGCGGCCAACAACGGCAACTGGCACACCGCGCGGCGCTGGGCGCGGCTGCTCGCGCCAGCTTACCGCGTCGCCGTCACCGACTGCTGGAGCGGCGGCGCCGAGACCTTGATGATCGCGCTGCACGCGCGCCGCTCGGCCGCGTCGGTGGCCGCCTGGCGCGCCGCGCATCCGGGCCGGCCGCTGCTGCTGGTGCTGACCGGCACCGACCTGTATCGCGACATCGCCACCGATGCCGACGCGCAGCGCTCGCTCGTGCTGGCCGATGCGCTGGTGGTGCTCAACGAGCTGGGCGCGCGGCAACTGCCCGAGGCCTTGCGCGCCAAGGCGCAGGTGGTGCTGCAGTCGAGCCCGGCGCGTGCGCCGGCGGCGCGCACCCCGCGCCACCTGCGCGCGCTGATGGTCGGCCACCTGCGCGCCGAGAAGGACCCGCAGACCTACTGGCGCGCGGCGCAACGGCTCGCGCAGCGGCGCGACATCCGGCTCGACCACATCGGCGCCGCGCTCGACCCGGCGCTCGGCGCGCAAGCCGCGGCGCTGGCCGCACGGCAGCCGCAGTTCCGCTGGCTCGGTGGCCAGCCGCACGCGGCGGTGCGCCGGCGCATCCAGCACGCGCACGTGCTGGTGCACCCGAGCCGGATGGAAGGCGGCGCGCAGGTCGTGATCGAGGCGATCCGCAGCGGCACGCCGGTGCTCGCGTCGCGCATCGACGGCAACCTCGGGCTGCTCGGCAGCGGTTACGAAGGCGTGTTCGCGCCCGGCGACGATGCGGCCTTGGCTGCCCTGCTCGCACGCGCGCGCGACGAAGCCGATATGCTGCCGCGGCTGGCCGCGCAGCTGGCCCTACGGTCGCACCTGTTCGATCCCGCGGCCGAGCAGGCCGCGCTGCACCGGATCATCGGCGCGCTGCGGGCGCGCCACCTCGACCGAAGCCCCCGATGAACGCACCGAATTCCCCTGCCGCGGCGGCCGAGCCGCGCCTGACCTCGCTGTCGCACGGCGGCGGCTGCGGCTGCAAGATCGCCCCGGGCCTGCTGTCCGAGATCCTGAAGGGCAGCGCGGCGCTGCCGGCGCCGGCCGAGCTGCTGGTGGGCATAGCCACCGCCGACGACGCTGCCGTCTACCGGCTCAACGACGAGCAGGCGCTGGTCGCGACCACCGACTTCTTCATGCCGATCGTCGACGACCCCTTCGACTTCGGCTGCATCGCCGCGACCAATGCGATCAGCGACGTCTACGCGATGGGCGGCCGGCCCATCCTCGCGCTCGCGCTGGTGGGCATGCCGATCAATGTGCTGTCCACCGCCACGATCGGCCGCATCCTCGAAGGCGGCGCGAGCGTGTGCCGCGCCGCCGGCATCCCGATCGCCGGCGGCCACACGATCGATTCGGTCGAGGCGATCTACGGGCTGGTCGCGCTCGGCCTCGTGCACCCGAAGCGGGTCAAGCGCAACGCCGACGCGCAACCCGGCGACCTGCTGCTGCTGGGCAAGCCGCTGGGCGTGGGCGTGATGAGCGCGGCGCTGAAGAAGGGCGCGCTCGACGCCGCCGGCTATGCCCGGATGGTCGCGACGACCACGCAGCTCAACACCCCCGGCCCGGATCTGGCGGCGCTGCCCGGCGTGCACGCGCTCACCGACGTCACCGGCTTCGGCCTGGCGGGGCACGCGCTCGAGATGGCGCGCGGCTCGGGCTGCACGGTGCAGATCGACTGGCGCGCGGTGCCGCTGCTGGCCGGCGTGCGCGACCTGGCCGCGCACGGCTTCGTCACCGGCGCGTCGGGCCGCAACTGGGCCGCCTACGGCCACGACGTGGCGCTGCCCGACGCCTTCGAGCCGCAAGACCGCGCGCTGCTGTGCGACCCGCAGACCAGCGGCGGGCTGCTGGTGTCGTGCGAGCCGGGCGCGCTCGACGCGGTGCAGGCCGTCTTCGGCCGCCACGGCTTCGGCGCGGCCGCGGTCGTCGGGCGCGTGCTGGCGGCACAGGGCCGGCCGCTGCAGGTGCTGGGCTGAATGAGCAGCGGCGCGAACATGCCGCCGCAGCACACGACAACAGGCGCGGCGCCGGCCGACCCATCAGCCGATCCATCGGCCGACCCCGCAGCCGCCCCATCGGCCGGCGCGCACGACGGTGCACGCGATCCAGGCTCGAACGCTTCGCCCGCGGTTGACGCCGCCGCTGCGGCCGGGCTGACGACGGCGCAGGCGCAGCAGGCGCTGGCGCAGTTCGGCGCCAACGAGATCGCCGACGTGCGCGACAGCCTCGCCAAGCGTGCGTTGGCCAAGCTGTGGGCGCCGGTGCCGTGGATGCTCGAGGCGGCCGTCGTGCTGCAGCTCGCGCTCGGCAAGTTCGTCGAGGCGGCGATCATCGCCGCACTCGTCGCCTTCAACGCGGCGGTGGCGCTGGCGCAAGAGGGGCGCGCGCGCACCGCGCTCGCGGCGCTGAAGTCGCGGCTGGCGCTGAACGCAACGGTGCGCCGCGACGGCGCCTGGTGCACGCTGCCGGCCAAGGAACTGGTGCCCGGCGACCGGGTGAAGCTGTCGCTCGGCGCCGTGGTGCCGGCGGACGTGCAGCTCGTCGCCGGCGCGGTGCTGGTCGACCAGTCGATGCTGACCGGCGAATCGCTGCCGGTGGAAGCCGGCGCCGGCGCGAGCACCTGGGCGGGCGCGCTGGTGCGCCGCGGTGAGGCCGAGGCGCTGGTCACCGCCACCGGCGCGCGCACGCGCTTCGGCCGCAGCGCCGAGCTGGTGCGCAGCGCGCACGCGCAGGGCTCGCAGCAGCAGGCGGTGCTGCGCGTGGTGCGCAACCTCGCGCTGTTCAACGGCACGGTGATCGCGCTGCTGGCCGCGCACGCGTGGGGCCAGGGCCTGCCGCTGCGCGCGATCGAGCCGCTGGTGCTGACCGCGCTGCTGGCGTCGATCCCGGTGTCGCTGCCGGCCACCTTCACGATGGCGGCGGCGCTGGCCGCGCACGTGCTGGCCGACCGCGGCGTGCTGGCCACGCGGCTGTCGGCGCTGGACGAGGCCGGCAGCATCGACCTGCTGTGCTCCGACAAGACCGGCACGCTGACGCGCAACGAGCTGCGCGTCGTCGCCGCGCGGCCCTGCGCCGGCTTCGACGAAGCGGGGCTGCTGGCGCTGGCCGCGCTCGCCAGCTCCGACGCCGGCGCCGACCCGGTGGACGCGGCGATCCGCGCCGCCGCGGGGCCGCTGCCGCCGCTCGCCCGGCGGCTCGCGTACCAGCCCTTCGACCCGGCGACCAAGCGCGCCGAGGCGCGCGTGCAGGGCGCCGACGGCCGCGAGCAGCGCATCATGAAAGGCGCTTTCGCGGTGATCGCCGATGCGGCCGGCGCCGATGGCGCGCAGCGCCGCGAGGCCGACGCGCTCGAGGCCCAGGGCCATCGCGTGCTCGCGGTCGCCGTCGCCGACGACGCGGGCGCACGCATCGCCGGACTGCTCGCGCTCAGCGACCCGCCGCGCGACGATGCGGCCGCGCTGATCCGCCATCTCGGCGAGCGCGGCGTGCGCGTGATGATGGTCACCGGCGACGCCCCCACCACCGCGGCCGCGGTGGCGCGCACGCTGGGCATCCGCGGCGAGGTGTGCGCGCCGGGCGCGCACGCGGCCGCGGGCGCCGATTGCGCGGTGCTGGCCGGCGTGCTGCCGCAGGACAAGTACGAGCTGGTGCGCGCGCTGCAGCAAGCCGGCCACAAGGTGGGCATGTGCGGCGACGGCGCCAACGACGCGCCCGCGCTGCGCCAGGCGCACATGGGCATCGCGGTGGCGCAGGCGACCGACGTGGCCAAGGCCGCCGCCGGCCTGGTGCTGACCACACCGGGCCTGGCCGGCGTCGTCGACGCGATCGAGGAAGGCCGGCGTGCGTTCCGGCGGGTGCAGACCTACACGCTCAACTCGATCATCAAGAAGGTCGCCACGGTGCTGTTCATCGCCGCCGGCTTCGTGCTGACCGGGCAGCCGATCCTGACGCCGCTGCAGATGATCGTGCTGCTGGTGGTGGGCGACCTGCTGTCGATGGCACTGACCACCGACCGCGCAACGCCCGCGCGCCGGCCCAACGTCTGGCGCATCGGCCGGCTCACCGCGGTGGGCGTCGTCGTCGGGCTCGGGCAGCTCGCGTTCGCGGTGGGCGTGCTGGCGATCGGCGCATTCCGGTTGCAGCTGTCGCCCGGGGCGCTGACGACGCTGGCCTTCCTGACCCTGGTGTTCGCGGGCCAGGCGACGATCTACGCGATCCGCGTGCGCGGGCGGCTGTGGGAGGCGGCGCCGGGCGGCTGGCTCGTCGCGGCGACGATTGCCGACCTGGGGATCGGCATCGCCGTGGCGCTGAGCGGCGTGCTCTCGGCGCCGTTGCCCGGCAGCGTCGTCGCCGCGCTGCTGGCGGCGTCGGTCGCGCTCGTCTTCGTGCTCGACGGCCTGCGCCGCGCCGCCTTCGCGCGCCTGGCGGTGGCGTAGCGCCGCGCGGGCCGCACGCGCCGATCGGGTTCACCGGCCCGGCGGCGCACTGACGATCCACGCCGACGCGGCGCCGATGCCGGCGAACTGCGCGGCGATCAGCGCTTCGCCCTGCTCGAGCATGAAGGCGCGCAAGGCCTCGGCGGCCGGCGCCAGCGGCTTGCCGCCGACGTTGACGATGTGCCAGCGGCGCAGCAGCGGCAGCCCTTCGATGTCGAGCACCGCGAGCTTGCCCGCGGCGATCTCGAGGCCGCAGGTGTGCAGCGACAGGAAGGCCACGCCCATGTCGGCGATCACCGCCTGCTTGATCGTCTCGTTGCTCGCCATCTCCATCACCCGCGGCGGCGCCAGGCGCTGCTCGCGGAAGAACTCCTCCATCGCCGCGCGCGTGCCCGAGCCCGGCTCGCGGACGATGAACTCCGCGTCGGCCAGCGCCGCCGGCGGGATCCGGCGCCTGTGCGCCAGCGGATGCTCGGGCGAGGCGATGATCGCGTGCGGATGGAGCGCGAAGGATTCGGCGCGCGTGTCCAGTTCGCGCGGCGGCCGGCCCATCACCGCCAGGTCGACCTCGTTGTCGTGCAGCCGGCGCACCAGCTGCTCGCGGTTGCCGACCGACAGGCTCATCTGCACGCCGCGGTGCCCGGCGCGAAAGCGCGCCAGCAGCCGCGGCACGAAGTACTTCGCGGTGCTGACCATGCCGATCGTGATCCGGCCGGTCTCGCCGCCGCGCAGCCGGGCGAGCGCGTCTTCGGCCTCCTTCAGCGTGGCCAGGATCCTGCGCGCATAGACGAGGAAGTACTCGCCGCTGGTCGTCAGCGTCAGCGCCCGGGCGCTGCGGTCGAACAGCGGCAGGCCGACGGCGCCTTCCAGCTCCTTGATCTGCATGGTGACGGCGGGCGGCGTCAGGTGCAATTCCTCGGCCGCCCTGGCAAAGCTCAGGTGGCGCGCCGCTGCACAGAACGAGCGCAGTTGCCGGATCGTGACCGCACGCATCAGAATTTCTTAATTCGGCCTTCTCGATTCATGAATTTACCTGAAGCCGTGGAAAGCCCACAGTGCGCCTGCCGAGTCAGAGCACGAAGGGAATCGAGCCATGAACATGCCGGTCGAAGGCGCGCTGGCCGCCGATGCCACCCGGATCACCGACGCCCGCGAGCGCTACCGCGCCGGGGTGCTGAAGTACCGCCAGATGGGCTACTGGGAGCCCGACTATGTGCCCAGGGACACCGACATGATCTGCCTGTTCCGGATCACGCCGCAGGACGGCGTCGATCCGGTCGAGGCCGGCGCCGCGGTGGCCGGCGAGAGCAGCACCGCGACCTGGACCGTCGTGTGGACCGACCGCCTGACCGCCTGCGAGAACTACCGCGCCAAGTGCTACAGGGTCGAGCCGGTGCCGGGCCGGCCCGGCGAGTACTTCGCCTGGGTGGCCTACGACATCATCCTGTTCGAGGAAGGCTCGATCGCCAACATGACGGCGAGCCTGATCGGCAACGTCTTCAGCTTCAAGCCGCTGCGCGCCGCGCGGCTCGAGGACATCCGCATCCCGGTGGCGCTGGTCAAGACCTTCAAGGGTCCGCCCACCGGCCTGATCGTCGAGCGCGAGCGCCTCGACAAGTTCGGCCGGCCGCTGCTGGGCGCCACCACCAAGCCCAAGCTCGGCCTGTCGGCCCGCAACTACGGCCGCGTGATCTACGAGGGCCTGAAGGGCGGGCTCGACTTCATGAAGGACGACGAGAACATCAACTCGCAGCCCTTCATGCACTGGCGCGACCGCTTCCTGTACGTGATGGACGGCGTGAACAAGGCCAGCGCCGCCACCGGCGAGGTCAAGGGCAGCTACCTGAACGTGACCGCCGGCACGATGGAGGCGATCTACGAGCGCGCCGCGTTCGCGCACGAGCTGGGCTCGGTGGTGATCATGGTCGACCTGATCGTCGGCTGGCCCTGCATCCAGAGCCTCGCCGAATGGTGCCGCCGCCACGACATGATCCTGCACATGCACCGCGCCGGCCACGGCACCTACACGCGCCAGAAGAACCACGGCGTGTCCTTCCGCGTGATCGCCAAGTGGCTGCGCCTGGCCGGCGTCGACCACCTGCACGCCGGCACCGCGGTGGGCAAGCTCGAAGGCGACCCGCTGACCGTGCAGGGCTACTACGCCGTGTGCCGCGACGCGGTGACCCGGCAGGACCTGGCGCGCGGCCTGCACTTCGACCAGGACTGGTGCGACCTGAAGAAGGTGATGCCGGTGGCCTCCGGCGGCATCCACGCCGGCCAGATGCACCAGCTGGTCGACCTGTTCGGCGACGACGTGGTGCTGCAGTTCGGCGGCGGCACGATCGGTCACCCGGCCGGGATCCAGGCCGGCGCCGTGGCCAACCGGGTCGCGCTCGAGGCAATGATCAAGGCGCGCAACGAGGGCCGCGACATCCGCCACGAAGGCCCGCAGATCCTGCAGCAGGCGGCGCGGTTCTGCACGCCGCTGGCGCAGGCGCTCGACACCTGGAAGGACGTGAGCTTCGACTACACGCCCACCGACACCAGCGACTACGCGCTCACGCCGGCGGTGGCGTAGCCCGAAGGCCCGCCGCCCACCGCCTGCTGGCAACCCCAACTGCCGCACCCCGGCCCCGGCCTGCGCCGGGCCGACGAGGAGACCCCGCGATGATGACCAACCCCACCGGCCGCGTGACCCAGGGCCAGTTCAGCTTCCTGCCCGATCTGAGCGACGACGAGATCCGGATGCAGATCGACTACGGCCTGCGCAAGGGCCATGCGTGGAGCGTCGAATACACCGACGACCCGCACCCGCGCAACACCTACTGGGAGATGTTCGGCATGCCGATGTTCGACCTGCGCGACGCCGCCGGCGTGATGCTGGAGCTGGCGCAGTGCCGCCGGACCTTCCCCGACCACTACATCCGGCTGATGGCCTTCGACTCGACCCGCGGCGTCGAGTCGATCGCGATGAGCTTCATCGTCAACCGGCCCAAGTCCGAGCCCGGCTTCGGCCTGGTGCGGCAGGAGGCCGAAGGCCGCAACATCCGCTGCACGGTGCACGCCTACGCCACCGACCGCCCCGAGGGCGAGCGCTTCGGCAGCTGAGGCCGGCACCCCGCGACACCGCAGCCCCGGCCGAAGGCGACGCACGACGGGCACCACCCGGAGCCGATCCGATGAGCACCCCGCTGTACTCGATCCCCGGCAGCCCGGCGCCGGCTGCCGCGCCGCCGCCCGCGCCGCCCGACCCGATCGGCGCCGCCCGCACCGTCAACGAGGTGCTGGCCGGCAGCCGGATCGAGGCGGTGATGGACGAGCTCGACCGCGACCTGGTCGGCCTGGCGCCGGTCAAGAGCCGCATCCGCGACATCGCCGCGCTGCTGGTCGTCGACAAGCTGCGCGCCAACCTCGGCCTGGTGCCGGCAGGCCGCACGCCGGCGCCGAGCCTGCACATGTGCTTCACCGGCAACCCGGGCACCGGCAAGACCACGGTGGCACTGCGGATCGCGCAGATCCTGCACCGGCTCGGCTACGTGCGCCAGGGCCATGTGGTCAGCGTCACCCGCGACGACCTGGTCGGCCAGTACATCGGCCACACCGCGCCCAAGACGCGCGAAGTGCTCAAGAAGGCGATGGGCGGCGTGCTGTTCATCGACGAGGCCTACTACCTGTACCGGCCGGAGAACGAGCGCGACTACGGCCAGGAGGCGATCGAGATCCTGCTGCAGGCGATGGAGAACCACCGCGACGACCTGGTCGTGATCCTGGCCGGCTACAAGGAGCGGATGGACACCTTCTTCAGGTCCAACCCGGGCATGAACTCGCGCATCGCGCACCACATCGACTTCCCCGACTACACGCCCGACGAGCTGCTGCAGATCGCCGAGCGCATGCTCGCCGGCCGGCAGTACCGTTTCGGCGAAGGGGCGCGCGCCGCCTTCGCGCAATACCTCGGGCGCCGGACGCGGCAGCCGCACTTCGCCAACGCCCGCAGCGTGCGCAACGCGCTCGACCGCGCGCGGCTGCGCGCCGCCTCGCGCCTGTTCGCCGACCGCGACCGGGTGCTGACCGAGGCCGAGCTGACGACGATCCTGCCGGCCGACATCCTCGCCAGCCGCGTGTTCGCGGCCGCCGCGCCCTGAACCCCGCGTCCCGATCCACCCCCGAGGCCTCCATGCCGCTGTCGAACCGCCCCACCCTGACGCAGTACCTGATCGAGCAGCGCCGCCGCTTTCCGCAGGCCAGCGGGACGATGAACGCGCTGATCCTCGACGTCTCGATCGCGGCCAAGGCGATCGCCCGCGCCGTCGCCTGCGGCGAGCTCGGCGACCCGGCGGCCCGGGAACTCGTCGCCGCCGCGCAATCGCATGCGCCGATCGAGGCCCCGGGCGAAGCCGCCCGGCCGCTGGACCTCGTCAGCAACGAGATCTTCCTGCGCACGGCCGAGTGGTCGGGGCACCTGGCCGGCATGGCCTCGGAGGAGATGGCGCAGCCCTACCGGATCCCGGCGCGCTATGCGCGCGGCAAGTACCTGCTGGCCTTCGACCCGCTCGACGGCTCGGGCAACCTCGACGTCAACGTGTCGGTGGGCAGCATCTTCTCGGTGCTGCGCGCGCCCGACGAAGCCGCCGCCGGCGGCCGCGAAGTCCGTGATGCCGACTTCCTGCAGCCGGGCACCGCCCAGGTCGCGGCCGGCTACGCGATCTACGGGCCGATGACGATGCTGGTGCTGACGGTCGGCAACGGCGTGGTCGGCTTCACGCTCGACCACGACCTGGGCGAGTTCAAGCTCACGCACCCCGACATCCGCGTGCCCGACGACGCGCAGGAGTTCGCGATCGACGCCAGCAACGCCCGCTTCTGGGAGCCGCCGGTGAAGCGCTACGTCGACGAATGCCTGGCCGGCCGCAGCGGGCTGCGCGCCAAGGACTTCAACATGCGCTGGATCGCCAGCCTGGTCGCCGAGGCGCACCGCATCCTGATGCGCGGCGGCGTGTTCCTGTACCCGAAGGACACCCGCAGCCCGGGCAGGCCCGGCCGGCTGCGGCTGCTGTACGAGGCCAACCCGATCGGCTTCATCCTCGAGCAGGCCGGCGGGCGCGCCAGCACCGGCCGCGAGCCGGTGCTGGGCGTGCGGCCGGCCGGGCTGCACCAGCGCATCGGGCTGGTGTTCGGATCGAAGCACGAGGTCGAACGCATCGAGCGCTACCACGCCGAGTACGACGCCGGCACCGACCGGCCGTACGTGTCGCCGCTGTTCAGCGAACGCTCGCTGTTCCGGCCCGAGGCGCTGATCTGAACCGGAGGGCCCCGTGTCGAGACAGCACCCGATCATCGCCGTGACCGGCTCGTCCGGCGCCGGCACCACGACGGTGATGCAGAGTTTCCAGCACATCTTCCGCCGCGAAGGCCTGGCGGCGCAGATCGTCGAAGGCGACTCGTTCCACCGCTTCGACCGCGCCGAGATGCGCGCGCGCATGAAGGAGGCCGAAGCGGGCGGCAACAAGCACTATTCGCACTTCGGCCCGTACTCGAACCTGCTCGAGGAGCTGGAGGCGCTGTTCCGCGGCTACGGCGCGAGCGGCCGCGGCCGCGTGCGCAAGTACGTGCACGACGAGCGCGAGGCGGCCGAGTACGGCGTCGCCCCGGGCTGCTTCACCGACTGGCAGGACATCGAGCCGGGCAGCGACCTGATGTTCTACGAAGGCCTGCACGGCGCCTACGTCGACGACCGGATCGACATCGCCGGCCACGTCGACCTGCTGGTCGGCGTGGTGCCGATCATCAACCTCGAGTGGATCCAGAAGCTGCACCGCGACAAGAAGCTGCGCGGCTACTCGCAGGAGGCGGTGGTCGACACCATCCTGCGGCGCATGCCCGACTACGTGAACCACATCTGCTCGCAGTTCACCCACACCCACGTCAACTTCCAGCGCGTGCCGGTGGTCGATACCTCCAACCCCTTCATCGCCCGCGACATCCCCAGCGCCGACGAGAGCCTGTGCGTGATCCGCTTCGCCGACCCGAAGGGCATCGACTTCCCGTACCTGCTGTCGATGCTCAGCGATTCGTGGATGACGCGGCCCAACAGCATCGTCTGCCCCGGCGGCAAGATGGGGCTGGCGATGCAGCTGATCTTCACGCCGATGATCCTGCGCCTGATGGACCTGAAGCGCCGCGGCTGACGCGCGCGCAGGCCGGGCCAGCAGCGACCGGCGCGCCCGGGCAGCCAGCCGGCGCAGCGGGCGCAGCGGGCGCAGCGGGCGCAGCGGGCGCAGCGGGCGCAGCGGCCGGCCGGCTACTGGTACACGACTTCGGCCTGCTCGTCCGCGGCGCAGCCGCGCCACAGCGCCAGTGCCTCGTCGCTGGGCCAGAAGCGCGCGTCGTCGCCCAGGTCGAGGTCGGCGCTGGCGCCTTCGCGCTCCAGGTGCAGCCGCACCGCCAGGCCCTGCGGCGACTCGCCCGGCGCAGCGGGCTGGCGGCGCGCGGGCCAGCGCTTCAGCACCTCGTCCAGCGGCGGCGGATGGCCGTTCAGCAGCACCCGCAGCCAGCGGCCGAAGCGCGCGCGCGCGCCCGCCAGGTCCCACAGCTGCTGCACGTTCAGGCGCAGGCCGCCGTTGAAGCGGTCGAGTTGCACGCGGCCCTGCACGATCAGCAGCGCGTCTTCGTGCAGCAGGTCGCGGTGCGCGTCGATCAGCTCGTCGCCGACCACCGCCTCGATCGGCCCGCTGCCGTCGTCCAGCACGAAGATCAGCGCGCGGCCGCGCGCGCCGTTGACCAGCCGCGGCGCGCCCGCGATGCCGGCCACCCGCTGCGGCTCGCGCGAATCCTGCAGCGCGGCGATCGGGGTCGCGCCGATGCGGCGCACTTCGTCGGCATGCTGGTCGAACAGATGGCCCGACAGGTGAAAGCCGATCGCCGTCTTCTCCTGCGTCAGCCGCTCGCGCAGATCCCACGGCGCGGCCGCCACCAGCGCCGGCTCGTGGGTGGAAGCGGCGTGCGACACCTCGCCGTCGTGGCCGAAGTCGAACAGCCCGGCCTGCAGCGCGTGCGCCGCCTGGGCGTCGGCCCAGTCGAAGGCCAGGCCCACGCTGGCCAGCAGTGGCGCGCGCGCATCCGCGCCTTCGGCACGCGCGCCCGAAGGCGCAGCCGGCCCGGCGCGGCCGGCGTGCAGCGCGTCGAAGGCGCCGGCCTTGACCAGCGCCTCGACCACGCGCTTGTTCACGCGCTGGCGGTCCACCCGCGCGCAGAAGTCGAACAGGCTGCGGAACGGCCCGCTGCCGGTGCCTTCGTGCTCGCCGGTGCCGTCGCGCGCGGCCGCGATCGCCTCGATCGCCGCCTGGCCGGTGCCCTTGATCGCGCCCAGGCCGTAGCGCACGCAGTCGTCGGCCACCGGCTCGAAGCGCCACACGCCGCGGTTGATGTCGGGCGGCTCGAAGCGGATGCCGAACTGCTTCGCGTCGTCGAGCAGCACGCGCAGCTTGTCGGTGTCGTCCATCTCCACCGTCATGTTGGCGGCGTAGAACTCGGCCGCGCAGTGCACCTTGACCCAGGCGGTGTGGTACGCGAGCACCGAGTACGCGGCGGCATGGCTCTTGTTGAAGCCGTAGCCGGCGAACTTCTCCATCAGGTCGAAGACCTCGTCGGCCTTGGCCTCGGCGATGCCCTGCGCCATCGCACCGGCGCGGAACTTCACGCGCTCCTTGGCCATCTCCTCGGGCTTCTTCTTGCCCATCGCGCGGCGCAGCAGGTCGGCGCCGCCGAGCGAATAGCCGCCCAGGATCTGCGCGGCCTGCATCACCTGCTCCTGGTACACGAAGATGCCGTAGGTCTCGGCCAGCACGGCCTCGAGCAGCGGGTGCGGGTAGGCCACCGGCTCGCGCCCGTTCTTGCGCGCGCAGAAGCTCGGGATGTTCTCCATCGGCCCCGGGCGGAACATCGCGTTCAGCGCGATCAGGTCCTCGATGCGCGTGGGCCGGGCTTCGCGCAGCATGTTCTGCATGCCGCGGCTTTCGAACTGGAACACCGCCTCGGTCTGCGCCTGCGCGAACAGCCGGTAGACCCGCGGGTCGTCCAGCGGCAGCGCGTCGTAGTCGAAGCCGCTCAGCTCGGGCCGGCGTGCGCGGATGAATTCCTTCGCCAGCTCGAGGATCGTCAGCGTCGCCAGCCCCAGGAAGTCGAACTTGACCAGGCCGATCGCCTCGACGTCGTCCTTGTCGAACTGGCTGACCGCGCTGCTGCTGCCCGGCTGCTGGTACAGCGGGCAGAAGTCGGTGATTTTCCCCGGTGCGATCAGCACGCCGCCGGCGTGCATGCCGACGTTGCGCACCAGGCCCTCGACGCGCGCGGCCAGCGCCAGCAGCTCCGCCACCTCTTCCTCGGCCGCCTCGCGCACCTCGAGCTCGGGCGCTTCCTTGCGCGCGTAGATCAGGCCGGGGTCGGGCTTGTCGGGCACGCGCGCCAGCGTGACCGTCTTGCCCGGCGGCGCCGGCACCAGCTTGGCGATCGCATCGACCTGGCCGTAGCCCATGCCGAGCACGCGGCCCACGTCGCGCAGTGCCGCCTTGGCCGCCATCGTGCCGAAGGTGGCGATCTGGCTGACCGCGTCGCGGCCGTACTTGGCCTTGACGTAGTCGATCACGCGCTCGCGGTTGGCCTGGCAGAAGTCGATGTCGAAGTCGGGCATCGACACCCGCTCGGGGTTCAGGAAGCGCTCGAACAGCAGGCCGTACTGCAGCGGGTCGAGCCCGGTGATCGACAGCGCCCAGGCCACCAGCGAGCCCGCGCCCGAGCCGCGCCCCGGGCCCACCGGGCAGCCGTTGGCCAGCGCCCACTGGATGAAGTCGCCGACGATCAGGAAGTAGCCGGGGAAGCCCATCTCCAGGATCGTCGCGATCTCGAAGTCGAGCCGCTCGGCATAGCGCGGCCGCTCGCGCTCGCGCTCGGCGGCGTCGGGGAAGCGCGCCCGCAACCGCTGCTCGAGCCCGTGTTGCGCCACCTGGCGGAAGTACTGCTCGAGCGTCAGCCCCTCGGGCACCGGGAACTGCGGCAGCTGCGCCTTGCCCAGCTCGAGCACCAGGTTGCAGCGGCGCGCGATCTGCACGCTGTTGGCCAGTGCCGACGGCACGTCGGCGAACAGCGCCTGCATCTCGGCTGCGGTCTTGAAGTGCTGCTCGTCGGTGAAACGCTTGATCCGCCGCGGGTTGGCCAGCGTCTCGCCCTCGGCGATGCACACCCGCGCCTCGTGCGCCTCGAAGTCGTCGCGCTGCAGGAACTGCACCGGATGCGTGGCCACCACCGGCAGCTGCAGCCGCGCGGCCAGCGCCACCGCGCGCCTGACATGCGGCTCGTGCACGGGTGCGCCGGCGCGCTGCAGCTCCAGGTAGAAGCGGCCGTCGAAGCAGGCCGCCAGGCGGCGCGCCAGGGCCTCGGCGCGCGCGCCGTCGCCGCCCAGCAGCGCCTGCCCGACCGCGCCGGCGTCGGCACCCGACAGCGCGATCAGCCCGCCGTTGAGCGCGTCGAGCCACGCCCACTTGATCCACGCCTGGGTGCGCTGCACGTTGGCGGTCCAGCCGCGCGTCAGCAGCTCGCACAGGTTCAGGTAGCCGCGCCGGTCCTGCGCCAGCACCAGCAGCCGGCTCGGGTGCTTGTCGGTGCCTTCGGGCTCGAGCCACAGGTCGGCACCGATGATCGGCTTGACGCCCTGGTCGCGGCAGGCCTTGTAGAACTGCACCGCGCCGAACAGGTTGTTCAGGTCGGTCAGCGCGAGCGCCGGCTGGCCGTCGGCGCGCGCCGCGCGCGCCGCCTCGGCGATGCGCAGCGTGCCGTCGACCACCGAGAACTCGCTGTGCAGCCGCAGATGGACGAAGGCCATGAGGCATTGTAGGCAGCGGCCCCGCGCGCCCCGGCTCGCCCGTGCCCGGGCAGGCTCCAGAATCGGCGCGTGACCGCGGCGCATGCCTCCACCCCCGCGCCCGCGCGCGCGGCCCCCGCGTTGACGGCGCTGGCGCTCAAGCTCGCCGGCGCGCTGCTGTTCCTGACGGCGCTGGCGATGTGGATGTCGCGCGCGCCCGACTGGCCGGTGGAGTCGCTGGTCGCACGCTGGGCGCCGCCGCCGTCGCAGTTCATCGACCTCGACGGCCAGCTCGTGCACCTGCGCGACGAAGGCCCGCGCGCCGACCCCGAGCCGCTGGTGCTGCTGCACGGCAGCGCCGGCAGCCTGCACACCTGGGAAGGCTGGGCGCGCGCGCTGCGCGCCCGGCACCGCGTGATCACGCTGGACCTGCCCGGCTTCGGCCTGACCGGCGCGCGCACCGACGCCGACTACCGCATCGACGCCGATGCCCGCTTCGTGCTCGCGCTGCTCGACCGGCTCGGCGTGCAGCGCTTCGTGCCCGGCGGCAACGGGCTCGGCGGCGAGGTCGCGGCGCGCATCGCGCGGCTGGCGCCCGAGCGCGCGGCCGGGTTGATCTTGGTGGCGCCGGCCGGCCTGGCCGGCGAACCGGCGCCGGCCCGGCTGGGTGCGATCGCCGCGCGCCTGCCGCTGCTGCCGCAACTGTTCGAGACCGTGCTGCCGCGCCCGCTGGTCGTGGCCGGGCTGCAGTACGCCTACGGCGACCCGGGCAGGATCGACGACGCGGTGGTCGACCGCTATTGGCAGCTGATGCTGCGCGACGGCAACCGCCGCGCGCTGGCGCAGCGCCTGGCGCAGGAAGAGCATGCCACCGAGGCCGCGCGCATCGGCACGCCGGGGATGCCGACGCTGATCCTGTGGGGCGGGCGCGACCGGCTGATCGCGCCCGATGCGGGGCGCCGCCTGGCGGCGCAGATCGCGGGCAGCCGGCTCGTCGTCTTCGACGATCTCGGCCACCTGCCGCAGGAGGAAGACCCGGCGCGCAGCGCCGCTGCGGCGGCGGCCTTCCTGGCGCGCTGATCAGGCCGCGGCCGGGCGGCGTGCGTCCAGGCTGGCGCCGCCGGCGCCGAAGCCCACGAGCAGCAGCAGCCCGCCGGCAACCGCCAGGTTCTTCATGAACAGCAGCTGCTGGACCATCTGCTGCTCGGCCGGCGCGGCCCAGTAGGCGTGGAAGATCAGGCTCGCCAGCAGCGTGAACAGCGCCAGCGCGAGCGCAGCGACGCGTACCCGCCAGCCGATCACCAGCGCCACGCCGGCGCCCAGCTCGAGCGCCGCCGTCAGCACCGCCAGCACCATCGGCAGCGGCAGCCCCTTGCTGGCGATGTAGCCGGCGGTGCCGGCCAGGCCGGCGAACTTGGACACGCCGCCGAGGATGAACATCAGCGCCAGCAGGATGCGGGCGGCGAGGGCAACGAGGTTTTGGGACATGACGGGGTTTCCTTTCGGGGAGATGAAGGTTGGAACGAAGGGTGGAACGAAGGGTGGAACGAAGGGTGGGAAGGGGGATGGCGGTCGGGCACGCACGCAGGCCGTCGGCACGCGCCTCGGGCGCGGCCCGCGCAGCAGGCAGCGCCGTGGCCGCGCGCCGCTCAGCGCGCGAGGTCGAAGACCAGCACTTCGGCGTCGCGGCCGCCGTCCAGGTGCAGTTGCGTCTCGCCGTCGAGCCGGGCCGCGTCGCCGGCCTCGAGCGCGTGGCCGTTGACGCGCAGCGCGCCGCGCGCCACGTGCACATAGGCGAGGCGGCGCGGATCCAGATCGAGGCCGGCGGATTCGGCGCCGTCGAACAGCCCGGCACGGACTACCGCGTCGGCGTGGATCGTCAGTGCGCCGTCGCGGCCGTCTTCGGCGGCGATCAGCCGCAGCCGGCCGCGCTTGGCGTCATCGCTGAAATGCCGTTGCTCGTAGCCGGGCTCGATGCCGCGCCGGCGTGGCTCGATCCAGATCTGCAGGAAGTGGGTGACGGCGTCGGCCGCGTGGTTGAACTCACTGTGCAGCACGCCGCGCCCGGCGCTCATGCGCTGCACGTCGCCGGCACGGATCACGCCGGCGCGGCCGCGGCCGGTGTTGTCCTGGTGTGCGAGCGCACCGTCGAGCACGTAGCTGAGGATCTCCATGTCGCGGTGGCCGTGCGTGCCGAAGCCGCCGCCTGGGGCGATGCGGTCTTCGTTGATCACGCGCAGGTTGCCGAAGCCCATGTGCGCGGGGTCGTGGTAGTCGGCGAAGGAGAAGCTGTGGCGGCTGTCGAGCCAGCCGTGGTCGGCGTGGCCGCGGTCGGCCGAAAGGCGCAGGGTGATCATGGGCAGGCGGGTCGCAACGGCATGCTGGGATGCCCGTCACTGTAGGCGCGCACCGGCGCCGGCGGGCCCGGCCGGCTTGCAGCGCAGCGTTCAAATAAGATGAAGCGCCCTGCCCGCCCCGAGCCTCGATGCCGATGCCCAACGCCCACCAGGTGCTGACCCCCGACGCGCTCGCGATGATCGACGCGATCGCACGCACCGGCAGCTTCGCCGCGGCCGCGCGCGAGCTCGGCAAGGTGCCGTCGGCGCTGACCTACAGCGTGCGCCAGCTCGAGGAGGCGCTCGACGTGCTGCTGTTCGACCGGCGCTCGCGCCAGGCCAAGTTCACCGCCGCCGGGCAGGAGCTGCTCGGCGAGGGCCGCCGGCTGCTGGCCGAGACCGCGGCGGTGGCCAACCGGGTCAAGCGCGTGGCCGCCGGCTGGGAGACGCAGCTGAGCATCGCCGTGGACGACGTGATCTCGCGGCCGACGCTGCTCGAGCTGTGCGAGGCCTTCTTCGCGCTCGACCCGCAGGGCAAGGCCGGCGCTGCGGCCGGCGGCGGCCCGGGCACGCGGCTGCGGCTGGCCACCGAGGTGCTGGCCGGCACCTGGGAGGCGCTGGTCAGCGGCCGCGCCGACCTGGCGATCGGCGTCGGCCTGCACAGCCCGCCGGCGGGCGTGGCGGTCGAGCCGCTGGGCGAGCTGCGGCTGGTGTTCGCGGTCGCACCGCACCACCCGCTGGCCGAAGCGCCCGAGCCGCTCGGCGAAGTCGAGCTGCTGCGCTGGCGCGCGGTGGCGGTGGCCGATTCGGCGCAGCGGCTGGCGCCGATCACCGTGAACCTGCTGCCGGGGCAGGACGTGCTGACGGTGGCGTCGATGGCCGACAAGATCGACGCGCTGCAGCGCGGGCTGGGTTGCGGCTTCCTGCCCGAGCCGATGGCACGCGCGGCGCTGCGCAGCGGCCGCCTGGTGGCGCGGCGCACGCAGCGCGCGGCCGGCGGCATCCGGCTCGGCTACGCGTGGCGCTGCGGCAGCGGCCGCCAGCGCGCGGCGCTGGGGCTGGCGCTGCAGTGGTGGCTGGGGCAGCTCGCCAGCCCCGCGACCCGCGTGGCGCTGCTCGAGCGCCACGGCACGACCGGGTGAGCACGCCGCGCCGCCGCCGAAGCGCTTGCGCCGCGGCCATGCCTTGCATGCCGGCCGCTTCGGCGCGTGCGGCACACAGGGCAGCCCGATGACCGCCGCCGTCGTCGGCCGCTTCGCACCGTCGCCGACCGGGCCGCTGCACGCCGGCTCGCTGGTCGCGGCGCTGGCGAGCTGGCTCGATGCGCGCGCGCTGCACGGCCGCTGGCTGCTGCGCATCGAGGACGTCGATGCGCCGCGCTGCCTGCCCGGCATGGACCGCGTGATCGTGCAGCAGCTGGCCGCGCTCGGCCTGTTGAGCGACGAGCCGCCGCTGCGGCAATCGACGCGCGGCGCAGCCTACCGGGCGGCGCTGGAGCGGCTGCTGGCCGCCGGCCTGGCCTACCCCTGCGGCTGCACCCGCCGCGACATCGAGCGCACGCTCGCCGCGGCCGGCCGGCCGCGCACGCGCTTCGAAGCCGCGGTCTACCCCGGCACCTGCCGCACCGGGTTGCACGGGCGCGCGCCGCGCGCGATCCGGCTGCGCACCTGCCGCCAGGGCGCAGGCGGCGACATCGTGATCGACTGGCACGACCGCCGCCTGGGCGCGCAGCAGCAGAACGTCACGCGCGCAGTCGGCGACTTCGTGCTGAAGCGCGCCGACGGCCTGTGGGCCTACCAGCTGGCGGTGGTCGTCGACGACGCCGCGCAGGGCGTCACCCACGTGGTGCGCGGCGAGGACCTGGCCGACAACACGCCGCGCCAGATCCTGCTGCAACGCGCGCTCGCTCTGCCCACGCCCTTCTACCTGCACACGCCGCTGGTGCTGGGGCGCGACGGCCACAAGCTGTCCAAGCAGAACGGCGCCGCGCCGCTGGACCTGGCCGAACCGGTGCGCGCGCTCCAGGCCGCGGCCGCGGTGCTGGGCCTGCCGCCGATCGCGGCACCCACGCCGGCAGCGTGGCTGCAGCAGGCGGTGCCCGCGTGGGCTGGCATCATGCGCGGCCCGTGAACTGCCCAGGAGCCCTTCGATGCCCACCCTGCCCTCCGGCCTGCAATACGAAGACACGATCGACGGCAGCGGCGCACCAGCCGCCGCCGGCCACCACGTCAGCGTGCACTACACCGGCTGGCTGCACGACGCAGCCGCCGCGGATCAGCGCGGCCGCAAGTTCGATTCCAGCAAGGACCGCGGCCAGCCCTTCGCCTTCCCGCTCGGCGCCGGCCACGTGATCCGCGGCTGGGACGAAGGCGTGCAGGGCATGAAGGTCGGCGGCACGCGCGTGCTGACGATCCCGCCCGATCTGGGCTACGGCGCGCGCGGCGCCGGCGGCGTGATCCCGCCGAACGCGACGCTCGTGTTCGAGGTGGAGCTGCTGGGCGTGTAAGCCGGCAGCCGCGCGGCCTATGCGGGCCCCGCAGCGGTGCGCCGACGCGGCCGGCAGCTGCCGGCCGCAGGCAGCCACGCGTCAGCGCCCGCGCGGCCCCGGCTTCGCGAAGCTCTTGCCCGCAGGTTTGAAGCCCGGCCGGCCGTCGGGCCGCGGCCCGAAGCCGCGCCCCGCGGGCCGGGCGCCCGGGCGGGCCGCCCAATCGCCTTGCGGCGAAGCGCCCGGGCGCCCGCCGCGCCGGTCGCCGGGGCGATCACCACCGCGGCCCGGCGGCCGCGGCGCGGCGTCGAAGCTGCGCTTGGGCTCGAGGCCGCCGATCGTCGCCGCCGGGATGCGCTGCGTGGTGAAGCGCTGGATGCGCTGGATCATGCCGGCGTCGCGGCGCTCGGCCAGCGTCACCGCCAGCCCGCTGCGGCCGGCGCGGCCGGTGCGGCCGATGCGGTGCACGTAGTCCTCGGCCTTCATCGGCAGGCCGTAGTTGATCACGTGGCTGATCGTGGGCACGTCGATGCCACGCGCCGCCACGTCGGTGGCCACCAGCACGCGCAACTGGCGCGAGCGCAAGCCCTGCAGCACGCGGTTGCGCCGGCCCTGCGGCATGCCGCCGTGCAGCGCCGCCACCGCGTGGCCCATGTCGGCCAGGCGCTCGGCGAGCCAGTCGGCGTCGCGCTGCGTGCTCGTGAACACCAGCGCCTGCTCGACGCTGCGCTCGGTCAGGATGTGGTCGAGCAGCGCGTTCTTGTGCGCCGGGTCGTCGGCCCAGTGCAGCCGCTGCTCGATGTCGGCGTGGGTGTCGGTGTGCGATGCGACGTCGATGCGCTGCGGCTCGCGCAGCAGCGAGCGCGCCAGCCGGCCGGCCTCGCCGGCGAAGGTGGCGCTGAACATCAGCGTCTGGCGCTGCGGCGGCAGCGCCGCGGCGATGTGGTGGATGTCGTCGATGAAGCCCATGTCGAGCATGCGGTCGGCTTCGTCGAGCACCAGCAGCTCGACGCCGGCCAGCAGCGCCTGGCCGCTGGCCATGTGGTCCATCAGCCGGCCGGGGGTGGCGATCAGCACGTCGAGCGCACCGCGCAGCGCGCGCAGCTGCGCGCCGTAGGGGACGCCGCCGACGACGGTCGCGACGTTCAGCCCGCGCACGTGGCGGCCATAGTCGGAGAAGGCGCGTGCCACCTGCTGCGCCAGCTCGCGCGTGGGCGCGAGCACCAGCACCCGCGGGCCGGCACCGCGCGCTCGCGGGCCGCGGCTTTGCTCGCGCGCGCGCAGCACGCGCATCAGCGCCGGCAGCGCGAAGCTCGCCGTCTTGCCGCTGCCGGTGCTGCTGGCGACCATCAGGTCGCGGCCCTCGAGGGCCGGCGGAATGGCGCGCGCCTGTACCTCGGTGGCGGCGGTGTAGCCGGCCGTGGCCAACGCCTGCGTCAGGGCCTCGTGCAGGCCCAGGGAATCGAAACTCATCGTCGTCTTTCGGTCAAGAGGAAGGTGTCGCGCGCGCCTGCGGATGCGAAAGGCGCGGTCGGCGACGGCATCGCCGCCAACCGAAGAAACGCGAGCGCCCGAACCGGACGACGAGAGAGCAGGTCAGTGGGGATGAACGAAACGGCGCCCCGAGGGACGCCGTGGCGCGCATTGTAACCGAGAATGCGGGTTTACCCGCTGGCGATGCGGGCCGGGCTTCGCGTCAGGCCGCCAGCAGCGTCGCGCGGTAGTGCAGCAGCTCGTCGATCGACTCGTGCACGTCGGCCAGTGCGGTGTGCGCCTGCACCTTCTTGAAGCCCTCGAGCGCGGCCGGCTTCCAGCGCCGCGCCAGCTCCTTGAGCGTGCTGACGTCGAGGTTGCGGTAGTGGAAATAGGCCTCGAGCGCCGGCATCGTGCGCGCCAGGAAGCGCCGGTCCTGGCAGATGCTGTTGCCGCACATCGGGCTCTTGCCCTTGGGCACCCAGCGCTGCAGGAAGGCGATCACCTCGGCCTGCGCGGCGGCCTCGTCGATCGCCGACGCGCGCACGCGCTCGATCAACCCGCTCTTGCCGTGGGTGCCCTTGTTCCACGCGTCCATCGCGTCGAGCACCGCGTCGCTCTGGTGGATCGCCAGCACCGGGCCCTCGATGCGGCGCTCGAGTTGCGCGTCGGTCACCACCACGGCCACCTCGATGATCCGGTCGGTCTCGGGGTTCAGCCCGGTCATCTCGAGGTCGATCCAGATCAGGTTGTGGTCGTCGGGGCTCAACGGGGTGTCGGTCATCGCGGCTCGCACTCGAAAACAGGACGGCAGGGCTTGCAGATTCTCGCCGACGCCTACACTTTCGCGTTGCCCGAGCCTGATTGATGACCCCCGACGCGATTACTGCCGCCTTCGTCGCCGCGCTGCTGCTGGCGCTGGCCACCCGCTTCTGGCTGGCCACGCGCCAGATGCGCCATGTCGCCGCGCACCGCGGTGCGGTGCCCGCCCCCTTCGCCGGCACGGTGACGCTGGCCGCGCACCAGCGCGCCGCCGACTACACGCTCGCCAAGGGCCGCTTCGGCCTGCTCAGCGCCGCGTTCGCGGCGGCGGTGCTGGTGGGCTGGACGCTGCTCGGCGGGCTCGATGCGCTCAACCAGTGGGTGCTGGCCGCGGTGCAGCCGCGCCTGGGCGATCTCGGCTACCAGCTCGCGCTGCTGGCCGCCTTCGCGTTGATCGGCGCCGCGCTGGATCTGCCCTTCGAGTGGTGGGACACCTTCCGCCTGGAGCAGCGCTTCGGCTTCAACCGCATGACGCCGAAGCTCTTTGTCGCCGACCTGCTGAAGAACACCGTGGTCGCGGCGGTGATCGGGCTGCCGCTGGCCGCGCTGGTGCTGTGGCTGATGGCGCGCGCCGGCGCCTGGTGGTGGCTGTGGGCCTGGGGCGTGTGGATGGGCTTCAACCTGCTGCTGCTGGTGATCTACCCGACGCTGATCGCGCCGCTGTTCAACAAGTTCGAGCCGCTGGCCGACGAAGGCCTGCGCGCACGCGTGCAGGCGCTGATGCAGCGCTGCGGCTTCGCCGCCAAGGGCCTGTTCGTGATGGACGGCAGCCGGCGCTCGGCTCACGCCAACGCCTACTTCACCGGGCTGGGCGCGGCCAAGCGGGTGGTGTTCTTCGACACGCTGCTCGCGCGGCTGTCGCCGGCCGAGGTCGAGGCGGTGCTCGCGCACGAGCTCGGCCACTACCGCCACCGCCACGTGCTCAAGCGCATCGCCGGGCTGTTCGCCTTCAGCGGCGCGGCGCTGGCGCTGCTGGGCTGGCTCGCGGGTTCCAGTGCGTTCTACCAGGGCCTGGGCGTGCAGCCCAACCTCGACGCGCCCAACGACGCGCTGGCGCTGCTGCTGTTCGCGCTGGCGCTGCCGCCCTTCGGCTTCTTCGCGGCGCCGCTGATCGCGCACTTCTCGCGCCGCCACGAGTTCGAGGCCGACGCCTACGCCTGCGCCAAGGCCAGCGGCGCCGACCTGGCGAGCGCGCTGCTGAAGCTGCACGAAGACAACGCGACCACGCTGACGCCCGACCCGGTGTACGTGCGCTTCTACTACTCGCACCCGCCCGCGGCCGAGCGCCTGGCGGCGCTGGCACCGGCGGCCGCTTGACGCCGGGCGCCGCGCGCGTGGTGGCGGCCCACGGCCGCCACGTGCTGATCGAGACCGCCGACCGCAGGCGCCTGCACGGCCACCTGCGCGGGCGCCGCGCCGACATCGTGGTCGGCGACCGGGTGCGCTGGCAGTGCGCCGGCGACGAGGCGGTGATCGAGGCCGTCGAGCCGCGGCGCAACCTGCTGATGCGGCAGGACGCGTGGCGCAGCAAGAGCTTCGCCGCCAACCTCGACCAGGTGCTGGTGCTGGTGGCCGGCGAGCCGCCGTTCTCCGAATCGCAGCTGGCGCGCGCGCTGGTGGCGGCTGCCGACGCCGGCATCGCCGCAATCGTCGGGCTGAACAAGACCGACAGGCCGGCCGCCGCCGACGCGCGCGCGCGCCTCGCGCCCTACCGCGCGATGGGCGTGACGGTGCTGGAGTTCGCGGCCAAGGCCGAGCCGCAGGCGGCGCGCGCGCTGCTGCTGCCGCGGCTGCAGGGACGCAGCACGCTGCTGCTCGGGCCCAGCGGCGCGGGCAAGAGCACCTTGATCAACCTGCTGGTGCCCGACGCCGGCGCGCAGGTGGGCGAGATCTCGACCGCGCTCAACGCCGGCCGGCACACGACGACCAGCACGCTGTGGTACTGGCTCGGGCCGGGCCACGACAGCGCGCTGATCGACTCGCCGGGCTTCCAGCAGTTCGGGCTGCACCACCTGGAGCCGACGCGGCTGGCCGCGCTGATGCCCGACCTGGCGGCGCACCTGGGCGGCTGCCGCTTCCACGACTGCAGCCACCGCCGCGAGCCCGACTGCGCGGTGCGCGCCGCCGTCGATGCCGGGCAGATCGCGCCCACGCGCCATCGCCTGTACCTGGAGCTGCTCGACGAGCTGCAGCAGCCCGCCCGGCGCTGATCCGGCGCCCCTCAGCCCAGCACGTTGGCCAGCGTCAGCAGCGCCAGCAGCAGCATCCACAGCACCACCGAGCGCCACACCAGGCCGACCAGGCTTTGCAGGTGCGCGGTCTGCAGCGGCACGCCCGGCGTGGAACCACCAGAGTCCGACACGTCGGCATCGGGGCCGCCGCTGAAGCTGCGCGAGCGGTCGGGCGTGATGCCCGGGGCCGCGTCGCCGCCGAGCTGCACGCCGACCGCACCGGCGGCCGCGGCGAGGATCACGCCCTCGTTGGCGTGCCGCCACAGCCCGGCGTCGCTGCGCCACACGTTGATCGCTTCCTCGAAGTTGCCGACCACCGCGAAGCCGAATGCGGTCAGGCGCGCCGGCACCTGGTCGATGCGCGCAAAGGCAGCGCGCCCGGCGTCGAGCAGCCGGTCGTTGGCCGGCGCGTCGAGCGCGCGCTGGCGGTAGCTCCAGTAGCGCACGGCGAATTCGGCCATCCGGTACAGCACCGCGCCGGCCGGGCCGAGCCCGATCGCGGCCCCGGCCACGAACCAGAAGAACACGCCGAACACATGGCGATGCGCGGCCAGCAGCGCATGCTCGACCACGTGGCGCAGCACCTCCGTGCGCGGCAGCTCGCTCGCATCCAGGTGCAGCCACTCGCCAAGCAGCCGGCGCGATTCGTCTTCGTCGCCGCGCTCGAGCGCCTGGCGGATGTCGGTGAAATAGTGGCTGAACTGGCGAAAGCCGAGGGTCACGTACAGCACCGCGATGTCGGCCGCCAGCCCGAGCAGCACGTTGGTCTGCACCAGCAGCCGCCATACGACGAAGACCGCCAGCGCCGGCACGATCACCGCCACCGCCCAGACCACCCAGGCATGGCGGTTGCTGCCGGCGTCGAAGGTGCGCCCGGCCCAGCCCACCCAGGCCTTCAGCCGCTCGTGCACCCAGTTGTCGCGCGGCAGCGGCTTGAGCTGCTCGACCAGCAGCGCCAACAGCACGGCAAAGAAGCTCATCGCCGGCATGATAGCCAGCGAGGGCACGCTCGATCGATGGCGGAGCGCAGCACGAGGCCCTTCGGCCAGCGCCCGCGGCGTGGGGCGCGCGGCCGGACCCGCGCCGGGCCGGGCCGAACCCGGAGGGGTTCAGGCGCGCAGGAAGGCGTAGAGGTTGCGCAGCATCGCCGCGGTCGCGCCCCAGATGAAGTAGTGGTGCAGCCGGCCGTCGCCGCCGACGGCGTCCCACGGCATCGACAGGAATTCGCGCTGCCGGCCCTGCCACTCGAAACGGTGATGGCAGTGGTTGGCCGGCGTCATCAGGAAGTGCAGCGGCACCTCGAAGGCTTCGGCGACTTCGTGCGCGTCGAGCCTGAGCTGAAACGGCGGCTGCACCAGCGCGACCACCGGCGTGACCACGTAGTCGGTGATCGTGGTGTAGGTGGGCAGCGCACCGATCACGTCGACCGCCGTGCGCGCCAGGCCGATCTCTTCTTCCGTCTCGCGCAGCGCGGCCGCCACGGCGTCGGCATCGTCGGGTTCGGCGCGCCCGCCTGGAAAGCTGATCTGCCCGGCATGGTCGCGCAAGTGTTCGGTGCGGCGGGTCAGCAGCACCTGCAGGCCCTGCGGCCGTTGCACCAGCGGCACCAGCACCGAGGCCGGCGCCAGCTTGCGCCCGAAAGGCGTGGTGTCGCCGGCAAACTCCGGCGCGAAGGCGGGCGGCGCCGCAAAGCGCCGGCGCAGCGGCTCCGCTTCGAGCCGATCGGCATCGACCGCGGGCAGGTGCGCGTCAGTGCAGACCACCGGGAATGCTCGTGGATCGGCGATGCGGGGCGGGCGCGTCATGGTGTGGAGCTTACGCGCCGCGATTCAGGTTTGCAGGCATGGGCGATTGCCGCATTGGTGCCGGTGCGCCGCTTGTGCATTGCGTGCCGCCGGTGCCGATGCTTCCCGCCATTGTCCGCACGCGGCTGGCGCCGCGTATCGCCTGTGCCGCTGCATGGGGCTCCAGTCGGCACACGGCTGGCGCCGTGTGCCGCTTGCGCCACTGCATCGGGCTTTTGTCGGCACACGGCTGGCGCCGTGTGCCGACAAAGCTCGCTTCGCGCTGCGCGCGACCTGCGGCCCACGGGCCGCCGGCTGACCTTCGGTCAGGCGAGCTTTTCCTTGATGCGGGCGGATTTGCCGCTGCGTTGGCGCAGGTAGTACAGCTTCGCGCGGCGCACATCGCCGCGTCGCTTGATCTCGATGCCGGCAATGATCGGGCTGTACAGCTGGAAGGTCCGCTCCACTCCGCTGCCGCCCGACACCTTGCGCACGATGAAGCTGCTGTTCAGGCCGCGGTTGCGCTTGGCGATGACCACGCCTTCGAAGGCCTGCACGCGCTTGCGCGTGCCCTCGACGACATTGACGCTGACGATCACGGTGTCGCCGGGGGCGAAGGCGGGCAGCGTCTTGCCCAGCCGCGCGATCTCTTCCTGCTCGAGGGTGGCGATGAGGTCCATCGGGGTCTCCAGGCGATCATGCCGGCGCGTTCAGGCCCTGTGGCGGCGCAGCCAGGCTGCTGACAGCCCTGCGCGCCGTGGTTGCCCGGCAGAGGATCGAAAACCGAAAATTATAACGCGAGGGTACGCAGCCAGCGTTCGTCGGCCGCGTCGAGCCGCCCGGCGGCGCGCGCCGCGGCGATCAGGTCGGGCCGGCGCCGCGCGGTCAGCGCCAGTGCCTGCTCGCGCCGCCAGCGTGCCAGCTCGGCATGGTGGCCCGACAGCAGCACCGCCGGCACCTCGGCCGGCGCGCCGCCGGGCTCGGCCTCGAGCCGCTCGGGCCGGCTGTACTGCGGCCCTTCGAGCAGGCCGTCGGCAAAGCTGTCGTGCTCGGCCGATCCCGGCGTCAGCACGCCGGGCTGCAGCCGCGCGATCGCGTCGAGCAGCACCAGCGCCGGCAGCTCGCCGCCCGACAGCACGTAGTCGCCCAGGCTCACTTCGAGCGTCACGTGGCGGTCGATCACGCGTTGATCCACCCCCTCGTAGCGCCCGCACAGCAGCACCGCGCCGGCGCCGCCGGCGAGCTCGCGCACAAGCGCCTGGTCCAGCCGCTGCCCGGCCGGGCTGAACAGCAGCACCGGCGCGGCGTCGCCGCGCGCGGCACGCACCGCAGCGAGCGCGCGCAGCAGCGGCTCGGCCAGCAGCACCATGCCGGGGCCGCCGCCAAAGGGGCGATCGTCGACGCGGCGGTACGCGTCTGCGGCGAAGTCGCGCAGCTGCCACCGATGCAGCTCGATCAGGCCCTGGTCGAAGGCGCGGCGCGTGACGCCGTGCTTCGGCCAGGCGTCGAAGAGTTCGGGGAACAGCGTGATCGCGTCGAAGCGCATCGCGGCAGGCGCGTTCAGTAGTCCAGGCCCCAGTCGACGACGATCCGGCGGCCCGCCAGATCCACCTGGTCGACATAGGCGGCGACGAACGGAATCAGCCGCCGCGGCGGCAGCGCCGCGGCGCCTGCGGCGCGCGCCGGCTGCACGCACAGCACGCAGTGCGCACCGTTGTCGATCAGGTCGACGACTTCGCCCAAGGGCTCGCCGCTGCGGTTGGACACGGCCAGCCCGATCAGGTCGATCCAGTAGTACTCGTCGGCAGCGGGCGTGGGGAAGCTGCTGCGCGACACGAAGATGCGCGCGCCGCGCAGGCCCTCGGCGGCGCTGCGGTCGTCGATGCCGCGGATGCCGGCGACGATCTCGCCGCCGTGCGGCCGCGCCTCGGTGATGCGCAGCAGTTCAGGCAAGGGCGCGGCCGGGCGGCGGCCGTCGGCCGGCGGTTTCAGGTACCAGCGCTTCGACGAGAACAGCGCACGCGGGTCGGCGGCATGCGGCTGGACGCGGATCCAGCCCTTGATGCCCCAGGCATCGGTGATGCGGCCGACTTCGACGGCATCCGCCGGAAAGCCGGCGTCGGGCGGGCCGGCGCTCGATGCGGCGCTCACCGGCCCGGCACCGCAGCGCGCCTCAGGCGGCGGCGCGCCTGGCCTGGTCGACCAGGCGGGTGACGGTGGGCGACAGTTGCGCGCCGGTGCCCGCCCAGTAGCCGATGCGGTCGAGCGCGATGCGCAGCGGCTGCTCGCCGCCGGCGGCCATCGGGTTGTAGAAGCCGACGCGCTCGATGAAGCGGCCGTCGCGCCGCTCGCGCGAATCGGCGACGACGATGTTGTAGAAGGGGCGCTTCTTCGCGCCGCCGCGGGCCAGTCGGATGACGACCATGTCGTGGGTTCCTCTGCGAATGCGTCGGGGTTGCCGGTTTCGGACAGCGGCACCCGCGATGGGAATGCCTGGGTTGCGATGCCCGCGCGCACCGGGCTCGATGCCGGGCTTGGGCGTGCTGCAACGTATTGCGAACCGGCGATTATAAACTGCGCCGCCCCGGCTCCACGCCAGTCCCACTCCAGCCCAGACCTGCGCCCGAGCCCCACCGCAGGCCCCCACCGCAGTCCCCAGCCGCAGGCCCCAGCCGCATGCCCGACGACCCCCCGCTGCCGATGCGGCCGAACCCGGCCGGCACGCCGCGCTACCGCTCCAAGACCGTCGCCACCTGGCTGGCGGTGCTCGGCGGTGCGCTCGGCGCCCACCGCTTCTACCTGCGCGGCTGGCGCGACCCGGCCGGCTGGCTCTACTGGCCGCCCGCGCTGCTCGGCCTGCTCGGCGTGCAGCGCATGCGCGCCTTCGGCCAGGACGACCGCGTGGCCTCGTGGCTGATCCCGCTGCTCGGTCTAACGCTGTCGGCGGCGATGCTGTCGGCGATCGTGCACGGGCTGACGCCCGACGCCGCCTGGGACGCCCGCCACAATCCCGGCCAGCCGCCGCGCCGCACCGGCTGGCTGCCGGTGCTCGGCGTGATCGCCGCCTTGCTGATCGGCGCGACCGCGCTGCTGAGTACGGTCGCCTTCAGCGTGCAGCGCTTCTTCGAATGGCAGCTGGCGGACGCGCCCGCGCAGCGCAGCAGTTCCCGGTTGCCGCCGTAGCCTCGCAGCCTGCGGCCGAGGAATGCAGCCCCGCTGCCGGGCAGCTCGGCCGCCACGCACGGCGGCGCTGGCCGCCGCCCGGCCCTCGGGGCAGGCCTACTCCACCTGCGGCGCCAGATCCGCAGGCGACGCCGGCGCGCCGGCTTCGGCAGGCCGCTTGCGCCGCCTGCGTCGGCGGCGGGTCGAGGGCGGCGTCTCGCCCTCGGCCGCGGCGTCGGTCTCGGCCCCGGCCGCACCATCGGCCGCACCATCGGCCGCACCATCGGCCGCACCATCGGCAGCACCACCGGCGGCGGCGCCGGCCGCAGCCGCCGGCACGGCGCCCCGGTCCGCGGACTGGGCCGCGGCCTGCGCCGGAACCTGCGTCGAGGCCGGTGCCGCCCGGCGCCGCGGCGGCGGCCGCACCGCCTGCAGCAGCGCGACGCGGTCGTCGTCGCTGCCCAGCGCGAAGTCCTCCCACCAGTCGGCGAGCTCGGCTTCGACTTCCGCAGCATCGGCGCGCAGGCGCAGGAAGTCGTAGGCGGCGCGGAAGCGCGGCTGCTCGATCAGCGCACGCGGGCCGTTGCCGCTGCGGCGCTCGAAGCGCGGCTGCATCAGCCAGATCTCGCGCATGTCGGCGGCGAGCTTGCCGCGGCCGGAGATGTCGCCGATGCGCGCGTCGAACACGGCGTCGATCGCCTGCTGCAGCGCCGGCACCGGCGGCTCGCCGTCGGCGCGCAGCCGGCTCCAGCGCGCCTGCACTTCGGGCCACAGCAGGCTGCTGAGCAGGAAGCTCGGCACCACCGACAGGCCTTCGCCGACACGCCGGTCGGTGTCGGCCAGCGCCAGCTGCACGAAGCGGCCCGGCTCGCCGGTCGCGGGGTCGAGCGCCGCGTCGAGCACCGGGAAGATGCCGCGCTCCAGCCCGAGCGCGCGCAGCGAGCGCAGGCTCTTCAGCGCATGGCCGGTCTGCAGCAGCTTGACCATTTCGTCGAACAGCCGCGACGCCGGCACGTTGGCCAGCAGCGCCGACAGCTCGCGGATCGGCGCCTCGGTCGCCGGGTCGACGCCGAAGCCGAGCTTGGCGGCGAAGCGCACCACCCGCAGGATGCGCACCGGATCCTCGCGGTAGCGCGCGGCCGGGTCGCCGATCATGCGCAGCACGCGCGCGCGCGCGTCGTCCAGGCCGTGGTGGTAGTCGACGACGAGCTGGGCGCTCGGGTCGTAGTACAGCGCATTGATCGTGAAGTCGCGCCGCGCCGCATCCTCGATCTGCGGCCCGAACACGTTGTCGCGCAGCACGCGCCCGCTGGCATCGACCACGTGCGTCTTGCCCGACAGCTCGTGCTTGGCGGTCTTCTCGTTGCCGCTGACCTGCTCGGCCGCGGCGGTGTCGAGCAGCGCGCGGAAGGTCGACACCTCGATCACCTCGTGGTCGCGGCCGCGGCCGTAGACCACGTGCACGATGCGAAAGCGCCGGCCGATGATGAACGCGCGGCGGAACAGCGCCTTGACCTGCTCGGGCGTGGCGTCGGTGGCGACGTCGAAGTCTTTCGGCCGCACGCCGAGCAGCAGGTCGCGCACCGCGCCGCCGACGATGTAGGCCTGGTGGCCGGCCTCCTGCAGCGTGCGCACCACGCGCAGCGCACGCTCGTCGACGAGCGCCGGGTCGATGCCGTGGCCGGCCTGCGGCACTTCGACGCGCGCGCCCAGGGTGGGCACAGGCGGGCTTTCGCCCTTGCCGAGCAGGCGTTTGATGAATTTGCGGATCATGCGAACAGATTCAGGATCGGCCAGCCGCGCTCGCGCGCGATGCGCTCGAGCGCCGGTGCCGGGTTGGTCGCCACCGGGTGGCTGACCTGCTCGAGCAGCGCCAGGTCGTTGGTGGAATCGCTGTAGAAGCTGATGCGCTCGAAATCCTCGAAGCGCTGCCCCTGCTGATGCAGCCACTGCGCCACGCGCTGCACCTTGCCTTCGCGGTAGGCCGGCACGCCGTGGATCTCGCCGGTCACGCGGCCCTGCGCGTCGCGCTGCAGCTCGGTGGCGATCAGCGTGTCGATGCCGAACAGCCGCGCGATCGGCCGGGTGACGAACTCGTTGGTCGCCGTCACCAGCGCCAGCCGATCGCCGGCGTCCGCATGGCGCGCGACCAGCGCGCGCGCGCGTGTGTCGATCGACGGCGCGATCACCTCGGCCACGAAGCGCGCGCTGGCCGCCGCCTGCTCCTCGGCGCCGCGCGCGCGCCACGGCGCGGTGGCGAAGCGCACATAGGCGGCGATGTCCAGCGCCTCTTCCAGGTACTGCGCATAGAAGGCATCGTTGCCGCGGCGGAATTCCTCGCCATCGGCCCAGCCCAGGCGCACCAGGAATTCGCCGAAGGCATGGTCGGAGTCGATCGGCAGCAGCGTGCCGTCCAGGTCGAACAGCGCGAGCTTCATCGCGGCTGCGGCACGCCGGCCGGCTCCTCGTCGAGCATCGTGCGCAGCAGCGGCAGCGTGACCGCGCGCTGGCGCGCCAGCGCGAAGCGGTCGAGCCGGTCCAGCAGCCGCATCAGGCTGCCCAGGTCGCGCGCCTGACGGGTCAGCAGCCACGCCATCACCTCATCGGTCAGGAAGATGCCGCGGCGGTCGGCTTCGCGCCGCACGATGGCGCGCGCCTCGGGTTCGGCCGGCGGCTGCAGCGCGAACACATGGCCCCAGCCCAGGCGGGTGCGCAGATCGTCGCGCAGCGCCAGGTCCACCGGCGGTACGCGCCCGGCAGCCGCCCAGCGCTGGCCCTGTTCGGCGCAGCCGACGAACAGCGCGAACGCGGCGTGCTGCTGTGCGGCATCGAGCTGGTCGCAGCCGTCCAGCACGATCAGCGAGCATCCTTCTTGCGCCGGCCAGGGCGCGGGCCGGCCGGCATCGACGAAGCCGGCGCGCCCGCCCTGCGCCTGATGCGCATGGACCAGCGCGCGCAGCAGGTGGGTCTTGCCGCTGCCGCTCGGGCCCCACAGGTACACCGGCGGCGCGGCCGGCCCGAGCGCGCGCAGGTGCTCGACAGCGGCAACATTGGCGCCGGGCACGAAGGACTCGAAGGTGGGCGTTGCCTCGGGACCGATGGCCAGCGGGATCTGCTTCATCGAACGGAGTGGCCGCGCACCATGGCCGCCATTTTAGGCGGGCGCCCTCGGATCGCCGGCGCGCGCATCCGGCACCGACGCCCGCGCCGCTTCAAGCCGGCGCACCGCCGCCGAGCGCCTGCAGCCGTGCGCGCAGCGCGGCCGCGTCGGCGGCCTCGGGCTGGTGCTCGACATAGGCGCGCAGGTCGGCCGCCGCGGCCTCGGCCAGGCCGAGTTCGGCGCGCGCGAGGCCGCGGTCGCGCCGCTCGCCCCAGGCATCGGGCAGCAGCACCACCAGGCGCTCGCACACCGCGAGCAGCCGGTGCTGGTCGCCCGTGCCGCGGTGGATCTCCTTCAGGTTGCGCAGCAGCCGCGCGAGCACCTCGCGCGGCGGCGCCGGCTGCAGGTACAGCGCCAGCGGCAGGTCGAACGCGCCGCCCGGGCCGCGCGAGCGCCGATACGGCACCAGGCGCTCTTCCAGATCCTCGCGCGACAGTGATTGCCCGTTGACCGGATCGATCACCACTTCGCCGCGGCTCGAGCGCAGCTTGACCAGGAAGTGGCCGGGAAAGGACACGCCGTGCAGCTGCAGGCCGATCTGCGACCCGAACTCCTGGTACAGCAGCGCCAGCGTGATCGGGATGCCGCGCCGCGACGTCAACACCTCGTGCAGGCAGCTGTTGCGCGGATCGTAGTAGTCGTTGACGTTGCCGGCAAAGCCGAGGTCGCCATAGAACCAGCGGTTCAGGCAGCGCAGCTTGTGCAGCGGCGGCGCATCGGCCGGCACGCGCCGCTTCAGCCGCACGGCCAGCGCATCGATCTGCGCCAGCACTTCCTGCGTGTCGAGATCGGGCTCGTCGTCCTGCGCCACCGCGATCGCAGCCTCGAGCAGCGCGAAGCTCGCATCCTCGGCCACCAGCGCGGCGAAATACTGCAGCGGCGTCGGGGCATCGAAGCGCAGCGTCAGCGCCATCGCCCCGCCCTGCCCGCGTGCGCCCTACGCCGCTGTGTCATGCGACGCAGTGTATAGGCTGCGTCGCAGGCTTCAGGCGCGAGGCTTCAGGCGCGGCGGCGGAAGTCGGCCGGCCGCAGCCCGCAGGCCAGCAGCACCGCGAAGTACAGCAGCGCCGCGCCGCCCAGCACCGCGGCCATCCACAGCGCGCGCTGCGCCCAGTGCGCCTGCAGCCCGAGCCAGTCGATCGCCAGCCCCGCCCAGGCGAGCAGCGCGCCGAGCGCGAGGTTGGCCGCCAGCACGCGCGCGATGAACCGGCCCCATCCCGGCTGCGGCCGGTAGGCGCCGATGCGCCGCAGGCCGTGCAGCAGCCAGCCCGCATTGAGCAGCGCCCCGAGGCCGATCGCCAGCGCCAACCCGGCGTGGCCGAGCCAGGGCACGAGCAGCGCGTTCATCAGCTGCGTGGCCGCCAGCACGACGATCGCGATCTTGACCGGCGTCTTCGTGTCCTGCCGCGCGAAGAAGCCCGGCGCCAGCACCTTCACGCCGATCAGCCCCATCAGCCCGACGCCGTAGCCCATCAGCGCGCGCGTGGTCATGTCGACGTCGAAGGCGCTGAAGCGGCCGTAGTGGAACACGACCGCGATCAGCGGCTGCGGGAACACCAGCAGCGCCACCGCGCAGGGCAAGGCCAGCATCAGCACCATGCGCAGCCCCCAGTCGAGCATCGCCGAATAGGCGGCGCCGTCGTCGCGCGAGCGCGCCGCCGCCAGCTGCGGCAGCAGCACCACGCCCAGCGCGACGCCCAGCAGCGCGGTCGGGAACTCCATCAGCCGGTCGGCATAGGTCAGCCACGACACCGCACCGACCGCGACATGCGAGGCGATCTGGGTGTTGATCAGCAGCGACACCTGCGCGACCGACACCCCCAGCACGGCCGGCGCCATGCGCCGCAGCACCCGGCCCACGCCCGGGTGCCGGCAGGCGGCGCGCAGCGCGCCCGGGCTCAGGCCGATGCGCGGCAGGCAGCCGATGCGCGCCAGCGCCGGCACCTGCACCGCCAGTTGCAGCAGCCCGCCGACCATCACGCCGGCGGCCAGCGCCAGCACCGGCGGCAGGCCCCAGGCCGCGAACTGGGGCGCGCCCCAGGCGGCCGCGCCGATCATCGCCAGGTTCAGCAGCACCGGCGTGATCGCCGGCACCGCGAAGCGCCGCCAGGTGTTTAGGATGCCGGCGGACAGCGCCACCAGCGACATGAACAGGATGTACGGGAACATCCAGCGCGTCATCGTCGCGGCCAGGTCGAAGTCGGCCAGGCCCGAGCCGATCAGCCATACCAGCAACGGCGATCCGGCGACGCCGGCGACGCAGGTCGCCAGCAGCACCCACGACAGCACGGTGGCCACCGCGTCGATCAGCCGCCGGGTGGCGGCCTCGCCTTCGCGCTCGCGCACGTCGGCCAGGATCGGCACGAAGGCCTGCGAGAAGGCGCCCTCGGCGAACAGCCGGCGCAGCAGGTTGGGGATGCGGAAGGCGACGTTGAACGCGTCGGTGGCCGCGCTGGCGCCGAAGGCGGCGGCGATCAGCTGCTCGCGCACCAGCCCGGTGATGCGCGAGGCGAGCGTCAGGATCGAGACGGTGGAGGCGGCCTTCAGCAGGTTCATCGCGTGCGTGCTCGTCGCGTGCGTGACGCGCGCGGGACGCAGCGGGCCGGCGGCGGGGCGCGCGATTATAGGCAGCGGCCTCCAGGCCCGCGCCGCAGCGGCCGGCCCGGGTGCTATACTCGCCGGCTTTTCGGCACCCGACCAATCCGCACCGCAGCATGGCCACCTCGTCCAAAGCCAAGAAGAAGACCGTCCGCATCGCCTCGGGCCGCAAGCGCACGCGCCAGAACGTGAAGCTCAACGCGGCGAACACGGCGCTGCGCACGCGCTTTCGCACGGTGATCAAGAACGTGCAGAAGGCGGTCGCCGCCGGCGACAAGGCCAAGGCGGCCGAGCTGTTCAAGACGGCGCAGCCGGTGATCGATTCGGTCGCCGACAAGGGGCTGTTCCACAAGAACAAGGCGGCGCGACACAAGAGCCGTCTGTCGGCCAAGGTCAAGGCCCTCGCCACCGCTGCCTGAAGCGCACGAAGCGAAGCCAGCCCCCCGCCGACGAAGAGCCTGCCGAAGTGCAGGCTCTTTGCTTTTGGGCACGGCCCAGCCCAGCGACAAGCCCCGGCGAGCGATCCGACCCCCCACTCGTAGAATCCGCGGCCTTCGCCGCCGCATCAGCCTGAAGGAGTGCCGATGAACGCCCCCGACCGCCCCGCCGCGATGCCGCACGTGATGAACACCTACGGCCGCCTGCCGGTCGCGCTGACGCACGGCCGCGGCTGCTGGGTCTGGGACACGCACGGCCGCAAGTACCTCGACGGGCTCGGCGGCATCGCGGTCAACACGCTCGGCCACGCGCACCCGAAGCTGGTGCCGGCGCTGCAGGAGCAGATCGGCCGGCTGATCCACAGCTCCAACTACTACGAGGTGCCGCTGCAGGAGCAGTTGGCCGAACGGCTGTGCGCGATTTCGGGCCTGACCAAGGTCTTCTTCTGCTCCACCGGCCTCGAGGCCAACGAGGCGGCGCTGAAGATCGCGCGCAAGGCCGGCCACGACCGCGGCATCGAGCGCCCCGAGATCGTGGTCTACGACAACGCGTTCCACGGCCGCTCGATCGCCACGCTGTCGGCCACCGCCAACCCCAAGGTGCAGGCCGGCTTCGGCCCGCTGGTCGAGGGCTTCGTGCGCGTGCCGCTGAACGACCTGGCGGCGCTCGAGCGCGTCGCCGCCGAGCGGCCGAACGTGGTCGCGGTCTTCCTCGAGACGATCCAGGGCGAAGGCGGCATCAACCCGGCGCGCTGGGAATACCTGCAGGGCGTGCGCCGCCTGTGCGATGCCCGGGGCTGGCTGCTGATGCTCGACGAGGTGCAGTGCGGGCTGGGCCGCACCGGCAAGTGGTTCGCGCACCAGTGGGCGGGCATCGTGCCCGACGTGATGCCGCTGGCCAAGGGCCTGGGCTCGGGCGTGCCGGTGGGCGCGGTGGTGGTGGGCCCGAAGGCCGACGTGCTCGGCCCCGGCAACCACGGCAGCACCTTCGGCGGCAACCCGCTGGCGATGCGCGCCGGCGTCGAGACGCTGCGCATCATGGTCGAGGAAGGCCTGCTCGACAACGCGGCGCGCGTGGGCGGGCTGCTGAAGGCGGGCCTGGAGCGCGAGCTCGCCGGCGTCGAGGGCGTGGTCGAGATCCGCGGGCAGGGCCTGATGCTCGGCATCGAGCTGGACCGCCCCTGCGGCGTGCTGCTGCAGCGCGCGGCCGACGCCGGGCTGATGATCAGCGTCACCGCCGACCGGGTGGTGCGCCTGGTGCCGCCGCTGATCCTGTCGGCCGACGAGGCGGCGCAGATCGTCGCGATCCTGTGCCCGTTGATCCGCGCCTTCCTGGCCGAGGCGCAATGAAGCCGGGCGCGCCGCCGATGAAGCACTACCTGCAGTTCAAGGACCTGCGCGCCGAGGAGTACGCGTACCTGTTCGAGCGCACGCGCATCATCAAGCGGCGCTTCAAGAACTACGAGCGCTACCAGCCGCTGGCCGACCGCACGCTGGCGATGATCTTCGAGAAGGCGAGCACGCGCACGCGCGTGAGCTTCGAGGCCGGCATGTACCAGATGGGCGGCTCGGTGGTGCACCTGACCACCGGCGACAGCCAGCTCGGCCGCGCCGAGCCGATCGCCGACAGCGCGCGCGTGATCAGCCGCATGTGCGACCTGGTGATGATCCGCACCTTCGAGCAGGAGCGCATCACCGCCTTCGCCGCGCACTCGCGCGTGCCGGTGATCAACGGGCTGACCAACGAGTACCACCCGTGCCAGATCCTGGCCGACCTGTACACCTACATCGAGCACCGCGGCCCGGGCGGCGTCGGCGCCGGCGCCGTCGAGTGCCTGCGCGGCAAGGTGGTCGCCTGGGTCGGCGACGGCAACAACATGGCCCACACCTGGCTGCAGGCGGCCGAGATCCTGGGCTTCACGGTGCACGTCAGCACGCCCGGCGGCTACGAGGTCGACCCGGCGGTGGCCGGCGTGTCCGACCGCTCTTGCTGGCGGGTCTTCCGCGACCCGATGGACGCCTGCCGCGGCGCCGACCTGGTGACCACCGACGTGTGGACCAGCATGGGCTACGAGGCCGAGAACGAGGAGCGCCGCCGCGCCTTCGCCGACTGGTGCGTCGACGCCGAGATGATGGCCGCCGCCAGGCCCGATGCGCTGTTCATGCACTGCCTGCCGGCGCACCGCGGCGAGGAAGTCGCCGCCGAGGTCATCGACGGGCCGCAGTCGGTGGTCTGGGACGAGGCCGAGAACCGGCTGCACGTGCAGAAGGCGCTGATGGAGTACCTGCTGCTCGGCCGCATCGGCTGAAGCGCGCCCGACGCTGCACGCCACGCATCAGCCGGGCATCGGGCCAGCCGCCGCTCCATGCCGCGCCTGTGGGACATCTCGCCGCCGGTGCACGCCGGTTCGCCGGTGTTCCCCGGCGACGCGCGCTACGCGCAGGCCTGGAGCGCGCGCATCGGCCCGGGCTGCCCGGTCAACGTCGCGACGCTGACGCTGTCGCCGCACACCGGCGCGCATGCCGATGCGCCGCTGCACTACGACGACGCCGGCGCCGCGATCGGCTCGGTCGATCTCGCGCCCTACATCGGCGGCTGCCGCGTGATCCACGCGATCGGCTGCGGGCCGCTGGTGCAGTGGGCGCAGCTCGAGCCGCACCTGGACGGCGTGCCGCCGCGCGTGCTGGTGCGCACCTACGCACGCCAGCCCACGGGCTGGGACCCGGCGCTCGCCGCGTTCGCGCCGCAGGCGCTCGAGCGCCTGGCCGACCTGGGCGTGACGCTGATCGGCATCGACACCGCCAGCATCGACCCGGCCGACAGCAAGGCGCTGCCCAGCCACCAGGTGGCGCGCCGCCGGGGCCTGCGCGTGCTCGAGAACCTGCTGCTCGACGACGTGCCCGCAGGCGACTACGAGCTGATCGCGCTGCCGCTGAAGCTGATGGCGGCCGACGCCAGCCCGGTGCGCGCGGTGCTGCGCGAGCTGCCGCATCCGGCCTGAAGGCCGCAGCGCCCCGCGCGGCGCATCGCGGGCTCGCCGGGCTCGCCTGTCGGCGGCGGTTGCTGCAAGATGCGCCACCGCGCCGCGCGCGCTCCGAGCCGAAGGCCCCCGCACATGAACGACCCCCAGCGCCCCGAAAGCATCGTCCGCGAAGAAGGCGCCAAGCTCGACTTCGCGCGCGACATGAGCTATGGCGACTACCTGCACCTCGACCAGGTGCTCAGCGCGCAGCACCCGCTGTCGCCGGGCCACGACGAGATGCTGTTCATCGTGCAGCACCAGACCAGCGAGCTGTGGATGAAGCTGATGCTGCACGAGCTGCGCGCGGCCACCGGCTGCATCGCACGCGACGCGCTCGCGCCGGCCTTCAAGATGCTCGCGCGCGTCAGCCGCATCATGGAGCAGCTGGTGCACGCGTGGGACGTGCTGGCGACGATGACGCCGCCCGAATACAGCGCGATCCGGCCGTACCTGGCCAGCTCCAGCGGCTTCCAGAGCTGGCAGTACCGCTGCATCGAGTTCAGCCTGGGCAACAAGAACGCGGCAATGCTGCAGCCCCACGCGCACCGCCCCGACCTGCTCGCGCACGTCGACGCCGCGTACCGCGCACCCAGCCTGTACGACGAGTCGCTGCGCCTGCTCGCGCGCCGCGGCCTGGCGGTGCCGGCCACGCACACCGCGCGCGACTGGACGCTGCCCTACGCGGCCAGCGACGAAGTCGAGGCCGCATGGCTCACGGTCTACCGCGACCCCGATCATCACTGGGACCTGTACCAGCTCGGCGAGGAACTGACCGACCTGGAAGACGCGTTCCGCCTCTGGCGCTTCCGGCACGTGACCACGGTCGAGCGCATCATCGGCTTCAAGCGCGGCACCGGCGGCACCAGCGGTGTCGGCTACCTGCGCAAGATGCTCGACGTGGTGCTGTTCCCCGAGATCTGGAAGCTGCGCACCGACCTGTGAACCCGGGCGCCGCGGCCTGCGGCTGCGGCGTTGCCTATGGCTGCGGCGCCGCGAGCGCCGCATCGAGCGCACGCTCGAAGCTGCGCACGGTGCGCGCCGGGTTCTTGAGCTTGTCCAGCCCGAACAGGCCGATGCGGAAGGTCCGGAAATCCGGCCCTTCGTCGCAGGCCAGCGGCACGCCGGCGGCGATCTGCAAGCCCTGCGCGGCAAAGGCCTGGGTGTTCTGGAAGTCGGCGCGGTCGGTGTGGCTGACGATCACGCACGGCGCCTGGAAGCCCGGCGCGGCCACGCTCTTGATGCCGCGCGCCTCGAGCAGCGCGCGCACTTCGGCGCCGATCGCCTGCTGCGCCGCGCGCGCCGCGTCGAAGCCGAAGGCCGCGGTCTCCTGCACCGCGTCGCGCAGCTGCGCCAGCCCGTCGGTGGGCAGCGTCGCGTGGTAGGGCGCATTGCCCTGCTCGTGCGCTTCCATGATCGCCAGCCACTTCTTCAGGTCGAGCGAGAAGCTGCTGCTGCGGGTGGCGTCGATGCGCGCGCGCGCCTGCTCGCCCAGCATCACCAGCCCGGCGCAGGGGGTCGAGCTCCAGCCCTTCTGCGGCGCGCTGATCAGGATGTCGACGCCGGTGGCCTTCATGTCCACCCACATCGCGCCCGAGGCGACGCAGTCGAGCACGAACAGCCCGCCGTGCGCGTGCACCGCGTCGGCCACTGCGCGCAGGTAGTCGTCGGGCAGGATCATGCCGGCCGAAGTCTCGACGTGCGGCGCGAACACCACCGCCGGCCGGTTGGTGCAGATCGCATCGACCACTTCGGTGATCGGCGCCGGCGCGAACGCCGCCTGCGCGCCCGGCGCCGCCGGGCGCGCCTTGCACACCGTGGCCGCGGCGGTGATCGCGCCGGTCTCGAAGATCTGGCTCCAGCGGTAGCTGAACCAGCCGTTGCGCACCACCAGCACCGGCTGGCCGGTGGCGAACTGGCGCGCCACCGCCTCCATGCCATAGCTGCCGCTGCCCGGCACCACGATCGCGCTGCGCGCGCCGTAGGCCTGCTTCAGCCCCGCCGACAGCTCCTGCATCACGCGCTGGAAGCGCCGCGCCATGTGGTTGAGGGCGCGGTCGGTATAGACCACCGAGTATTCGAGCAGGCCGTCGGGGTCGACGTCGGGCAGCAGGCCGGGCATGGGGCAACTCCGTGTGGGGGCAGATTCAGGGCCGCCAGCCTAGCAGCAGCGGCCCGCGCCTGCCGGGGCGGACTGCACGCCATCGCCGGCGGCGTGGCCGCACCCCCCGTTCGCGGGAGCCGCGCGCGGACCCGGCTCCTAGAATCGGCGCCCTCGCCGCAGGCTGGAGCCCCTGTCGATGGATATCCGCACCTCCCCGCAGCGCCTGCGCCTGGCGCGGCTGCGCGAACAGATGGCCCACGACGGCGTCGACGCGCTGCTGGTGCCCAGCAGCGACCCGCACCTGTCCGAGTACCTGCCCGCGCGCTGGCAGGGCCGCGAATGGCTGTCGGGCTTCACCGGGTCGATGGGCACGCTGGTGGTGGCGCGCGACCGCGCCGCGCTGTTCGCCGACAGCCGCTACTGGGTGCAGGCCGAGCGCGAGCTCGCCGGCAGCGGCATCGAGCTCGAGCGCATCGCCAGCGCCGCCTCGAGCGCGCACCTGGACTGGATCGTGCAGCAGGTGGCGCGCGGCGGCACCGTGGCGGTAGACGGCCAGGTGCTCGGCCTGGCCGCCGCGCAGGCGCTGCGCGCGCGCTGCGAGTCCGCCGGGCTGCTGCTGCGCACCGACGCCGACCTGCTGCAGCCGGTGTGGCCCGATCGGCCGGCGCTGCCCGCGGCGCCGGTGGTGGCGCACCGCGCGCCGCAGGCGCCGCAGGCGCGCGCCGACAAGCTGGCCGCGGTGCGCGCGGCGATGGCGCGCCACGGCGCGACCCGGCACTTCGTGTCCACCGTCGACGACATCGCCTGGATCACCAACCTGCGCGGCAGCGACGTCGCCTACAACCCGGTGTTCCTCGCGCACCTGCTGATCGGCCCGGACCGGGCGCAGCTGTTCGTCGGCGCCGGCAAGGTGCCCGAAGCGCTGCGCGCCGAGCTGGCCGCCGACGGCATCATGGTCGAGCCCTACGAGCAGGCGGCCGCCGCGCTCGGCAGACTGGGCGAGGAAGACCTGCTGCTGATCGACCCGAAGCGCGTGACGCTGGGCTTTCGCGAATGCGTGCCGCCCGGCTGCCGCGTGGTCGAGGCGATCAACCCGAGCACGCTGCTCAAGAGCCGCAAGAGCGCCGAGGAAGCGGCGTTCGTGCGCGCGGCGATGGCCGAGGACGGCGCCGCGATGTGCATCTTCTACGCCGAATTCGAGGCGTCGCTGGCGCGCGGCGAGCGCTGGACCGAACTGACCATCGACGAGCGGCTGAGCGCCGCGCGCGCCGCGCGCCCGGGCTTCGTCGGCCTGTCGTTCCCGACGATCGCCGCCTGGCGCGCCAACGGCGCGATGCCGCACTACCGCGCGACGCCCGAGTCGCACGCGGCGATCGAAGGCGACGGCCTGCTGCTGATCGACTCGGGCGCGCAGTACCTGGGCGGCACCACCGACATCACGCGGGTGTGGGCGATCGGCGAGGCCAGCGCCGCGGTGCGGCGCGACTGCACGCTCGTGCTCGCGGGCATGCTCGGGCTGAGCCGCACGCGCTTCCCGCGCGGCACGCTCGCGCCCATGCTCGATGCGATCGCGCGCGCGCCGCTGTGGGCGCAGGGCTTGGATTACGGCCACGGCACCGGCCACGGCGTCGGCTACTTCCTGAACGTGCACGAAGGCCCGCAATCGATCAGCCGCACGATGCCCGATGCCAACATGGCGATGGAGCCCGGCATGATCACCTCGATCGAGCCCGGCGTGTACCGCCCCGGCCAGTGGGGCGTGCGCATCGAGAACCTGGTGCTCAACGTGCCCGCCGCGCCGACCGCCGACGCGGACACCTTCGGCGAATTCCTCGAGTTCGAGACGCTGACGCTGTGCCCGATCGACACCCGCTGCCTCGACCGCAGCCTGCTGCGCGCCGACGAGATCGACTGGCTGAACGCCTACCACGCGACGGTGCGCGCGCGCCTGGCGCCGCTGCTGGCCGGCGCGGCGCTGGCCTGGCTCGAGCGGCGCTGCGCGCCGATCTGAAGGCCGGGGAGGCAGCCCGTGGCCGCCGCGCTCGGCATCGACCTGGGCGGCACCAAGATCGAGGCGCTGCTGCTGGCGGGCGACGGGCAGGCGCGCTGGCAGCAGCGCGTCGCCACACCCCAGGGCGACTACGCGGCCACGGTCGAGGCGGTCGCCCGCCTGGCCGAGCAGGCGCGCGCCGCGGCCGGCGGCGCCTGCACGATCGGCGTGGGCGCGCCCGGCAGCGTGCTGCCCGACGGGCGCATCAAGAACGCGAATTCGCAGTGCCTGAACGGCCGCACGCTGCAGGCCGACCTGCAGGCCCGCCTCGGGCAGCCGGTGCGCATCGCCAACGACGCCGACTGCCTGGCCCTGTCGGAGGCCACCGACGGCGCCGGCGCCGGTGCCGCAGTGGTGTTCGCCGTGATCCTGGGTACCGGCTGCGGCGCCGGCATCGCAGTGCACGGCCGCGTGCTCGCCGGCCCGAACGGGCTGGCCGGCGAATGGGGCCACAACCCGCTGCCCTGGGCCGATATGCAGCGCGATCCGCTGCTCGACTGCTGGTGCGGGCAGCGCGGCTGCAACGAGACGCTGCTCAGCGGCCCGGGGCTGGCGCGCGACCACCATCGAACCACCGGCGATGCGCGCAGCGCCGAACAGATCGCCGCCGCAGCCGCAGCGGGTGACGCCGACTGCGCGGCGACGCTGGCGCGCCACGCCGGCCGGCTGGCGCGCGCGCTGGCCGCGGTGATCAACCTGCTCGACCCCGACGTGATCGTGCTCGCCGGCGGCGTGTCGCGAATCGCGTCGCTGTACACGCAGGTGCCGCAGGCCTGGGGGCGCTGGGTGTTCAGCGGCGGCGTGCGCGACACGGTACGCACGCGGCTCGTGCCCAGCCGGCACGGCGATGCGTCGGGCGTGCGCGGCGCCGCGTGGTTGGGGCGTACGGCGGCCAGACGCTGAAGCGCGCGTTGCCGGGGCCGATCGCTTCGGTGCACACGCCATCGGCGTGCCACGCCGATGCGCGGGCGCAGCGCAGGCGAGTCCCGGCCGCCACGGCCGGGCTGCGGCGGTTACGGGTGCAAGCGCCGCGGCGTGCGGTCGATCACGAAGGCACCGCGCCGCACCCCCGGGCCGCGGCGATGCGCGGGCGCTGCGGCCTTCGAACAATGGCAGCCATCGATCCACCGATGCCATCGAAAGGCCACGCGATGAAACTGCACCTGAGCTCCGTCCTGCTCGCCGCCGTTGCCGGCACCGCCTTTGCCGCAGGGCCGGCGCCGGCCAGCACCACGCTCACCGGCACGGTGCGCGATTTCATCCCCGGCGCGCTGGTGCCGGGCAGCTCGAACCCCGACTTCGAATCGGGCATCGGCGGCGTCGTCACCGGCATGGTGGCCGGCACGCTCGCCGGCAATGCGCCCACGCCGCTCGCCTTCGGTGCGCCGGGCTACATCAGCTCGGCGGCTTCCTTTGCCGAATGGTTCGGCAGCGCCGCACCGAGCAAGGCGCACGCGATCACGCTGACCGAAACCGCACCGGGTTCGGGCATCTACAGCTACTCGAGCAACAGCTTCTTCCCGATCGACGGAGAACTGCTCGGCAACCAGGGCCGCGCGCACAACTACCACTTCACCTACCAGATCGCCGCGACCTTCGGCTACCAGCCGGGCACCGGCCAGAGCTTCACCTTCACCGGCGACGACGACGTGTGGGTGTTCTTCGACAAGCAGCTCGGCATCGACCTGGGGGGCGTGCACGGCGCGGCCAGCCGCACGGTCAACCTCGACACGCTGTTCGGGCCGGGCAAGGCCGCGGGCAACTACGCCTTCGACTTCTTCTTTGCCGAGCGCCACACGACCGAGTCGAACCTGGGCATCCAGACTTCGCTGCAGCTCGTGCCCAACGCGCAGGTGCCCGAACCTGCCACCTACGCGCTGATGGCGCTGGGCCTGGCGGGCGTGGGCGCGTTCTCGAGGCGCCGCAAGGCCGGCTGAGCACGCGCGCGCCGCGCCGCCGCGATCCGCTCCCCGGGGCCGGTGCGCACGCGGATCGCGCCAGCGGTGCGGCTCAACCGGTGCGCATCGTCTTCGCGTCCAGCGCCTCGCGCAGCGTGTCGGCGCTGTCGACCAGGTGCGCGCGCGTGGCGGCATCGAAGGCACCGCCGCGGGCGAGCGTCTTGTCGATCTGCGCCAGCAACTGCCTCGCATGGGCGCGCAGCAGGCTGCGCGCGTCGGCGCGCGTGCCCGGGCCCGGACGCAGCAGCGCGCCTGCGATCCGGTTCACGTGCTCGCGCTGCAGCTCGCGCCGCAGCGGCGCGATCGGCCTGGCCGCGGCCAGCTCGCTCCAGATGTCGTGGTTCAGCCGCGCGTACAGCTCGTCCAGGCGGAAGGCTTGCGCGGGCTGGTCGAGCTTGCCGACGTTGTCGAGGATGCGCGCGGCCACCACGTCGCTCATCAGCTGCGCGAGCACCGTGCGCTGCAGGTCGAGCAGGCGCTGCGGCACCGGGTAGTCGGTGGGCACCGCCGGCGATTCGAGGCGCTCGGCGAAATCCGGCACCAGCCGGCGTTGCAGCGCCGGGCTCACGGACAGGCCGTCGGGCGCGAACAGGTGGCGCGCGATCAGGTCCAGCGCCTGGCGCTGCAGCGGTGCCGGCGCCGGCAGCAGCGGCTCGCGCCCGCTGCCCGCGTGGTCGCGCAACGTGCGCATGCCGCCGATCTGGCGCGCGAGCACGCCGCTGACGCGGCCCACGTCGCCGATCGCGAAGGCGAGCGAGCGGCGCAGCACCGCATAGCTGTCGTCGGGCAGCAGCACGCGCGTCTCCTGGCGGCGGAACAGGTCGCGCGCGATCGCCAGCCGCTTGGCCGCGTAGGCGAGCGGGTCGGCACCCAGGTCGAGCTGGATCGTCTCCGGGTCGATGCCGAGCGCGGCGTCCTCGTCGCTGCCGAAGGCCAGCAGCGGCTCGGCACTGCGCGCGGCGATGCGCTGCAGCTCGGCCGCCTCGTCGGCCGGCGCGATCGGCTTGTACGCGTACTCGATCGCCCAGTAGTCGTAGGGCCCGAGCACCGTCTGGAACGCGGCACCGCCCGGTTGGCCGGGGCGCGGCAGGTTGATCGCGTTGTATTCCATCACCGAGCCGGAGATGCCGTGCACGCGCGTGAAGGCGGCGTCGGCCAGTTGCGCTTCGGTGTACACGCGCGACGCGCGGAAGTTGTGGCGCAGCCCGAGCGCGTGGCCGACTTCGTGCATCACCGTGTCCTTCACGTAGTCGCGCACGAAGGCTTCGGCCGTGTCCGGATCGGCCTGCAGCGGCGCGGCGGCGTCGAGCAGGTCGAGCGCGTAGCCCAGTTGCTCGGTCATCAGGTCGGCATGGCGGCAGGCTTCGGTGCCCGCGCCCGCGCCGCCGACCGCCGCGGCGAAGCCGGCGCTGCCGGCCAGCGTCTGGTTGCGCAGGCTGCGCTGCGCGCGCGTCGAATGGCTCTCGACGACGATGTCGGCATCGAAGATCTCGCCGCTGCGCGGGTCCACGTGCTTGGGCCCGAGCGCGCCGAAGCCGACCTCGGCCGACACCAGCCAGCGCACCGATGCATGGCCGGCGTCGAGCGTGCTCCAGTCGGCATCGTCGCTCTGCTGGCGCACGACGATCGCGTCCTTGATGCCGATGCGCTCGAAAGCCTTGTTCCACTCCAGGATCGCTTCGGCCACCACGTCGCGGTACTTCAGCGGCACGTTGCGGTCGATCCAGAAGGTGATCGGCTTGACCGGCTCCGACAGCGCGGCCTGCGGATCGCGCTTGTCCAGGCGCCAGCGCTCGACCACGCGCTTGCGCGGCGTGCGTGCCAGGTCGTCGCTGAAGTCGAGCACGCTCTGGGTCGTCAGGCCGATGCGCGCGTCGGCCTGGCGGGCGGCCATCGGCTGCGCCGGCAGCGCGACCAGCGAAAAGTGCTGGCCGACGAACAGGCTGCGGGTGTCAGGCAGGTAGCGGGGCCAGCTCGGCTGCGGCATGCCCGGCGGCGCGCCCGGCACCGGCGCGGCGATGCCCGCCGCCGCATAGTGGTGCTGGGTCTCGACCTCGAGCGACTGCGCGCTGCCGCGCACCGTGGTGATCACGCTGTTGCGCGGATCGAGCACGTAGCCCTGGCGCCAGGTGCGCTGCAGCAGCATGCCGATGCCCAGCAGGTCGGACAGGAAGATGCCGTTGGCTTCGACCAGCACGCTGCCGCTTTCGGGGTGCGGCTGGCTGGCCACCGGCGCGCTGCCCAGCAGGCTCGGCGAATACGACGCCGCCACCGCGCGCGCCTCGGGCGTGCCCGGCGCCGCCACCGCGTCGGTGTTGCGCGCCAGCAGCCGCACGGTGTGGTGCACGCGGCTGAACTCCACCAGTTGCGGGCCGCCGGCGCCGTTGACCGGGTAGGCCATCAGCCCGCCGAGCACCGGCGGCTGGCCCAGCCCGGTGGCCAGCTTGGGCGACAGCAGCAGCGGCTTGCCGAAGTCTGCCGGCGCCAGCTCGAGCCACAGCCGGTCGTCGCGCTGCCAGGCGGTGATCGGGCCTGCGATGCGCCTGGCGCCGTTGATCACCGTGGCAAAGGGCGGCGCGCCGGGCGCAGCCGCCGGGCGGGGCGCGCCGGCCTGGTCGGCCGCACCGGCGCCGGGCGCGGCTGCGCCTGCAGCCGCCGCCGCAGCGGCGGC
>JAFEFZ010000312.1 GCA_018240325.1 Pseudomonadota bacterium
GGTGCTGTTCATGCGCGAGGCGGTCGCGTGGGACGGCAGCCGCGACCTGCTCGGCTTCGGCGCCGCCCTGGCACTGGTGATCGCGGCGCTGTCGCTGTACCTGGCGGTCAAGGGCAAGCATTGAAGCGATCTTCTGCGCGGTCGGTTCCGGCCCGTTGCAGCCTTGCTGCGGAAGGTCTGCTGTTCTTCGCTGCGTTCCGGAGCCGCTGAGACAGAGCCGACGAGGGGCAGCCGGCTGCGCTCAGCCAAATTCCTACTGGCTCCGACATCACATCGCTGCGCGATATGAGTCTTCACCGAAGCGCTGCGCGCTTTCACTCCGCCGGCCAACCCCTTGTCGGCTTTGCCGGCACCGGCGGAGCGCCCTTTTCAGAAGGCACCGACCGCGTCGATCAACGCGTGCCGAATCCCGCAGTGCCGTACTGACGGCTGGCATCGACAGTGGCAACGATCAGCTGTCGCTTCCCCGCGGCGGTCAGCGAGGACAGCGCAACGCCGTCGGCCTTCTGGCCGGGCAACGCGCAGGGCACGGAGCCGAAGGTCACGCTCAGGTTGAAGACGTTCTTCCCCGACGGCCTGGGCGCTATGGACCCCGTGAATGCGCAGCCCCCGGACGAGAAACCGGCGATGGCGCCCTTGTCGGAGATCGTCACGCCGGCGGTCTCGCCGGTAAGCATAGAGAGCGTCCATCTTCCGGCGATGTCTGTCAGCTGCGCCGGCTGGTTGTAGTCGTATGGCGCTACCGCGGCCGTGGTCCCGCTGAACGAGACGGTCTGACTCCCGAATCGTGCAGTGCCGGATATGGACTCACCCTGCTTGACGCTGGCGCTGACCGACCCTGGCGTCGATGGGTCAGTGCCGAAGTCCCTGGCGTTCGAGGAGGTGAAGGTCGCCCCGGAGACAGCTCCGGAACCCTCGATGAAGCCAGAAACGAAGAACGTTCCGGCACTTTCGTCGCCATAGAGTGCCCAGTAGGAGCCATCCTCGAGCATCAAGAGTTCGAACTTGTTCCCGTTCCCCCCGGACAGGGTTCCCGCGTACGCACCTTGAGGATCTGCGTTAGACGATGGCGAATCATCGCCGCCGCATGCGCTGATCAGCAGCAGGACGCTCGCGGTCAGCGCTGCGAGCCTGAACTTCGATCCCGGAATCATTCGAATGCGCTCCTTCTTGGTCCAACGAAAGGGTTGTGTGCCGAGCGGTCTGCGTTCGCGACGCGGAGCCCTGCTCGGTGCGGCCATGCTATATCGGCGATCGTCTGCCTTCCCGTTTTTGCTGCCTCACGTCGTCGGACGTCAAGCAACGGCGTGAGGAACTGCTCGATCGCAGCCGTTGGGCGTTAGGCGTCGTCGCCGACCTCCCAGGTCATCTGGTTCGTGGATTCGGCAAGTCCTGCTGGCGAGTGAACAGGTCGAACTGCGGCGGGTGATTCCCGCTGAAACAACTCCCGGCTTCGGCCTTCTTTTCGGGCTCAAGTCGGCCGGCGCTGCCGGCAGCATGGCCGGGTCCGCTGACGACGGCGGGCCCGAACCCCATGGCCGACACCCAGGACCGCCGCCTGCCGGCTTCCGAACGCAAGCTGCGCAAGGCCCGTGCGCAGGGGCAGATCGCGCGCTCGCGCGACCTGGCGCACTTCGCGGCGGTGGGCACGGTGCTCGGGCTGCTGATTGCGTTCGCGCCGCGGTTGCTGCAGGCGCTGCAGCAGTCGCTGGCCGCCGGGTTGCGCTTCGACGCCGCAGCGCTGGCCGATCCGCTGGCGATGCCGGGGCGGCTGGCCCAGGGCCTCGCGGCCGCGTTCGGGGTGGTGCTGGTGCTGGGCGCGGTGATGCTGCCGGCGGCGCTGGCCGCGGGCGTGGCCGCGGGCGGCTGGAACTTCAGCTGGCAGGCGCTGGCACCGAAGCCGGAGAAGCTCGATCCCTTCGCGGGCATCGGCCGGCTGGTGTCGGGCCGGCAGGTGGGCGAGGCCTTGAAGGCCTGCGCGCTGGCGCTGATCGTCGGCGTGGTCGGCGCGCTGTTCCTGCGTGCGCGGCTCGACGACTTCGCCGCCACGCTCGGGCTGCCGCTGCCGCTGGCGCTGGGCCGGCTCGGGCAGGCGCTCGCCGACGGGCTGCTGTGGCTGTTGCTGGCGCTGGCCGCGTTCGCGGCGCTGGACGTGCCGCTGCAGCGCCACCTGCACGCCAAGCGGCTGCGCATGAGCACGCAGGAATACAAGCAGGAGCAGCGCGAGACCGAAGGCAGCCCCGAGCTCAAGCAGCGCCAGCGCGCGCGCATGCGCGAGCTGGCCACGCGGCGCATGCTGGCGGCGGTGCCCAAGGCCGACCTGGTGGTGATGAACCCGACGCACTACGCGGTCGCGCTGCGCTACGACGAATCGCGGATGAGCGCGCCGACGGTGGTGGCCAAGGGCGCCGACCTGGTCGCGCTGCGCATCCGCGACACGGCCCAGGGCGCGAAGGTGCCGGTGCTGCAGTCGCCGCCGCTGGCGCGCGCGCTGTATGCGCACGCCGAGCTCGACCGGCCGGTGCCGCAGGCGCTGTTCACCGCGGTCGCGCAGGTGCTGGCGCACGTGTATGCGTTGCGCGCGCACCTGGCGGGGCAGGGCGCTGCGCCGGCGCCGCTGGCGGCGGTGGCGGTGCCGCCCGGCCTGGATCCGGATGCGGGCTCGGGGGAGGCCGGGGCATGACATCGCGCCGCATGCGTCGGACCTGCGCGCCCGCACGCCGTGAGGGCGAATCCGCATGAACGCGCTGATGCACCGCCTGCAGCAGCGGCTGGGCCCGCATGCCGGCGTGTGGCGCGCGCTCGGCGTGCCGGTGTTCGTCGTGCTGGTGCTGGCGATGATGGTGCTGCCGCTGCCGCCCTTCGCGCTGGACCTGCTGTTCACCTTCAACATCGCGCTGGCGCTGATGGTGGTGATGATCTCGGCGCACATGGTCAAGCCGCTGGATTTCGCGGCCTTCCCGACCGTGCTGCTGATCACCACGCTGATGCGGCTGAGCCTGAACGTCGCCTCCACGCGCGTGGTGCTGGTCGACGGCCACAGCGGCCCGGCCGCGGCGGGCAAGGTGATCGAGGCCTTCGGCCACTTCCTGATCGGCGGCAACTTCGCGGTCGGGCTGATCGTGTTCGCGATCCTGGTGGTGATCAACTTCATCGTCGTCACCAAGGGCGCCGAACGCATCGCCGAGGTCGGCGCGCGCTTCACGCTCGACGCGATGCCGGGCAAGCAGATGGCGATCGACGCCGAGCTCAACGCCGGCCTGATCGACGAGAAGGAGGCGCGCCAGCGCCGCGCCGAAGTCGGCGAGGAGGCCGACTTCTTCGGCAGCATGGACGGCGCCAGCAAGTTCGTTCGCGGCGACGCGATCGCCGGGCTGCTGATCCTGGCGATCAACATCGTCGGCGGCTTCGTGATCGGCGTCGCGCAGCACGACCTGAGCGTGCAGGCCGCTGCCGCCAGCTACATCCAGCTGGCGGTGGGCGACGCGCTGGTCGCGCAGGTGCCGGCGCTGCTGGTGTCGGTGGCGGCGGCGATGGTGGTGTCGCGCGTGGGCAAGGACCAGGCGATCGGCGCGCAGATCCACGCGCAGGTGCTGGGCACGCCCAAGCCGCTGTTCGTGACCGCCGGCATCATCGGCGCGCTCGGGCTGGTGCCGGGCATGCCGCACCTGGTGTTCGCGCTGATCGGCGCGGGCGTCGGCGCGCTCGGCTGGTGGGTGCGCCGGCGCGAACGGCAGGCGGCGGTGCTGGCGGCGCAGCCGCGCGAAGCGGCGGTGCCGGCTGCCGGGGCCGAAGCCAGCTGGGACGACCTGGTGCCGGTGGACACGCTCGGGCTCGAGGTCGGCTATCGGTTGATCGCGCTGGTCGACGCCGCGCGCGGGCCGGGCCACGGCGACCTGCTCGGCCGGATCAAGGGCGTGCGCAAGAAGTTCGCGCAGGACATGGGCTTCCTGCCGCCCGCGGTGCACATCCGCGACAACCTCGAGCTGCGGCCGAGCCTGTACCGCGTGACGCTGCGCGGCGCGGTGGTGGGCGAGGGCGAGGCCCATCCCGGCCTGTGGCTGGCGATCAACCCCGGCGGCGCGACCCAGCCGCTGCCCGGCACGGCCACCGCCGACCCGGCCTTCGGATTGCCCGCCACCTGGATCGAGGAGCGCCACCGCGAGACCGCGCAGATGGCCGGCTATACGGTGGTTGATTGTCCGACCGTGGTCGCGACCCACCTTTCACACTTGATGCAGGTGAACGCGGCGCGGCTGCTGGGCCGCGTCGAGGTCCAGGCGCTGGTCGACCACGTCACCAAACTCGCCCCCAAGCTGATCGAAGACGTGGTTCCCAAGATGGTCGGCATCGCCACGCTGCACAAGGTGCTGCAACTGCTGCTCGAAGAAGGCGTGCACATCCGCGACCTGCGCGGCATCGTCGAGGCGCTGGCCGAGCATGCCGGCAGCAGCGCCGACGCGGCCGAGCTGGCGCGGCTGGTGCGGGTGCAGCTGGCGCCGGCGATCGTGCAGCAGATCTACGGCGCGGTGCGCGAGCTCGACGTGATCGCGCTCGACCCGGACCTGGAACGCCTGGTCAGCCAGGCGCTGAACAGCCCGCACGGCGCCGCGCTCGACCCGGGCGTGGCCGAGGCGCTCACGCGCCAGGCGGCCAGCAGCGCCAAGTCGCAGGAAGACCTGGGCGTGCCCGCCTGCCTGCTGGTGCCCGACCCGATCCGCGCGCCGCTGGCGCGGCTGCTGCGGCGCGCGGCGCCGCGGCTGAAGGTGCTGGCGCACAGCGAGATCCCCGAAACCCATTCGATCCGCATCGGATCGATCATCGGAGCCGGCGCATGACGGCTGCGATGCATCCCCGCCGCGCGGGCGCCCCCGCCCCGCGGCAGCAGGAGGCTGCATGAACGTCCGGCGATTTTCGGCGCGCAGCGCGCGCGAGGCCCTCGGCCTGGTGCGCCAGGCTTTCGGCGACGACGCGGTGGTGCTGTCCACCCGGCCGGCGGCCGACGGCGTCGAAGTCCTGGCGATGGCCGGCGAAGGCGTGCCGGCCTTCGACGCCGCACCGCCCACGCCGGGCGCCGCCGCGCCGGCTGCGGCTGCCGTGCCGGCTGCGGCCGCTGCCGAATCCGCCGCCGGCGTCGAGCAGGACGTGGCCAAGCTGTCGATGAGCACGCTGTCGTTCCAGGACTACGTGCGCGAACGCATGCTGCGCCGGCGCCGCGCCGAGCAGCAGGCGCAGCAGCGCAGCCAGGCCGATGCGCAGGCGGCGCAGGCCAGGGCCGAGGCACTGGCCGCCGCGCCGCAGCCGCCGGCCGCGGCGCTGCGCACCCGTGCAGCCGTGCAGGCGCCCGAGCCGCCGTCTGCGCCGCCGCCGCAGCCGCCGCTGCACCCGTCTGCGGCGCTGCCGCCGCAGCCGCCCGTGGCCGACGAGCTGCCGTGGCTGCACGAGGCCGCGGCCGGCGCGGCCGAAGCCGAAGCGTCGCGCGCGAGGATCCTGCCGCCCGCCGCGGCGGCCGCGGCGATGGCGGTGCCGCTCGGTGCCGGCCAGGCGCCGGCTGCGTGCGAATCGGCCGCCACGCTCACCGTGCTCGACGAGCTGCGCGCGATGAGGGGCCTGATCGAAGACCGCTTCGGCGCCTTGGCCTTCATGGAGAAGCTGCGGCGCCAGCCGCGCCAGGCGCAGCTGACGCAGCGTCTGCTCGACCTGGGCTTCTCGCCGGCACTGGTGCGCAAGCTCGTCGACGGCCTGCCCGGCGACTGCGACGAGATGACCTGGGCGGCGAGCGTGCTCGAACGCAACCTGCCCTGCGGCGAAGCCGAGACCGCGCTCGAGGACGCAGGCGGCGTGTACGCGCTGGTCGGCGCCACCGGCGTCGGCAAGACCACCAGCACCGCCAAGCTGGCCGCGGCCTTCGCCACCCGCCACGGCGCGGCCAACCTCGGCCTGATCACGCTCGACGCCTACCGCGTGGCCGCGCACGAACAGCTGCGCGCCTACGGCCGCATCCTGGGCGTGCCGGTGCACACCGCGCACGACCGCGCGTCGCTGGAAGACCTGCTCGACCTGCTCGCCGGCAAGAAGCTGGTGCTGATCGACACCGCCGGCATGGCGCAGCGCGACGCGCGCACGCGCGAGCTGCTGGACATGCTGTCGCACCGCAAGCTGCAGCGGCTGCTGGTGCTCAACGCGGCGGCACAGGGCGAGACGATCGACGACGTCCTCGCCGCCTACCGCGCCGGCAGCTGCCGCGGCGTGATCCTGTCCAAGGTGGACGAGGCGGTGAAGCTCGCGCCGGCGCTGGACGCGATGATCCGCCACAAGCTCAAGGTGCTGGCCGTGGCCAACGGCCAGCGCGTGCCCGAGGACTGGCACCGGCTGTCGGCCGCGGCGCTGGTGCGCCAGGCGCTGCGCCCGGCGCCTTCGGGCGCGTGGCGCATGGACGCGTACGACGTGCAGCTGGTGTTCGCCGGCCTGCGCGCACGGCCCGAAGCGCCGGCCGCCGCGCACGCCTGAGCCACGCCCGACCGGACGCCCCGCGATGCCGCTTCCGCCGTTCCTGCCCGTTACCCGGCCCGCCGACCAGGCCCATGGGCTGCGCCGGCTGTTCGCCGCGCCGCAGCCGCGCCACCTGGTGCTGCTGGCCAACCCGCACGTGCCGGCCACCGGGGTCGCGCTCGAACGCCTGGGCAGCGCACTGGCGGCGCTCGGCCGCCACGCGCTCGTGGTCGATGCCGCCGCCGCATCGCCGCCGCCGCACGAACTGGCGGCGCTCGACCTCGCCGCCTGCGTCGAGACCGTGGGGCCGGGGCTGGCCTACCTGGCCGCGCGCGGCCTGCCGCTGGCGCACGTGGATGCACGCGGCTCGGCTGCGGCGCTGCTGCCCCGGCTGGAGGCGGCCGCGCCGCAGGCCGACCTGGTGCTGCTGCACGCCGATGCCGCCGACGTGGTGCGGCTGTTCGACCGAAGCGTGCCCGCGGTGCTGGTGCTCGCGGGCGCGGCGCCCGAGAGCCTGACCCATGCCTACGCCGGCATCAAGCTGCTGGCGCTGCGCTGCGGCCGGATGGATTTCGACCTGCTGCTGTGCGTGCCGCCGCGCCAGCCGCTGGCGGCGCGCATCGGCGCGCGCCTGGCCGGCTGCGCCGAGCGCTTCCTGGGCGCGGTGCTGCACGACCGCGTCGTGCTCGACCCGGCCGGCGACGCGCGCGAGCCCGTGCCCGAGCCGCTGTTGCGGCTGCTGGCGGCGCTGCTGCTGCCCGATGACGACACCGCCGGGTGGACGCCGCCGCCGCGGCCGCACCCCCCGAACCCGACCCGATCCGCCCGGAGCTGAGCACCGATGTACACCGCCAAGGGGCGCCTGGACGCCAACGCGACGCTGAAGCAGTACAGCCCGCTGGTGCGCCGGCTGGCGCAGCAGATGATCGCCAAGCTGCCGGCCAACGTCGAGCTCGATGACCTGATCCAGGTCGGCATGATCGGCCTGTCGGACGCGCTCACGCGCTTCGACACGGCGCAGGGCGTGCAGTTCGAGACCTTCGCCACCCAGCGCATCCGCGGCGCGATGCTCGACGAGCTGCGCGGCAACGACTGGATGAGCCGCGGCGACCGCCGCCACCAGCGCAGCATCGAAGCCGCGGTGCGCACGCTCGAGCAGCGCCACGGCCGCGCGCCCACCGAACGCGAGATCGCCGCCGAGATGGGGCTGGCGCTGGCCGAATACCAGGAGCTGCTGGGCAAGGTGCGCGGCACCCAGCTGGTGTGCCTGGAAGACCTGGGCGGCGACGACGGCGACGACGACTTCCTCGATCGCCACCTGGCCACCGACGCCGGCAACCCGCTGGGCCTGCTGGAGGACCGGCGCATGCGCGAAGCGCTGGTCGAGGCGATCAAGCACCTGCCCGAGCGCGAGCAGTACGTGATGAGCATGGACTACGAGCACGACCTGAACCTGAAGGAGATCGCGGCCGTGCTCGAGGTCACCGAGAGCCGCGTGTGCCAGCTGCACGGCCAGAGCATCGCGCGGCTGCGCGCGTGGCTGCGCGAGTGGTGAGCGCCGCCGCGGCCGGGCTGCCGGCCTGAAGGGTCAAGGCCTCCGGGAGCGGCCCTTTGCTCCCGCCAGCCGCGCTGCGCAGCCTTGCACGGCGCGATGCCCGGCGCGATGCCCGGCGCGGCGGAGCAGGTCACAGGCGCTCGGGTGGTCGCCCGGCCGCCCCGAGCTTGCCTGACCGTCACGGCGGGGCGGGCTGGGCGCAGCCCGGCCCCGAGGGGCGCTGTCAGGCGTGCGTGCTGCCGCCGCGGGCCTGGCGCTCAGCCTGGCCGCCGGCGTCGTAGGCGGCACGGGCGGCGCTGGCCGGCAGCAGCACGTCGATCGCGCGGTCGAGCGCGGCGGTGGCGCGGGCGAGCGACTCGCGCTGCGCCGCCACCTGCGCGCCGGCGTGCGCCAGCCGCAGGCGCAGCGGTGCGCTCAGCTCGGTTGCGCCCGCCGGTCGGCGCAGCCGGTCGACGGCGGCGGCCAGCGCGCGCTGCAGCGCCGCGGCTTCGGCTTCGAGGCGCCCGGCATCGGGTTCGCCCAGTGCCTGGCCGAGCGCCAGCAGGCGTTGTTCGACGTGCGCGACGCAGGCTTCGAGATCGGCAGCGGCCATCGGGTGTAGGGGTCCGGCTTCGGGTTCGCGGCGGCGCGGTGCCGGCCGCGCGTGTATCAGCGCAGCGGGGGCGCGAGCAGTTCCTGCGCGTTGGCGATCAGCTTGTCGGCGATCGCCCCGGCGTCGATGCGGAAGCTGCCGTCGCGGATCGCCTGCGCGATGCGGTCGACCTTGGCCTGGTCGATATCGGCTCGCGCCGGTTCGCCGGCGAGCAGTTGCCGGCTGACCAGCTCGACCCGCAGGCCCTCGGTGTCGCCGTGCGCATTCGCGGCGGCGGATGCGCGCCGCTCGGCGGCAACCGGGGACGCGGCGGGGAGGCTGTCGAGAGGACCGATCTTCATGGCGAACTCCTGCGGGCAGCGGCGGCCGCAGCGGCCGGGCTTGCATGGCACGGATATCGGACGGCGGCGGCGCCGACTTGAGGGCCTGCGTGCACGATTGCGGCACCGGCCCCGCGCTCCGGGGGGATCGACATTACAGCACCAGCTCGACGCGGCGGTTGCCCACCGGGGTGCCGGTGAGCACCTGGCCGGCGTCGGTGCGCACCCGCACCGGCTGGCCTTCGATGCCGGGTGCCAGCGCCTGCGCCTCGCCGCTGACGCTGAAGCCCTCGCCGCGGGCGACCACCTGCACGCGCTCGCCGGCGGCAAACCATTGCTGCCGCGCCAGGTCGGCGTCGCGCAGCGCCTGGCCCGGCGCCAGCGGCCGGGCGAGCCTGCGGCCGAGCGCGTTGCCGGCGTCGGCCATCGGCGGGCTGCGTTCGGCAGCCCAGTCGACTTCGGCCGGCTGCAGATGTTCGGCCTGCAGCACGGTGCCGGCGGCCAGCGGCAGCACCGCGACCCAGGCCGGCGCGTACACCTTCACCGTCACCGGCAGGTACACCTGCCAGGGGGTGGCCCCTTCGGCGCAGCGCAGCACCACCCGGGTGCGGCCCCAGGCGAGCGCACCCGGCGGCAAGCGGGCCTCGACCCGTTCGCAGGGCGCCAGGCGCAGCCGCGGGTCGAGCCGCCCCGGTTCGACCTCGACCCGCACCGGGCCGCCGGCCGCGCCGTTGCCCAGGCTCGCGCCCAGTTGCGAACCCAGGTGCGAGCCCAGGCCGGCACCCAGCGTGCCCAGCTCGCGCTGCACCGCGGCGTCGATCGCGGCGCCGTCCTGCGCCGCGGCCGTGCCGGCGGCGACAGCCAACAGCGCCAGGCAGCGCAGGCGCCGAAGCGGGCGCTGCGTGCGCGGGCGCGCGCAGCCGGGGGGGCGGGTCTGGGGCTGGTCCACGGCAGCGCACTGTAGGCACGCCGGCCGTGCCGCAGCGGCATGAATTGACCGGCCAAGCCGTGCCTGTTCGTGCCCATGGCCGGCCGGTGCGCTGCCCACAATGCCGCCGCATCGACCACGCGTCGCCGCAACTGCCAGGGCCGCCGATGATCCCCCGCCTCAGCGACAGCTTCGACTTCCAGGCGCAGGCGCTGACGCTGCGCGCCGAGCGCCAGCGGCTCTTGGCCGGCAACATCGCCAACGCCGACACCCCCGGCTACGTGGCCCGCGATCTGGACTTCGCCGCCGCGCTGCGTGCCGCCACCGGCAGCGCCGGGCCGGCGGGTGCCGCGCTGAACGGGCTGCGCGCGTCGCTGCCCGGCGGCACCGGCGCCGAGCCGCAGCTGCGCTGGGCCAGCGCCAGCCAGAGCAGCCTGGACGGCAACACGGTCGACATGGACCGCGAGCGCGCGTCGATCGCCGACAACGGCGTGAAGTACGAGGCGACGCTGCGCTTCCTGAACGCGCAGGTGCGCACGCTCAGCGACGCGATGAAGGGCCCGAACCAGAGCTGAACCCCGCCAGGAGGCCGGCATGAGCATGTTCCGCATCTTCGACGTCAGCGGCAGCGCGGCCAGCGCGCAGAGCCAGCGGCTGAACGTGGTGGCCTCCAACCTGGCCAACGCCGACACCGTGGCCGGCCCCGACGGCCGCGCCTACCAGGCGCGGCAGGTGGTGTTCCAGGCCGAGCTGATGGGGGCGCTCGACACGGCGGGCGTGCGCGTGGCCGCGGTCACCGAGGACGCGACGCCCGGGCGGCGCGTGCACGACCCGAAGCACCCGGCCGCCGACGCCGACGGCTACGTGACCTACAGCAACGTGAACACCGTCGAGGAGATGGTCAACATGATCTCGGCCTCGCGCTCGTACCAGAACAACCTCGAGGTGATGAACACCGCCAAGAGCCTGCTGCTGAAGACGCTGCAGCTCGGTCAGTCATGAGCAGTGTGATCGACGCGGTCAACGGCGGCAGCGGCGTGGCGTCGAGCCGGGCCGGCAGCGCCGCTGCCGCCGCCGGCAGCGAGGACCGCTTCCTGAAGATGCTGGTCGCGCAGCTGAAGAACCAGGACCCGCTGAACCCGCTGGACAACGCGCAGGTCACCAGCCAGATGGCGCAGATCAACACGGTCAGCGGCATCGAGAAGCTCAACGGCACGGTCGCCGGGCTGAACACGCGGCTGGTGGCGCTGCAGGCGCTGCAGGGCGCGAGCCTGGTCGGGCGCGAGGTCACGGTCGAAGGCAGCCGGCTGGCGGTGGCCGACGGCGCCGGCCGCGGCGGCTTCGAGCTCAGTGCCGCCGCCGACCAGGTGAAGGTGGAGATCCTCAACGGCGCCGGCCGCGTGGTCGGCCAGCTCGACCTCGGTGCGCAATCGGCGGGCCGCCACGAATTCGCCTGGCCGTCGGGCGAGGTGAGCGATGCCGACGACTACCGCTTTCGCGTCAGCGCGCAGGCGGGCAGCGCGAGCGTGCTGCGCACGACGCTGGCGCGCGACCGCGTCGAGGCGGTGGTCAGCGACGGCAATGTGCTGAACCTCGAGCTGGCCCGCGCCGGCACCGTGGCCTACGACGCGGTGCGCGCGTTCAACTGACATCCAGTCTTCCCACCAGGAGCCCCGCATGAGCTTCCAGCAAGGCCTGTCGGGCCTGAACGCGTCGAGCAAGAACCTCGAGGTCATCGGCAACAACATCGCCAACGCCAACACCTACGGCTCCAAGGTCGCACGCGCCGAGTTCGCGGCGGTGTACGCGACCGCGCTCAACGGCTCGGGCACCAACAGCGTCGGCATCGGCACCACGCTGCAGGCGGTGGCGCAGCAGTTCACGCAGGGCAACGTGTCGACCACCGAGAACCCGCTGGACCTGGCGATCAACGGCGGCGGCTTCTTCCAGGTGACCGACGGCCACAGCCCGATCAGCTACACCCGCAACGGCCAGTTCAAGCTCGATCGCGACGGCTACCTGGTCAACAACGCGCAGGCGCGGCTGCTGGGCTATGCGGCCGACGCCAACGGCGTGATCCAGCCGGGCGCGTCGGTGCCGCTGCGGCTGCCCACCACCGGCATCGAGCCGAAGCCGACCAGCCGGGTGGACCTGGAGTTCAACCTCGATTCGCGCGTGGCCGTCACCGGGCCGGCGGCGCCGGCGCCGCCGGTGATCGACTTCGCCGACGCGAGCACCTACAACAACGCGCGGTCGCTGACGATCTACGACGAGAAGGGCCAGGAGGTCGCGGTCAGCCTGTACTACCAGAAGGCGGGCAACGACCAGTGGAACGTGTTCGCCACCGCCAACGGCAGCAGCATCGGCGGGACGCCGGGCGCGCCGGTGCCGATCACGACGCTGCAGTTCCCGGCGAACGGCGCTGCGCCGACCTTACCCGCCGGCCCGGTCGCGTTGACGGGCGTGGAGCCGGTGCCGAATGCCCAAGGCGCGCAGATCGTGCCCTTCGGGTCGTTGACCTTCGACTTCAGCGGCACCACCCAGTTCGGCTCGGCCTTCGCCGTGACCGACATGCGCCAGGACGGCCACAGCGCCGGGCAGCTGAGCTCGATCGCGGTGGAGGCCGACGGCGTGATCATGGCGCGCTACTCGAACGGACAGTCCAAGCCGGCCGGCCAGATCGAGCTGGCCAACTTCCGCAACCCGCAGGGGCTGCAACCGCTGGCCGACAACGCCTGGGCGCGCACCAACGCGTCGGGCGACCCGATGGTCGGCGTGGCGGGCGACGGCAGCCTGGGCGTGCTGCAGGCCGGCGCGCTCGAGGACAGCAACGTCGACCTGACCGGCGAGCTGGTGAACATGATCACCGCGCAGCGCATCTACCAGGCCAACGCGCAGACCATCAAGACGCAGGACCAGGTGCTGCAGACGCTGGTGAACCTGCGCTGATCGCGCCTGACGCCGCGCACACCGCCGAAGGCGCCGCATGGACCGCATGATCTACCTGTCGATGGCCGGCGCGAAGGCGGCGCTGCAGCGCCAGGACGTGCTCGCCAACAACCTGGCCAATGCATCGACGCCGGGGTTCCGCGCCGAGATCGCCGCCTTCCGCGCGGTGCCGGTGCGCGGCGACGGCGCCAGCACGCGCGTGTATGCGCTCGAATCGACGCCGCGCCACAGCGACGCGCCCGGCGTGGTGCAGGCCACCGGCCGCACGCTCGACGTCGCGGTGGCTGGCCGCGGCTGGCTCGCGGTGCAGGCGCTCGACGGCACCGAGGCCTACACCCGCGGCGGCGCGCTCGACCTGAGCCCCGAGGGCGACCTGGTCACCCGCAGCGGGCTGCAGGTGCTGGGCGACGGCGGGCCGATCAACGTGCCGGCCGGCGCGCAGGTCGAGATCGCGCCCGACGGCAGCATCAGCGCGCGCAGCGGCAGCGCCGCGCCGCAGCGCATCGGCCGGCTGAAGCTGGTCACGCCCGAAGCCCCGCTGGTGCGCGCCGAAGACGGCCTGTTCCGCAGCGCCGACGGCGGCGGCCTCGACGCCGACCCGGCCGCGCGCGTGCAGCAGGGCGCGCTCGAGGGCAGCAACGTCGCCGCGGTGGAGACGATGGTCGCGATGATCGCCGCGTCGCGGCAGTTCGAGCAGCAGATGAAGCTGCTGCAGACCGCCGAGCACAACGAGCAGGCCGCCGCGAAGCTGCTGGGCAACGCCGGCTGAGCCGGGCGCTGGTGCGGCAAGGGACGCCGCAGGTGGCGGCGCGTCGCCCTGGGGGCGCCGCGGGTGCCGGTGCATCGCCCGCGGCGAGCGCTGCGCGAATCGCCGAAAATGGCGCAATGAGCAAACGCCGTTCCCCCACCGCCGTGCGCCTGGCGCGCGATACCCTGCAACTCTCGATCGCCGCGCCGCAGGTGGTCGCGCACCGCGTCGGCCGCATGCTGCGTGCGGGCCCCAGGCCCACGGCCGCCGACCGCCGCGAGTTCCACACCATGAGCGCCGAGAAGGTGCGCGCGTTCTGGCAATCGTGGGCGGCCATGACGACAACCGCCTGGCAGATGCAGCAGCAGCTGTGGTCATCGACGGGGTCGGCGGCCTGGGCCTGGCCGCCGGCGCCGCACCGGACCGCGGCCTTGCCGCCGGATGCCGCGCTGCGGGTGCTGGCCGCCGGGCTGAAGCCGGTGCACGCCAGGGCCGTGGCCAATGCGCGCCGCCTGGGCGGCAGGCGCAGCCCGGGCCGCCGGCGCTGAAGCCCGCCCGCGGCACGCGATGGGTGCCGAGACGCTCTGGCTGATCGGCGGTGCGGCGCTGGCCGGGCTGGTGCAGGGCATCTCCGGCTTCGCGTTCTCGATGGTCGCGATGTCGGTCTGGGTGTGGGGGATCGAGCCCGGGCTGGCCGCGGTGATGGCGGTGTTCGGCGGGCTGGTCGGGCAGACGCTGACGCTGTTCACCGTGCGCCGCGGCCTGTCGCTGCCGCTGTTGCTGCCCTTCATCGCCGGCGCGGTGCTCGGCGTGCCGCTGGGCGTGGCCGCGCTGCCGTACCTGGACCCGGCGCTGTTCAAGCTGGTGCTGGGCCTGTTCCTGATGGTCTGCTGCCCGGCGATGCTGCTGGCGGGGCGCTGGCCCCGCATCGCCTTCGGCGGCCGCTGGCTCGACGGCGTGGTCGGTGCGGTGGGCGGCGTGATGGGCGGCATCTGCGGTTTCTCGGGCGTGGTGCCGTCGTTGTGGAGCACGCTGCGCGGCTGGGACAAGGACGTGCAGCGCAGCGTGATCCAGAACTTCAGCCTGAGTGCGCTGGCCGCCACCTTCGCGATCTACGTGCTCAGCGGCGTCGTCACGCCCGAGATGTGGCCGCGCTTCGCGGTGGTGGCGCCGGCGCTGGTGCTGCCGTCGATGCTGGGCGCGCGCATCTACCTGGGCCTGAGCGCGGCCGCCTTCCGCCGCGGCCTGCTGCTGCTGCTCAGCGCTGCCGGGCTGGCGATGGTGGCGGCGGCGCTGCCGGCGCTGGCCTGACCCGCTCGCGCCGGGCGCTGCGCCTCGCTGCGGCCGGGCAGCGTGCACGCCGCGCGCGCAGCGTCCGCACCACGAGCGCGGCGTCGCGTGAAGAAGCACGGCGTTCGCCGGCCTTATCGCCTGTGCGTGGCCGGCGCCTTCGCCCGAAACTCGCCGGCAATCGCGGGAGCAGGGCATGAACCGATCGTTGTGGATCGCCAAGACCGGTATGGAAGGCCAGCAGGCCAAGCTGGATTCGATCGCCAACAACCTCGCCAACGTCGGCACCAACGGCTACAAGCGCGGCGGCGTCGTGTTCGAGGACCTGATGTACGACAACCTGCGCCAGGCCGGCGCGGCCGGCAGCGACCAGACGCAGCTGCCCACCGGGCTGCAGGTGGGCCTGGGCACGCGCGTCGCGGCCTCGACGCGCAACTTCGCGCAGGGCAACCTGCAGAACACCGGCAACAACCTCGACCTCGCGGTCAAGGGCGCGGGCTTCTTCCAGCTGCAGCTGCCCGACGGCAGCACCGCCTACACCCGCGACGGTGCATTCCAGGTCGATCCCAACGGCCAGGTGGTCACCAGCAGCGGCCACGCGCTGCAGCCGCCGATCACGATCCCGCCCAACGCGCAGACCGTGTCGGTGGCCGCCGACGGCACCGTCGCCGTCACCCTGCCCGGGCAGGCCGCGCCGCAGCAGCTGGGCCAGATCCAGCTCGCGACCTTCGTCAACCCGGCCGGGCTCGAGCCGCGCGGCGGCAACCTGTTCGCCGAGACGGCGGCGTCGGGCACGCCCAACACCGCCGCGCCCGGCACCGACGGCCACGGCAGCGTGCTCCAAGGCTATGTCGAGGGCAGCAACGTCAACGTGGTGGAGGAGCTGGTGTCGATGATCGCCACCCAGCGCGCCTACGAGCTCAACAGCAAGGCGATCCAGACCACCGACCAGATGCTGCAGCGGCTGGGGCAGCTGTGATGCGCGCGCTCGTGCTGCTGGCCGCCGCGCTGCCGCTGGCCGGCTGCGTGACGATGAACCCGCGGGTCGAGGTCGCCGAGCCGACGAACGCGCTGCCGGCGCCGCCGCCGCAGGTGGTGCAGGCGAACGGCGCGATCTTCCAGCAGGCCGCGTACCGGCCGCTGTTCGAGGACTATCGCGCGCGCCACCGCGGCGACACGCTCAAGGTGGAGATCGTCGAGAAGATCGTCGCCAGCCAGTCGTCCAACAGCTCGATCGACAAGAGCGGCAAGATCGACGCGTCGGTGTCGGCGCTGCCGTACATCAAGCCCGGCGCGCTCACCCGCGCCAACGCCGAAGGCTCGAGCAACAACAGCTTTGCCGGCAAGGGCGCCACCCAGAGCAGCAACAACTTCTTCGGCAGCATCAGCGTGGTCGTCACCGACGTGCTGCCCAACGGCCACCTGCTGATCGCCGGCGAGAAGCAGATCGGCGTGAACAGCAACGTCGACGTGCTGCGCTTCTCGGGCCAGGTCGATCCGCGGCTGATCCAGCCGGGCAACACGATCGCCAGCACCCAGATCGCCAACGTGCGCGTCGAGCACCGCGGCCGCGGCGCGCAGGCCGACGCGCAGACGATGGGCTGGCTCGGCCGCTTCTTCCTGAACCTGCTGCCGATATGAGCCGGCCGCTGCCGACACCGCCGGCGCGATGCGCTCCCGACGCCGAGCGGCGGATCGAACGCCGGGTGCGCGGCCTCGTGTGGCTCGCCTTCGTGCTCGCCGGCGCGGCGCTGTGGTGGCCGGCCGAAGCCGCGCGCATCAAGGAGGTGGCGTCGGTGGCCGGCGTGCGCCCCAACCAGCTGACCGGCTACGGCCTGGTGGTGGGCCTGGACGGCAGCGGCGACCAGGTCACGGCCGCGCCCTTCACGTCGCAGAGCCTGCTGTCGATGCTGCAGCAGATGGGCGTCAACGTGCCGCCGGGCACGCCGCTGCAGCTGAAGAACGTGGCCGCGGTGATGGTCACGACGATGCTGCCGCCCTACGCGCAGCCGGGCCAGCCGCTCGACGTCAACGTGTCGTCGATCGGCAATGCCAAGAGCCTGCGCGGCGGCACGCTCGTGGCCACGCCGCTGAAGGGCGTGGACGGCCAGATCTACGCGATCGCGCAGGGCAACCTGGTGATCGGCGGCGCCGGCGCCGCGGCCAACGGCTCGAAGGTGCAGATCAACCAGCTGTCGTCGGGCCGGGTGCCGGCGGGCGCGACGGTGGAGCGCAGCGTGCCCAACCCGGCGCTCGACGGCGACGCACTGCAGCTGGCGATGCACGTGGGCGACTACCAGACGGCGCGCGTCGTCGCGCAGGCGATCAACCGCGCCAAGGGCGAGGGCACCGCGGTTGCGCTCGACGCGCGCCTGGTGCAGGTGGCGCTGCCGCGCGCGCCCGAGCAGCGCGTGGCCTTCGTCGCCGATATCGAAAACCTCGAGGTGCAGCCGGCGCGGCCGGCGGCCAAGGTGATCCTGAACGCGCGCACCGGCTCGGTGGTGCTGAACGACGCGGTCACGCTCGGCGCCTGCGCGGTGGCGCACGGCAACCTGGCGGTCACGATCTCGACCACGCCCACGGTCAGCCAGCCCAATGCGCTGGCCGCCGGACGCACCGTGGTCACGCAGCAGTCGGACATCTCGATCACCACCGGCCAGAAATCGATGATCGACCTGCCCGCCGGCGCGAAGCTCACCGACGTGGTCAAGGCGCTGAATGCGCTCGGCGCGACGCCGCAGGATCTGCTCGTGATCCTGCAGGCGATCAAGGCGGCGGGCGCGCTCAACGCCGAGCTGGAGGTGATCTGATGGCGGTGGGCAGCGCAGCGGCGGGCCAGGCGCTGGCCGGCGATGCGGCGGCGCTGGCGCGGCTGCGCAGTGCCGCCGGCAGCGACCCGAAGGCCGCGGTGCGCGAGGCGGCCCGGCAGTTCGAGGCGCTGTTCATGCAGGAGGTGATGAAGAGCCTGCGCGCCGCCACGCTGGCCTCGGGCAGCCTCGACAACGAAGGTTCGAAGCTGGGCACCGAGATGCTCGACCAGCAGTTCGCGCAGCAGCTCGCCGGGCTGCCCGGCGGCCTGGGCGACGCGATCGTGCGCCAGCTCGAGCGCCAGATGGGCGCCGCCGCACCGCTGCTGGTGCCGGGCGGCAGCGCCGACGGCGTGCAGCGGCAGCCCGCGGCGTCGGCCGGCCCGGCCGGTGCGCCCAGCCGCAACGCCGCCGACTTCGTCGCCCGGCATCGCGCCGCGGCGCAGGCGGCCGAGGCCGCCACCGGCATCCCGGCGGCCTTCATGATCGGCCAGGCGGCGCACGAAAGCGGCTGGGGCCGGCGCGACATCCGCGCCGCCGACGGCACGCCGTCGCACAACCTGTTCGGCATCAAGGCCGGGGCCGGCTGGAAGGGCGCGGTGGTCGAGGCCGCCACCACCGAAGTGGTCGATGGCCGCCCGGTACGCACGGTCGCGCGCTTTCGCGCCTACGCCAGTGCGGCCGAGTCCTTCGCCGACTATGCGCGCCTGATGCAGGGCAGCCCGCGCTACCGCGAGGTGCTGGCGCAGGGGCGCGACGCGGCCGGCTTTGCCGGCGCATTGCAGCGCGCCGGCTACGCGACCGACCCCGACTATGCGGCCAAGCTGAGCCGCGTGATCAACACCACGCTGCGGCTGCAGCGCGCCACGGGATGAAATGAGACCCCCCCTACGCGCTGCGCGCGCCCCCTCGAGGCAGGCAAGCCCGGACGCAAGAGGTCCTGTGGACCTATTGCGCCTGGCGAGCGGCCGGGCGAGCTCGCCCGGCGCGGCCTGCAAGGCCCGCTGGCGGACCGGCAGAGCCGAATCCGCGGCGGTCGCTCGGCTTGGCCGTTTCATGCGTCGCGGGTGCAGCTTCGGCACCATGGAAAACTGAGATGGGTGCATCGGCGCTGATGTCGATCGGCAGCAAGGCGATGGCGGCCAGCTACGCCGCGCTCGCCACCACCGGCCACAACATCGCCAACGCCAACGTCGCCGGGTATTCGCGCCAGCAGGTCGAACTCGCGACCGCGCAGAGCCAGTACACCGGCGCCGGCTTCTTCGGCAAGGGCGTGGACGTGAGCACGGTCAGCCGCGCACACGACGCGCTGCTGACCCGCGAGGCCGCGAGCACGCGCGCGCTGGCGGCTATGGACGCCGCGCGGCTGCAGATGCTGCAGCGGCTCGAGGCCGCCTTCCCCACCGGCGAGCAGGGGATCGGCTACGCGGCCGGGCAGTTCCTGAACGCGATGACCGATCTGGCCGCGCACCCGGCCGACGCGTCCACGCGCCAGGTGGTGCTGGCGCGCGCCGGCGACGCGGCGCGGGCCTTTGCGACGGCCGGCGGGCAGCTCGACGCGTTGCAGCAGGCGGTGCACGAAGACCTGCGCGTGCAGGTGGCCCAGCTCAACCAGCTGGCCGCGGGCGTGGCCGACGTCAACCAGCGCATTGCCGCGGTGACGGGCCTGGGCCAACCGCCCAACGACCTGCTGGACGAGCGCGAGCGGCTGCTCGGGCAGATCAGCGAACACCTGCAGATCAGCACGGTGGCCGCCGATGACGGCACGGTCGGCGTGTTCATCGCCGGCGGCCAGCGCCTGGTGCTGGGCAGCCAGGCGCAGACGCTGAGCGTCGAGCCCGACCCCGCCGACCCTGCGCGCGCGGCGGTGGGCATCTCCGACAGCGGCTTCGTGCGCCTGCTGCCCGCGGCCGAGCTCGGCGGCGGCGCGATCGCCGGGCTGCTGCGCTTCCAGAACGAAGACCTGACAACTGCGCGCGCCCAGCTCGGCCAGCTCGGTGCGGACTTTGCCGCGGCCGTGAACCGGCAGCAGGCGCTGGGCCTGGACCTGCGCACACCGCCGGCAAGCGGCGCGCCGATCTTCTCGGCCGATGCCACGCAGTGCTGGCTCACGGATCCGCGCGGCCTCGCGGCGGCGTCGCCGGTGACGGCTGCGGCCGCAGCCGGCAACACCG